>JAHFTY010000205.1 GCA_023265365.1 Acidobacteriota bacterium
TCGCCGCGCTCGACGACGCGAAGGTCGATACTGTTGGAAATCGCGTTCCCCGGATTGGTGACCTTGATCGCTGCCGTGCCTGCTGTAAGAAGGGAACCGGCGGGCACCGTCGCCGTCACCTCGGTGGCGCTCACGAAGGTCGTTGCCAGCACGGTGCCGCCCATCGAGACCTGAGAGCCCGCCTCGAAGTTCTGCCCTCTGAGGGTGAGCGTGAACGCGCCTCCACTCAACGGCGCCAGCGTCTGTGAGATTCCCGGCGGTGAAGCCGAAACCGCGCTGATGACCGGCGCGGATTGCCCGAACGCCAGGCCGGCGCCAAGTGCGAGTGTGATGAGAACCGCCTGGAAATCAAAACGCATGATCGCTACGGACTCGGTATGGCCGGCGCCGCGGCCGCCGGTTGGGTAAGGATCGGTGTGAAGCTGACCCGCCGCAACCGGAAATCGTCGTCAAAATCAAATATCCGGCCGCCGATTTCTGATGAATTTGTCGTGCCCCACCAGTTTTGAGCGGCCTGAATGTCGGACGTGGCGCCCTGGAAGACGATGATGTCGTAACCCCGGTTGCCAACCAGATTGTTCTGAGTGATGGACGGCGTCCCACCGTAGATGGAAATGCCGTTCGTGCTCAGCGTCAGCGTGTTATTTCGAACGATGGCCTGCGAGCCATCGATTCGGATTCCTCCACTGTTATTACGCATCAGGTTCCCGTCGATGACCGGCGTGGCTGCCCCACTTGTAATGTAGAGCGCCTCCTGATTGTCTTCGAAAGTGTTGCCCTGGATGAGTGGTGAGCCGGAGAAGATCAGGATCGGCCGGGCGCTTCCCCTGAACACGCAATTGATGACCTGAGACGTGCCGCCTTCGATCCAAATCGCATCCGACGCATTGTTCGATATGGATGAATTGCTGATGCGGGGTGCGGTCCCGCTGATGAGGATCAAAGAACCCTGGTGATCCACGTAGTCGAGGATCGAGCCACCTCCCGTCGACGCGTTCCAGGACTGGCTCGATGCGGTGAAAGACAATCGGCTTTCCGCCGAGGAACCGGTATTCCGAATAACGATTCGGCGGTCTGCCGTTCCCATCGCCCGGAGCGTTCCGTCGACCTGGATGAGGAAACCATTGAGATCCAGCGACACGCCGGGATCGATCGTGAGTGTGGTTCCAGTGCTGACTTTAAGGTGGCCCGTGAGCTTGACGGGACTGTCGGCTGCGCTCCACCTCGCATCGGCAATCATGACACCGGCGAGTTTGGCGGTTGGCGGCGGGGCTTGAGGTGGCGGAATCGGAGTGACCAGGTCATTTCGGGGTGCAGTCGCGGACGGGCCGGTCAACACCGTCGAAATCAGAACCGTTTTCAAACGGAAGTCATCTTCACTGTCCAGAATTCGCGATCGAACAGCGGCCAGATCGGTCGTGCCCCACCAATTCTGAGTGGCTTGAATGTCATTGGCGGCATCCTGGAAAAGAGCGATGTCGTACGCCGTATTGCCGGCCAGGTTGTTCTGAGTGATGGAGGGTGTGCCGCCAAAGATGGTGATCCCGTTCGAGTTTGAAATGATCGTGTTGTTTCGAATGATGGCCTGGGAACCGTCGATCCGGATGGCGCCGTAGAAACTGCCGCCGTTGTTGTTTCGCATCAGGTTCCCGTCGATGATCGGCGTGGCTGCCCCACTTGTAATGTAGATCGCGGCCTGATTGTCTTCGAAAGTGTTGCCCTGGATGAGGGGTGAGCCGGAGATCAGGATCGCCCGGCCGCTTCCCCTGAGCACGCAATTGATGACCTGAGACGTGCCGCCTTCGATCCAAATCGCATCCGACGCATTGTTCGATATGGATGAATTGCTGATGCGGGGTGCGGTCCCGCTGATGAGGATCAAAGAACCCTGGTGATCCACGTAGTCGAGGATCGAGCCACCTCCCGTCGACGCGTTCCAGGACTGGCTCGATGCGGTGAAAGACAATCGGCTTTCCGCGGAGGAACCGGTATTCCGAATGACGATTCGGCGGTCTGCCGTTCCACTCGCCCGGAGCGTTCCGTCGACCTGGATAAAGAAACCGTTGAGGTCCAGATTGACGCCGGGCTCGACGGTCAGCGTGACTCCGCGTGACACCAGCACGTTTCCGGACAGGACGTGCGGCGTGTCGACGGCTTTCAGTGTCAGGTCAGTCGTGAGAATTCCACGCAGTCCGCTGCGATTGAGGATCGCGAAATTCGCGAGCGCGCCGGCCGGAAGCGGCGGAACCGTCGCCAGAATCGTTTCGGTGTCCCGTACTTCAAAGTCGGAAACCAACGTTCCGGAAGCGACCAGCCGGCTTTCCGGGGCAAAATTCTTTCCTTTGATGGTGACTCTCGCTCCGCTGACCGGCTCTGGAATCATGCTCACAATTTCGGGCGCACCGAATTGGATGGATTGGATGGACTTGTTGAGGTCCGAAACGAGGACGCTGCCTGAAGCATTGACAGCGACTCCTTTCGGCCTTCGGACCGTATTGGTCTGAACCGAATTCACAACGGCGCCGATGTTGAGGATCGCTTTGAGCAGGCCGGTGTTCGTTTCCGCAACGTAGATGTTGCCGACTTTATCCACGGCGACGCCCGTCGGCAAATCGAATCGAAGTGGCGCGGCGCCGGAGTCCGCGTTCCATTTCTGGTTCTCGACCGTCAGTGCGCTGCCGCCAGCCACCGAGATGGTTTCGACCAGACCCGACGGAAGGACCGATCGAATTGTGCCGTTTCCGGTGTCCGCGACGATCAGGCGGATGGTGTCGCTGGAAGTGTTTTCCCGGAACAGTCCAAGATTCTGGAGGGGAGTCTGGGTATGGATTGCGATCCCTGTCGGAGCATTGAAACGGGCTTGCGAACCCATGCCGTCGGCAGCTCCAGTGGCGCCGGCAAGACCCGCCACCGTTTCGACCGTGCCGGCAGTCAGGTTCACCTTCCGGATCGTGTTATTGCCGGAGTCGACGACCCAGAGATTTCTGGAACTGTCCAGCGCGATGCCCTGGGGGTTTCTAAATGTCGCCGACGCGAGTGAACCATTTTGACTGCCGGCGCTGCCCGTGCCCGCGAGCGTCTCCACTCGACCTGACGGGCCAGGGTTGATGCGTCGAATGACATGGTTGTCCGAGTCGGTCACGTACAAGGTGCCATCCAAATCGGCAGCAATGAAACTGGGCCGGTTCAGGAGGGACTGAAGCCGCGTGTCATTTCGAAGGCCAGGGCTCTGGGGCGTGCCGGCGTAGAGTTCGAAGGGTTGCGTCACGCCTGCGGCGACCCGAATCGTATGATCCGCCGGAACCGCGACGTAGATCCGATTCAATGAATCCCGGGCAATGCCGGTCACATCGAGGACGGCTGCGTTCGAATTCGCCTGAACGACGGTTATCGTTGCCGTTCCGATCAGTCCGCCCGTCGAGGCGGTTAGTGTCGAAAAGCCGGACTTCTTCCCTGAGATATTGCCGCTCGCGTCGACGGAAGCGACCTCGGCGTTGCTGCTCGCGAACGAAACGCTCGCACCGTTGACGATCGCGCCGCTTGCGTTGAGCACCCGCGTGCGCGCTGCCAGTGTGTTGCCTTCATTGACGACGATTTCCTTGATCGGCGCGTCCGTTGAATCGAGAAACTGGACGGCCGCACTCGACGCAACCACGGAGAAGGGAACCGAAGCGCTGGTTCCTCCGCTCGTGGCGACCGTGACGCCGCGCGTTCCAAGGCTGGTGGACGGATCGATCGTGAACGTCGCCGTCATTGACGTCGTGCCGGTGACGTCGACGAGGCTCCCGACCACTCCGGTTCCGCTCACGGCGACGGTCGTCGCCCCCGTGACGAAATTCGTTCCCGTCAACGTCACTGCAAGACTCGCGCCCAGACTCCCGCTCGAGGGATTGATACCGGCCAGCGCCGGTGGCGGCGGCAACACCGTGAATCCTGAATACGAATTCGACGTCCCTGCCGATGTCACCACCGTGAGCGGGCGTAACCCCGGTGTGGCGCCCGCCGCAATCGTGATGGTGATGGGAAGACTGGCGGCATTTCCTCCCGCCGCGATCGCGGCAGAAACGCCGCTGCCGCCCACGATGATTGAAGTCGCGTTTTGGAGATTCGTTCCGGTAAGGGTTGCGGCAATCGTTCCAGAAACCGAAGAAGCAGGGGAGACCGCGCTGATCGTTGGCAGAGTAGCGCCGGCGAGGGGTTCCCGGTCGGACAGGAATGGTGTAAAGCTGACCGTCCCATGGTCGGTGGCCAGCGTGTCGTTGAAATCGTAAATGCGGCTGCCGATCGCGCTGGAGCCGGCGGCGTTCCAATAATTACTCGTGGCATCCAGGTTTCGTGGCGTCACGGTTGGATTGTCGAGGTAGAGCGCGTAACTGTCGGTGTTCGCCAGGATGTTGTTGTTGTGAACCGCCGCGGCGCCGGAACTGAACAGCGTGGTGGCTGAAGCGCCGCCGTTGCCTTCGAAGGTGTTGAACGTGAGGCTGCCCGACATGCGATAGGCATAAAGAGCGCTGGCCGTGGGCCGGCCCGGCGGACTGCTTGAAGTCGTATTGTCCACAAACCGGTTTTTGGTAATGACCGGAGCGCCTCCGTTGATGTACATGCCGGCGACGTCTCCCATGGACTGGTTGTGGCGGCTGAACACATTATTTTCGACCCGGACCTTCGTGCTTTCCGGGATGGAAATCGACAGATTCAGACCCAGCCGGTTGGCATCGACGGTGTTTCCCAGAACCCGGATGTTCATGGAATCGGCGGCGGCGATCAGCAGACCGATCTGGTTTCGAGCGACGCTGTTGCCGCTGAATTGCACGGAGCCCACGGCCGGAGGACTGCTTTCAAACGCTTCGAGTTCAACTGCGGTGCCGGTGTTGTCTTCAAAACGGGAGTTGCGGACGAGCAGGGTTTTGGCGGGATCGGCATTGGACTTGTAATAAACCGTCAGCGCGCCGGGGCCGTAGTTGGCGCTGGTGATGTTGGCGGGCGAAGTGCTGCGCAGAACGGAGGTGGAGTCGATGAGCGGGAAGCTGTCCTGAATAAAAATGCCGCCGCCGAATTCGAAGATGACGTTGCGCAGGATGGAGCCGGAGACGTAGTTGAGGTTGGCGTCCAGCACGGCATCCACGGCGGAGTCGGCGAAGATCAGCCCGCCCCAGCCGCCGGCAGCCGGCGACGCGGCGCCGGATGTCAGGCGGATCGGAGATGTGGCGGCGCCGTCGGCGATGAGGGTGCCCTCGACACGAATGACCTTGCCTTGATTTGCTTTCAGGATGACGCCCGGCTCGATCGTCAGTTTGACGCCCGGCGATACGAGGAGATGCTCCGCCAGGGTGTGCGGTGTGTCGGCGGCGCGCAGTGTCAGGTCGGACGTGAGAATTCCCTGCAGAGCGCCGGGTGCGGGTGCAGGCACGACCGTTGGAGACGGAACGGCTTTCGTGGGCGCGGGCGCGTTCGGTTCGGGCGCGGACAGGAAGCCGGACAGGGCGGCGCGTCCGTGACCGGTGGCAAAGGTGTCGGCGAAATCGTAGACGTGCTGTTCGACCGCCCGGATGTCGGTTTCCGCCCAGAAATTTCCGGACGCGTCCAGATTGCGAGGTTCCGCAGTGGGATTATCCAGGTAGAGCTCGTAGCTGTCGGTATTGGCGAAGACGTTGTTGCTGTGCACCGCCGCGGCGCCGGAACTGAACAGCATGGTGGCTGAAGCGCCGCCGTTGCCTTCGAAGGTGTTGAACGTGAGGCTGCCCGACATGCGATAGGCATAAAGAGCGCTGGCCGTGGGCCGGCCCGGCGGACTGCTTGAAGTCGTATTGTCCACAAACCGGTTTTTGGTAATGACCGGAGCGCCTCCGTTGATGTACATGCCGGCGACGTCTCCCATGGACTGGTTGTGGCGGCTGAACACATTATTTTCGACCCGGACCTTCGTGCTTTCCGGGATGGAAATCGACAGATTCAGACCCAGCCGGTTGGCATCGACGGTGTTTCCCAGAACCCGGATGTTCATGGAATCGGCGGCGGCGATCAGCAGACCGATCTGGTTTCGAGCGACGCTGTTGCCGCTGAATTGCACGGAGCCCACGGCCGGAGGACTGCTTTCAAACGCTTCGAGTTCAACTGCGGTGCCGGTGTTGTCTTCAAAACGGGAGTTGCGGACGAGCAGGGTTTTGGCGGGATCGGCATTGGACTTGTAATAAACCGTCAGCGCGCCGGGGCCGTAGTTGGCGCTGGTGATGTTGGCGGGCGAAGTGCTGCGCAGAACGGAGGTGGAGTCGATGAGCGGGAAGCTGTCCTGAATAAAAATGCCGCCGCCGAATTCGAAGATGACGTTGCGCAGGATGGAGCCGGAGACGTAGTTGAGGTTGGCGTCCAGCACGGCATCCACGGCGGAGTCGGCGAAGATCAGCCCGCCCCAGGCGCCGGCATTTGGATTCGGGGAATCGGACGTGAGCCGGATCGGCGCGGCGCCGGTTCCGTCGGCGATGAACGTTCCTTCGACGCGAAGGACCGCGCCCGGCCGAGCCCTCAGACTGACGCCCGGTTCCATGCGAAGCGTGACGTTTGACGAGACGAGCAGATTGCCGCTCAGCGTGTGCGGCGTCTGCGCGGCGCGCAGCGTCAGGTCGGAGGTGAGGCGGCCCTGAAGTCCGCCCCGGTTCAGCACGGTAACGGTCGTCAATCCCTCGGGCAGATTTGCGGGAACACGTAAAACAATGGTTTCGGTATCGCGCACATCCAGTTCGGTGACGAAGACTCCCGAAACGATGACCGCTGTTTCTGGGGCGAAATTCTTGCCGCGAACCGTGATCTGGGCGCCGCTCACAGGTTGTGGCGTGATACTCGAGATCTCCGGAGCGCCGTAACCGATTTCTTTCGCGGTCCTACCGTTGTCCGTGACCACGACTTTGCCCAGGGGCGTAACGATGACTCCTTTCGGCTGGGCCAGCCCCGACTGCACCACAGAAATAGCGCTGCCGAAGCGAAGAATGCTTTTCAGGATTCCGGAGTTTGTTTCCGAGACATAGATGTTGCCCAGCCGGTCGACTGCTACGCCGGTCGGCGCGTCGAATTGCAGCGAAGTGGTGATGCTGAAGGACTCGGGCTTCGCATCGGCGAGACGCGCGGCATTGTTCGCCGGCGTTCCGGCGGTTTCGACTTCGCCGCCGGCTTTGATGCGGCGAATGGCGCCATTGCCGGTGTCGGCCACGATCAGGTTGATGGCGGCGGCACCGGCCTGTCCGATCAGGTCCAGTTGCGCGGCCGTGTTCGCGGTCTCGATCGCAATGCCGGTGGGTGCGTTGAAACGCGCCTGCCCTCCGGCTCCATCGATGAATCCGGAGCTTCCGGCAAGGCCGGCAATCGTGCTCACGGTTCCATCCACCAGACTGATTTTTCGAACCGTGTGATTGCCGGAGTCGGCGACCCACAGATTGCGTGAGCTGTCGATCGCGATGCCTTGCGGATTATTGAAGGAGGCCGAGGCCAGGACTCCGTCCTGCCGGCCGGGTGAACCGTTGCCGGTGAGCGTCTCGACGGTTCCCGCCGTGCCGGACCGGATTCGCCGGATCGCGTGATTACCGGAATCCGAGACATACAGCGACCCGTCGGACGGATCCAGCGCGATGAAGCGGGGCGCATTGAAACGGGACTCGAGCCGAAGGCCGTTCGTGAATCCGGCGCTCTGCGGAATTCCCGCATAAACTTGAGGCGTCTGCGTGGCGCTGCCTGCGGTGCGGATGGTGTTGTCGGAAGTGGCGGCGATATAGACGCGCCCGGAAGAGTCCTGCGCGATTCCGGTCGAAGCCAGCGCCGTTGACCCGGTGTTGACCTGAACGACGGTGATGGTTCCGGTTCGCGTGAAACCGCCGCCCGACACGGTGAGCGTGGAGAAGCCGGGCTTCAGCCCCTGAATGACACCGCTCGAACCGACGGTCGCGACGTCCGGATTCAGGCTCGAGTAAGTCACCGGAATATCCGTCCTCACCGTTCCGCCGTTATCCACGACACGGATGCGGGCCTGGAGGGACGCTCCTTCATTCACAACGATTTCGTTCACGGCGAAATTGTTTGCATCCAGAAACGCGATGCTGGCGGTCAGATCGGACGATGTGATCCCCACCGCAAAGTTGTACGTGTTCGAGACTGCCGCGCCGTTTCCGGTTTTCAACTTGAGCGCGCCCGTGACGGCCGCTGCTGGAATCTGCACAACGATCTCGGTG
>JAHFTY010000350.1 GCA_023265365.1 Acidobacteriota bacterium
GTAATCGGGGCGTAAATCCAGCTCGACGTACCGCGAACCCGACTTCTGGGGAGTTGAGAACGGATTCGTAAACCGTTCGGCGTTACACAGGACTTGTTTGGCAAGTCGGCCGAGAGCTCTGGAAGATCGTTCATGATCTCGGTCGCAAGTAATTGGCAAATATTCCGCTTGACGATAGTTGTTTAAACGTATATTGTTCCCATCCATGATCGATGTCGTCGCACAACAGCTGAAGCAAAAGTCCCCCTTCTCCTCACGGGAGGAGAAGGTGTTGCTTGGTTTGCGCATGGCCGCGAGCCGCGTCCAGGAACCGTGGGCCAAATACCTGAAAACATCTGCCGACTTGACGGTCGCGCAATACAACGTCTTGCGCATCTTGCGTGGAAGCCATCCGGCGCGACTCGCCTCGAGTGACGTGGGTGAGCGGATGATTGCGCTCGACCCGGACGTCACCCGGCTGGTGGATCGGCTGGTCAAACAGCGGTTGGTCGATCGGGTGCGCAGCCGCCGGGATCGCCGGGTCGTGGAGGTGGGCGTAACGGAGCAGGGACTCGCCTTGCTTCGTGATCTCGACCCTCACGTGGCGAAGTTGCCTAAAGCCCTGCTCGGTCACCTGGGGCAGGAACGGTTGCGGCAACTGGGGGATCTGCTGGACGCAGTAATTGCAAACATGGGCACGTTTCCCTGATCCGGCGGCAGGCCGGGAGCCAACCCTTGAAAGAATGTGGGTGGTATAATAGTCGTTTAAACGATAGTTGGTCTAACGATAGTAACTAAGAAAGGAGTTCGGTCATGACGGATAACAAAGTGATTGCGGTGGTAGGCGCGACAGGAGCACAGGGCGGTGGCCTGGTGCGCGCTATTCTTGCAGACCAAAACGGCGGATTCTCGTGCCGGGCCATAACGCGCGACCCGAACAAAGAGAGCGCACAGGCCCTTGCCGCGAAGGGCGCAGAGATCGTGAAGGCAGACCTCGACGACGTGGAGAGCCTCAAGAAGGCGTTTGCGGGCGCGTACGGCGCATATTGTGTCACCAACTTTTGGGAGCACTTCTCCGGTGAGAAGGAAAAGGCTCAGGCCAGGAACATGGCTGAGGCGGCGAAGGCGGCCGGACTCGGGCACGTGATCTGGTCGACGCTCGAAGACACGCGGAAGTTGATGTCTCCGAACGACACCCGGATGCCGATGCTTCAGGAGAAGTACCGCGTTCCGCACTTCGACGCGAAGGCCGAAGCGGACACATATTTCGCAGGGCTCCCCGTCACGTATCTCGTGACGTCCTTCTACTGGGACAACCTATACGGGTTCGGTCTCGGTCCCAAGAAGGGCGCTGACGGTGTCTATGCCTGGGCGTTTCCGATGGGTGACCGGCGGCTGGCCGGTATCGCGGCCGAGGATATAGGAAAGGTCGCCTACGGCGTCTTCAAGGCCGGGCCGAAGTACGCCGGCAAAACAGTCGGCATCGCCGGCGAATTTTTGACCATCGACCAGATGAGCGAGAAGCTTGCGAAGGGTCTCGGCATCTCCGTCAAATACCACGCCGTCGAGGCGGACGCCTACCGCGGTTTCGGTTTCCCGGGAGCCGACGAATTGGGAAACATGTTCCAGGTTGACCGCGACTTCGAGAATGAGGTCCTCGGCGCCCGGAATATCGATGTCGCGCGATCGCTCAATCCGTCGCTGCAAACCTTTGATCGGTGGCTTGACACGAACAAAGACAGAATTCCTCTGCAGTAGACCGCGTCAGTCGAGATGAAGTTTTCGGCTGCAAATGATCAGCCTGTCAAAAACTTAGATAAGGAGTGTCAGATGATTTCAAAACATATGGTTCAAGAGAAGTCGATCACAGTGGGCCCGATCGACGCGATACTGGCGATCCACAATGCGTTTCGGGCAGACATGACCCGCATCGACGCGGCTGCACTTGACGCGGCGCGTGGCAAACCGGGGATCGAGGCGACGGTCGAGCGTTTCCGGTTCTTCAACGAGGTGCTGGAGTGGCACGCCCACGGGGAGGAACTGGCCGTTTTCCCCGCCCTCGAAGAGGTCGCGCCGTTGATCGCTGAGGCGTACGTGAAGGACCACCGGGGCCTCGACGCCGCGTTCGATGAGTTAAGCAATGCGGTTTCCGCGCGCGATCCGCTGAAGACGGCGCGTGCGACCGCCGCCTTCAAGTTCCACCTCGATATTCACCTCGACAAGGAAGACACGCACTTGTACCGAATCATCAGGGAGCGTGTCTCAGTGCCTGACCAGGGCAAGGCGGTCGGCATCATGGCCGGCGGCGTTCCCGCGAACCGCAACCCGGAACTCATCGCGTGGATGTTCCCGCTGCTCGGTAACGACGACCGCGAGAACATGACCCGCGTCTGGCAGATGGTGATGCCACCGGGAGTCTTTGCGGGCTCGATGCAGCTCGTCCGCCAGGCGGTCGGCGACGGCTGGGCGGAGCTGAATCGGCGTATCCCGGAGCTGGCCGCATAAGGAAAAGGTATTTCCGGTAGTGGGTCACTTGACCCACTACCGGATGAACTGGAACCTTGCGAGGCGAAACTGAAAGCAACGTTTTGCGGTCTTGCCGTTTCTAGTCGCCATGCTGGACTGCTTCCGTGGAAACGGCGCCTGGCCACGGCCGTGCGCGGGACGGTTGCTGCGAATCCAGTTCTGCAGAGGCTCCATGTACAGGTGCCCCGAAAACCATTCGGGGTTACTCTTCCCTTGTCGCCCAGCGTT
>JAHFTY010000351.1 GCA_023265365.1 Acidobacteriota bacterium
CGTACACCATTCGATACAGTTGGCTGATCTGCGCGCTATCGGACTCTTCCGATGAGACGCGGCGCGCGAGTGCCTCGGCGGCAATCTGCACAAAGTCGCTGTTCATCATGAAGAGGCGCTGAAGGGGAACCGTGGTGGTAAACCGCTTTTCGGCGCTGATGTTCGGGCTCGGAAAGTCGAACAGTTGGAGGTATTCGTCGAGCTTGTAACGGCCGACCTTGCCGTAGACCGTGCGTCGTTTATCGATGGGAGTGAGGGGCTGCGACGGTCCGCCGATGGATGTGTCGATCGTGCCTGCGACCGAAAGGATCGAGTCGCGGATCTGTTCCGCGTCCAGACGTTTGGGACTTGCGCGCCAGTACAGGCGATTGCCTCCGTCTTTCGCATAAGCGCTGTCTTCGTTGGCGCTGCTGAGTTGATAGACCGCGCTGAGCATGATTTCCCGGTGGAGTTTCTTGATGGACATCCCGTTGCGGACGAAGTTGGCGGCGAGGTACTCCAGCAGCTCGGGGTGAGTGGGACGCTCGCCGGCCATGCCGAAATTGCTTGGTGTATCGACGATGCCCGTTCCGAAATGGCCTTTCCAGATCCGATTCACGATGACCCGCGCCGCGAGGGGTTCCTTCGTGATCGCCTCGGCCAGTTCCAGCCGTCCGCTGCCGTTGGTGAAGGGTTTCGGTTCGCCGTCGCTCAGCGCGCTCAGAAAATGGCGCGGCACTTCCGGTCCGGGATTGTAGGGGTCGCCGCGAAGACTGATCGGGAGATTGACGGGAGAATCGGTGTCTTTAACGCCATGGATGAAGGAGTAACCCGGCTGGAGTTTTTTCTGGGCTTCCTCGATATCCTTCCGGATTGAGGCGATCATCGCCTGGGACTCGGCTCCGGTGCGTTTCTCCAGCGCCCAGCCGTTGAACAGCAGGACGCCGGGTTTGGTTCGGGCATTCGGCATCATTCCTGGATCGTCGCCGCTGAGGTCGCGCTGGAAGATCTCCGTGTAGAACGCCATTTCCTGGTCGGGCAGGTTTTTCAACTGAAGCCCGCAGTTCGGGCAGAAGTCGTCGTTGGTGATGAACTCGTTCGGTTTGTTGGCGCGTTTCTTCGGAGTCGTGCCGGGCAGCGCTTTGGCCGCGATGATTTCGTTTTCCTCGCGCAGCTTATTCACGGCCAGCATCACTTCCATGACTTTGTCCTGAAACTGCTGTGCCAGGCGCTTCGCCTGCTGCGGGTTACCGCCTTTCTTCATCATCTCCTGCCAGGCCTTCTTGTTCGGGTACAGATCGCTGGGCTTTTCCATGAACTGGATCCAGCGATCGAGCAACTCGTAATCGAGTTTCCTGTCCTCGACGGCCTGAGGCTTCTCTTTCTTCGGAGTGCCGGTGACCTCCCACACCGCCTCGAGGTACCTGGCGGTTTCGAATGCGAGGGATTGGGAGAGCTGTGAGGCAAGGTTCGTCTGAATGTCGCGGATGATTTTCTGTTTCGACTCGACCTCGTCCTCAATTTGCCTGAACCGGGCGGCGACCGCCTTCGGCACACGCGGGTATTCGGTATAGGCCGTGTTGAGAAAAACACCGGCCAGTGCGTAGTAATCGCGGTTGGGAATGGGATCGTACTTGTGATCGTGGCAGCGCGCGCAGGCCACTGTCAGGCCGAGAAAGCCGCGCGTCACGACATCGACACGGTCGTGGCGCTCGTCGGCGCGCGTGACTTCAACGGCGCCGTTGTCGTAATACCACGGACCAAGTCCGAGAAACCCGGTCGCCGGCAGCGTCTTGTGGAGATTCGCTTCTCCCATCAGGTCGCCCGCGAGTTGTGCTTTGACGAACTGGTCGTAGGGCAGGTCGTTGTTGAAAGCCTGAATCACCCAGTCGCGATAGAGGTATCCGTTCGGATATGGATTGAATCCGCGACGCATGGGATCAAGACTCCGGTAGTCGTCCTCACCGTAGCGCGCAACATCGAGCCAGACGCGTCCCCAGCGCTCACCATAGTGCGGCGATGCGAGCAGCCGGTCGACAACCTTTTCAAATGCGCCGGGCGACGAGTCTTTTTCGAACGCTTCGATTTCCTCGAATGTCGGAGGAACTCCGATCAGGTCGAGCGTCGCGCGCCGGATGAGATCGCGTTTGCCGGCCGTGCGAACAGGCTTCAGCCCTTCCTGCTCGAGGCGGCTCAAAATGAAATGGTCGATTGGCGTTTTTGCCCAGTTCCGGTCTGCGGTTTCCGGCACGGAAACTTCCCGGAGCGGACGAAAGGACCAGAAATCTTTCTTCGGCTGCGCCGCGACCGCGGCCGGAACGCCGGCGGGCCAAGGCGCGCCGGCGTTGATCCACGACACCAGGATGTCGACTTCCGAGTCCTTGAGCTTGTTACCCATCGGCATCTTGAGATCGCCCGTCTGCCGGACGGCCTGAATCAGAAGGCTCTTTTCCGGAGATCCCGGCGTTATCACCGGTCCGCGTTTACCGCCTTTTGCCATCCCGTCGAGACTGTCCAGCCGAAGCCCGCTCATTGCCGACGCCGTATGGCAGCCGAAGCAGTTGGCGGCGAGGATCGGACGCACTTTCGTTTCGAAGAATTCGGCCGAATTCGGCGCGAACGCCTGTGCCCTGGCGAAGGAAGCTGTCACCAGGGTCAGCAATAGGGCGGCTGCGGAGGCGAACAGAGAATGAGGTCGCATAAGTGTCAATGTCCTCGAAGTCAACGATCCATTAAGGTGTGCGACGGGGCG
>JAHFTY010000352.1 GCA_023265365.1 Acidobacteriota bacterium
GAACTCCGTCGCTTCCTTCGCGAGAAGAAAGCGGGCGGCCGGTCTTGACGGGCGTTCATTACGAGGTTGCGGGCGGCGGCGTCCCGCTGGTGCTTCTTCATGGCATCGGATCGAATTCCAGATCGTGGTACCGGCAGGTTGCCGGCCTCTCGGACGAGTTCCGCGTCGTTGCCTGGGATGCGCCTGGCTTTGGGAAATCCGCAGACCCGAACGAGCCGGCTCCCTCGATCGGTTTTTATGTGGCCGCTCTCCGTTCTCTTCTCGTCTCACTGAGCGTCGACGCTGCGATTGTCGTCGGCCATTCCTTCGGTGGAATCGTCGCGCAGGAGTTTTATCGCTCCTATCCCCGGTGCGTTCGGTCGCTGATTCTTGCGGACACGACCCAGGGCGGCGCGCAACACCTGGAAGAGCGTTTGCGGATGATCCGCTCGATGACGCCTGCCGAACTCGCCCGATCGCGGGCTCCGAGGCTGTTATCGAAGAACGCCGGTCCGGAGCTGGTGGCGGAGGCGATTGCGAGGATGTCGGAAGTCCGCGGGCCCGGATATGAGTTTGCGGCTCTCGCCATGGCTTCCGCGGATACCCGGGGTGTGCTGGACGAGATCGACGTTCCCCTTCAAATGATCTGGGGCGTTGACGACGAGATCACGCCGGTGTGGGAAAAATGGCCGCCGCGCGCCCATGTTGAACTGATCCCGGATGCAGGCCATCTCTGTTACATTGAGCAGCCTGAACGTTTCAACGCACTGGTCCGATGCGCGGCGCGCCGGAGGGCGGCCGTTTAGAGGAGAATTGTTCCGAGATGAGCAGGCCCGGAATCACGGTGGCGGAAGCGCTGCTGAACGAACTTCGACGTGCCGGCGCCGACACGATTTTCGGCATCATCAGCATTCATAACATCCCCATCTTCGACGCGCTTCAACGGCACGGGGGATTTCGTGTGGTCAGCGCGCGCCACGAAGGCGCGGCGGTCAACATGGCGGACGCGTACGCCCGCGTGTCAGGCAAGCTCGGCGTGGCGGTGACGAGCACAGGATCGGGCGCGGGCAACGCAGCGGGCGCTCTGATTGAGTCCTGGAACGGCGGCGCGCCGGTGTTGCACGTGACCGGCCAGGTGGCGTCGCAGCTTGCGGACACGGAGCGCGGATACATTCACGACTGCAAGGGGCAGCTCTCCATGCTCGAGAGCATCGGCAAGAGTGCGCACCGCGTGCGTCGGGCGGAGCAGGCGCCCGCGGTTTTCAGAAAGGCGATCCTGCAATGCATGAGTCCGCCGACGGGACCGGTCAGCGTCGAGATTCCGATCGACTTTCAAGCCGCCCTCATCGACTATCCTGCAATCGTTTCGGCCGGGGTTCCTCCCGCCGTTCCTTCGGATCGCGAGCTTGCTGCCGCTGTCGATAAGATGGCCGCGGCCCGGCGGCCGATCCTCTGGGCGGGCGGCGGGGCCATGCTTTCGGATTCGAGTCCCGAAGTGCGCGAGTTGATGGAAATGCTGGACGCGGCCGTGATCACCACACAGTCGGGCCGGGGAATCGTTCCGGAAACGGATGCGCGATGCATCGGCCATTTCGCCACGTATCCGGCGTTGAAGCACTGGATCCATACGGGGGACCTTCTGATCAGCGCCGGCGTCCGATTCCGTGGAAACGAAACGTCGAACTGGACGCTCGCGCCCCCTGCCGAGCACATCGGCATCGATGCGGACCCGGCGGCCATCAATCGCAATTTCCCGCACTCGATCGGTCTGGTCGGCGACGCGAAGGCCACGCTGGCCGCAATTGTGAGACTGCTCCGGGAACGCGGCGTGAAGCCTAAAAACGATTATCGAGAAGAAGTGTCGAAGCTGCGTTCCGAATTGCGCGCGGGATTGCGGGATACGCTCGGCCCGTGGGAGAGCGTGCTGGATGCCATTCGCGAAGTCATGCCGGAAGACGCGATCCTTGTGCGCGACGTGACGGTTCCAGCCACGGTATGGGGCGCCCGCCTGGTCGAACGACATGCGGCTCGCACGACGGTCCATGCGTCGGCCGGAGGCATCGGGCAGGGTCTGCCGATGGCCATCGGCGCCCAGGTTGCCCAGCCGGACAAAACCGTTGTCCTCATGGCCGGCGATGGCGGCTTTCTTCTCAATATCGGAGAGATGGCCGTTGCGCGTCACGAGAACGCGCCGGTTGTGGTGATCCTGTTCGACGACGACGGCTACGGCGTGCTGCGAAACATTCAGAATGCGCATTTCGAAGGCCGGACGATTGGCGTCGACATGAAAAGCCCCGACTTCGTCTCCATCGCTCACGCCTTCGGTTTCGGCTCGCGCCGCGTGAGAAGCGCCGGAGAATTCCGGACCGTCTTTGCCGAAGCGATTGAATCGCGTCAGCCGTGGATGGTGGTCGTCGATTCCGGCGCGATCGGTCCCATGAAGAAAATCTTTGCGGGGCCCGATGGCGGCGCAGAACTCTACAAACCGCATTGAGGGTCTTGCATTCCAGCGAACTGAGCTGTAGGAAGGTGTGGTTTTAATATCAAACCGTGGAGTTGCAGGACGAGGATTTGTTTCCCCGCTTGGCCAAGGCGGGGTGCCGCGGAGCGGCGGGGCGGTTCGTTCAACAAAACCAATTTATTGAAAGCACCACCCCGGCGCTTCGCGCCACCCCTCCTCGTCGAGGAGGGGAAAAACGCTTTTCTGCGATTTCGCATTATTGGGACAGCAG
>JAHFTY010000063.1 GCA_023265365.1 Acidobacteriota bacterium
GGATCAACCAGCGGCTGATCTACACGCACGGTTACGGCGTGACGATGAACCCCGTCAGCAAGTTCTCAAAGGAAGGTCTGCCGCAATTCATCCTCTCCAACATGCCTGTCGAAAGCACGCGCCCCGAGATTCAGGTAAAGAGGCCGGAGATTTATTTCGGCGAGTTGACCGACTGGCCGGTTTACGCGAAGACATGGCAAAAGGAGTTCAACTACCCTGAAGGCGACGCAAACAACTACAACTCCTACGACGGGACCGGCGGCATTCGCATGGGTTCGTTTTTCCGGCGGCTGCTTCTGGCGTTCGAGATGGGCGATATTGCGAAGGTCCCCTTCTCAAACGACATCACTGCGGACAGCGTTCTGCTGCACCGGCGCAACATCGTGGACCGCGTCACGTCGCTCGCCCCGTTCCTGAGCCTGGACAAGGACCCATATCTCGTCGTCGGCGAGGACGGCGCCCTTTACTGGATGATCGACGCGTACACCTACTCCGAGCAGTATCCCTACTCGCGACCGATGATCTCCCTCGATCGCCGCATCAATTACATCCGGAACAGCGTGAAGTGCGTGATCGACGCGTACAACGGAACCGTGTCTTTTTACGTTTTCGATACGACCGATCCCTTGATCAACGCCTACCAGCACATGCTTCCCGCTTTGTTCAAGCCGTCATCGGCATTGCCCGAGTTCCTGAAGAAACACGTCCGGTATCCGGAAACGCTGAACATGATTCAGGCGCAGGTTTATTCCACCTATCACGTGGAGAACGAACAGGTCTTCTACAACCGCGAAGACATCTGGACGGTTGCGCAACAGGGCCGGTCTCAGGGCAACCAGCAGACATTGGATGCGGTTGAGCCGTTTTACATCCTGATGTCGTTCCCCGGCGAAACGAAACTCGAATTCGTCGCCGTTCTCCCCTTTACCCCGGCCAATCGAAACAATCTTATCGGCTGGCTTGGAGCGCGAAGCGACGGCGACGCCTACGGCAAACTCCGCGGCTATCACTTTCCGAAAACGCGTTTCGTGGACGGCCCGCTTCAGATGCAGGCCCGCATCGATCAGAATCCGCAGTTGTCCTCTCAGTTGACGTTATGGAACCAGCAAGGTTCGAAAGTGATCCGTGGAAACCTCCTGGTCATTCCACTCGACGATATTCTGCTTTACGTCGAACCGATCTACCTTCAGGCCGAACGCAGCCCCATGCCCGAATTGCGGCTGGTCGTGCTGCTGACTCAGGACCGTTTGGGATATGGGTCGAATCTGGGCGAGGCGCTGAATATGCTGCTCGAAGGGAGCTCGGCGCCACCACCACCGACGACGACCCAGGTCACACCCAGTCCAGCTTCAACCACACCTGAATCTTCCGCCGGCGACCTGCGTGGATTGATCGATCGGGCGAACCAGGCGCTTGCCGACTACCGCCGGCTGACAGCCGATGGAAAACTTGGAGAGGCTGGAGCAAAACTTGACGATCTGAAGCGCACTCTGGCAGAGCTAACCCGTCTTCAACAAAAATAGTCCGTTATGCGAAGGCTCAGGACAATTCCCGTCGTCGGCGCGCTGGCATTCACCGTCTTTGCCGCAGCCCTCTGGTTTTGGTCCGAGCCGAGAGTTGCCGTTGCCAATCTGCCGACCCGGATCAGCGACGCGGATTTCTGGCAGATCGTCTCCGATTTCTCCGAGCCCGGCGGCTACTTCCGGTCGGACAATTTCGTCTCGAATGAGCGCCAGTTTCAATGGGTGATCGATGAATTGAAAAAGGACCGGGCGCCGGGCGGGGTTTATCTGGGCGTGGGTCCCGATCAGAACTTCACTTACCTTGTGGCCCTTCAGCCCAGAATTGCGTTCATCGTCGACATCCGGCGGCAGAACATGCTCCAGCATCTCATGTATAAGGCGCTGCTCGAACTCTCAACCGATCGCGCGGATTTTCTTTCCCGTCTGTTTTCTAGAAGCCGGCCCGAAGATCTCAGCGCCGAAGACAGCGCAGACAAGCTGCTCCAGGCGTACATTGCCGCAGAGCCGGTCCAGGAACTTTTTGATCGGAATTACCAGTCCATCACCGGCCTTTTGACCCAACAGCGCGGCTTCGTTCTTTCAGAGGAAGACCTCAACGCGATTCACTACGTCTTCCACGCTTTCTTCGATGCGGGCCCGAACCTCACCTACTCCTTCGGCGCGGGTCAAAACGGGTTTGGCGGCCGGCGAGGGATGCCGACCTACGCGCAGTTGATGACGGAAACCGACGCGGAGGGCCACAACCGAAGTTATCTGGCATCCGCGGAGAACTTCCGCGTCCTTCAGGATCTTGAAAAACGCAACGTCGTTGTTCCGCTCGTGGGCGATTTTGCCGGACCTCACGCCTTACGGGCGGTCGCGGCCTACCTGAAAGATCACGGCGCGACGGTGACGGCGTTTTACACATCGAACGTCGAGCAGTACCTGTTTCAACAAAACGACGACTGGAGCAACTTCTATAAGAACGTCGAAGCCCTTCCGATTGATTCCAACAGCACCTTCGTCCGCTCCGTCGCAAGCGGACGCCGCTTTCAAACCGCGGGCAATCGCGCCAGCCTCCTTTCGCCGATCGGCGAACTCCTGGAGCAGTTCCGCGCCGGCCGCCTGGATTCTTATTACGAAGTCATCCGGATGTCGCATTGAAGATTTCTAAAGAGGAACCAGCTTCCGTAAACCTTTCGTATCGGCTAGACTTGGCCCCGATGCGGGACGACGACGAACTCGACCTCCTCGAATCCACTGAAGAGAAAAAGGACGACAGGAAGGACGATAAAAAATCCGAGAAGAAAAAACTCAAGAAACTGGAGGACTCTCTCGAAACCTCGGTGCTGGAGCCGCGTGAGCGCTACCGCGCGCTGACCGACCTGCTCGATCTCTACAACGACATTTCTGAAATGGCCGACAAGAAAACTCGCTTTGCGCTCGTCATCCTCGGCGCGGTGAATGCCGTCAATCTCTTCCTGGTTGCACGGCCGGAAATCGTGCTCGGATCAAAGCAGGCGAATCCCGCATGGATGGGCGCTTATTTGACCGCCTATATCATCCTCTCGCTTTACATCTTCGTGCAGGCCATCGGCGCGCTGAAACCCCGGGTAACATCCTTAATGAAGAGGATCGGCGACACCGACCCCACGGGCCACAAGCTGCTTGGATTGCGCTTCCTGACCAACATCAAGGAAGCCGGCGTCGGCGCCTATTACGAAAAATGGCGGGAAGCCAACTGGGGCGATATCAATCGTGAAGTGGCGCTCGGCGTGAAAGTCGTCGCGGAAGTCGTCACCGATAAGTACGCCGCCATCCACCGCATGTACACCGGCCTGCTGGTTCTCGTTTGCCTCTCTGCAACATTGATTTTCATCCTCGGCATCGTTCGAGTCTCGGGCTAACGCCTGGGATCAGCAGGAAACGCACTTGTGGCTGTTCCTGGAACCGAGCATTTCGAGCAGCGCCACGGTTTCCGGGAATGGTTGAACGCGCTGGCGCGGCCCGTTGGCCATGTCGGCGACGGTGATTCCGCTGCCGGTGACCACGTCCACCTTTGCGCCCTTGGTCACCAGATAGAGAATCATCTCGTTATCGCCGCGATGCGCGGCATTGTGGAGTGCGGTGAAACCACCTGCAGCCATGCCCGCAAACGGGTTCGGCTGCTGGACCTGCGGTTGAGGCGGTTGAGCCGGCTGCGGCGGCTGTCCCGCGACCGCCGGTACGGGCGGCCGGTTCTGGCCCTGCTGAACAGACTCGCCGCGGAAGGTCGAACCGTTATCCATCGAGTTCACATCGAAATGAAGTTCTTCCACGAGATATCGCACGGCGGCCATGCGGCCGGCGGCGGCAGTGACTTCGTCGTTACCGTGGGCGCCTGCGCCTGAGGCGGCAAGGAAAGCGGTGACGCCGTCCTTGTTCGCGATCCTGGGATCGGCGCCGCGGGAGAGCAACAGTTTCATTCCGTCCATGTCGGCCACCTGGGCGCACCGCCAGAAAGCCGTCGTGCCGACTTCGCTGGCCGCCTCGTAGACGTAACCGTAGGAGCTGTACCAAAGCGGTTTCTGGAGCTGCGCATTCGGGTCCGCTCCTTTGTCGAGCATGGCCTTCATCAGTTCGAGATACGTGGTCTTCTCGGCCTTGATGGTCGGCTGCGGATGGAACGACTCACGCGACCATTGCGTGTGCACCACGGCGTTGAGCGGCATCGCGCCGTCCATGCTGGCAATGTTGAGATCGGCGCCGCTGTCGACGAGGAACTTCGCGACGTCGAACTTTCCGTTGATGGCGGCCAGCAGAACCGCGGTGCTCTTGTCGCCGCTGACGAGGTTGAGGTTTGCGCCGGCCGCGACGATGGATTTCACCGCCGACAGGCTGCCTTCACGCGAGGCGTACATCAGCGGCGTCAGGCCGCCGCGAGGATTGCCGCCCCCGCGAGTGTCGGGGAATGGCGGTTGTTGCGGCTGCGGAGGCTGAGCGGCGGGCGGCGGCGTCTGTTGAGGCGCGTTCGCGGCCGCCTGCGGAGCCGGAGTCTGGGGTGCCGCGCCACGGCGCTGGCCCTGGCCGCGAGGGGCGGCGGCGGCAGGCTGGTTGTTGCCGCCGGCCGGTGCGGGAGCGGCGCCTGGCGCCGGGGCCGGAGGAGGCGGCGCGTTTTGATTGAATCCGCGCTGCGGGACCGGGGGCGGCTGACGAACCGCGGAAGGCTGATTGATGTCGGCCCCATGCCGGACCAGTTCCTCGACCACGCCGGCGCGATCGAACGAAGCCGCGAAGATCAGTGCGGTCTGGCCAAGCTCGGTTTCCTTGGCGTTCGGCTCGGCTCCTGCATCCAGCAGCAGACGGGCGGACGCGCGATCGCCGCCCATGGACGCCGCCATCAGCGGCGTCAAGCCATCCGATGCCTTCAGCTTCGCGTCGGAACCGGCTTTCAACAAGACTTCGACCGCTTTCGATGAACCGCTCTTCGCAGCCATGAACAGAGGCGTGTACCCTCCGATTCGCGTGGCCGCGCGGACGTTTGCGCCGGCATAGAGCAACATCTGCGTCATTTCCACGTCGTTGTTCATGGCGGCCCAGTGCAGCGCGGTCATGCCGTCTCCCTGCGCCGCGTTCACATCGGCCGCCTCCTTCAACAGACTGCGAACGGCCTCGCGGTCGCCTTTCATGGCCGCGTTCGCCACCCGGACGTCTTCGGCGCCCGCCACGATCATGGCCGTGACGGCGATGATTCCGATGAGGCTCATCGTCAAGCCGGTCAATACGTTCTTACGCATGTTCATTCCCCCGTTAGATTGCCAGCTCGCCGGTGCTGTCACCGAAAACGGCCACGTCCTCGACGCCGAGCCGGTGCAGCATTGCGAGATACAGATTTGCCGTGGGCGTGCCTTCGGCAGCCTTCAGATGCAACTTGCCCTTCACTGAACCGCCCGCGTGTCCCGCGAGCAGCAGTCCGACGCGTTTGTGATTGTGCAAATTGCCGTCACCCATGGGCGAGCCGTAAAGAATCAAACTGTTGTCCAGCAGCGATCCATCCGCGTCCTGAATTTTCTTGAGCTTCTCGATGAAGTACGCCACCAGACTGACGTGGTACTTGTTGATCTGCCCGAATTGAATGATGCGCTGTTCGTTCTCCCCATGGTGGGAGGCGCCGTGGAAACCCGCGCTGTTTCCGCTTTCGGGAAATGCCCGGCCGGACACGTCGCGGCTCATTTTGAATGAGGAAACGCGGGTGACGTCGCCGGCGAAGGCGGTGGCCTGCAGATCGAACATCAGCTTCACATGCTCTTCATAAGAATCCGGCACGCCGACCGGCGCTGTCGGCAACGCCCGCTCGTCGCCGCCGGCGTTACGCTGCTCGATCTTCTGGATGCGGCGTTCGAGTTCGCGGATATTCTCGAGGTATTCGTCCAGACGGGCCTTATCCGACGCGGGAAGCTTCGCCTTCAATCCGGAAACTTCGCGTGAGATCCAGTCGAGGATGCTGCGGTCGGTGCTGATGCGTTCCGCTCGTTCTTCGGCGTTCGCCCCGGCGCCAAACAACATGTCGAACACCATGCGCGGATCGCGGATCATCGGCAGCGCTTTTGCCGGAGTGGCCCAGCTGATGGAATCCGTATAGACGCAGGCGTAGTTGTAGGCGCAGCCGCCGGCCTGATCCACGCTCTCGATGGAGAGCTGGATGGAGGGCAGCGGCGTGTCCTGGCCGAATTTTCGCGCATAGATCTGATCGACCGAGGTCCCGCAGAACACGTCCGAACTTTCCGTCTGTTTCGGATGCGCCTGGGTCAGGAAAACGGCGCTCGATCGGAAGTGATCGCCGCCAAGTTCGTGAAGTTCGTAGGCTTCTGCCGGATGCATGTCCGTGTTGCTGACGATCGTGACATGTTCCTTCAACGGCTCGAGCGGCATCAGGTTGCCCTGGCTCAGGTCGAACTCGCGACCCTCGGCGGCAGGCGCCCAGAGAGTTTTCTCGATGCCGATCTTCGTGCTGCCGGCCATGCCGTGCACCATTTCGATGCAGGCCAGGCGCGGCTTCGATTTGGCGGGCGCCGGCGCCATCGCCGGCAACATCGATTCCAGGAAAGGCAGCGCGACCGTCGCACCCATGCCGCGCAACATCGTGCGGCGGGAAATATGCTTCTTCGTGATGAACATCTGCTAACTCCTCCTAAAGCCTGTGCCTGGATTAACGAGCGGCGTCCGTCGGCGCCGCTTCCGCTTTGCTCATCTGAAACGCCGGGCTCTTGACGATCCCGAGTACGAATGATGAAAAACGGTTGTTGTTTTTGGCCGCGTCCCGCGTGATTGTGCGGATCGCCGGCATGTCGAAGTATTCCATGCGCCGGCCGAGGGCGTAGGCCATCAGCTTCTCGGTGAGATTGCTGATAAAGGCGTCGGACCGGCTGACAATCGCCTGCCGGAGATCGCCGGGGCCCTTGAGCACCGTACCGTCGTACATGGTTGTTGTCGTGTCGATCGGAATCCCGGGAGATCGCACCCGAAGTCCCGCATCGTTGATCGATGCCGTTTTGTCCAGGTCACGCCACTCGCCCGTGACATCGAAGTTTTCGAGCGAAAGGCCGATCGGATCGATCAGCCGATGGCACGAACTGCAATTTGGATTCGCGCGGTGCGCTTCCATACGTTCCCGCATCGTGAGCGAGCGGCCATCCGACACGGCCGACGTCTCTTCCAGCTTCGGAACCACCGGCGGCGGCGGCGGAGGCGGCGTGCCATAGAGGACAACCATCACCCATTTGCCGCGCTGAACCGGCGACGTTCGCTCCGCCACGGAAGTCAAAGTGAGGATCGCCCCTTTGCCGAGAAGGCCTCGCCGGTAGTCATAAGGGAGTTCCACACGGCGGAACTGGTCGCCGAGGATTCCGGGAATCCCATAGTGTTTGGCAAGACGCTCGTTGACAAAACTGTGATTCGCCGTCAGCAGATCCACCACGCTCCGGTCTTCACGAACAATGCTGTCGAAGAAAAGTTCGGTTTCCCGGCGCATCGCATCCGCGAGCGTGTGATCGAACTGCGGATAGTAGAAGGCGTCCGGATGCATCGCTTCCAGATCGGCCAGGTGCAGCCACTGCGCCGCAAACTTGGTCGCCAGCGTCTCGGATTTCGGATCCGCAATCATGCGGCGAACCTGCTTTTCAAGGACCACCGGATCTTTCAGGCGGCCCTGGCTCGCGATATTGAGCAGTTCGGCGTCGGGCAGGGTGTTCCACAGAAAGTACGAAAGGCGCGACGCCAGTTCGAGATCGGTGATGCGATACGTTTGTCCGGGTTTCACGGTAGCCGGCTGCTGCTCGAGGCGGAACACGAACTTTGGACTGGCCAGAATCGCCTGGACGGCCGTCCGGATGCCGGTCTCAAAATCGGTCTTGCGGCCGCGATCGAAGAACGACATCAGGCCTTCGAGGTCTTCGGACGTCGGCGGACGGCGGTAGGCCTTCGCGGCCAGATCCGTAATGATTTTCGTGGCGCACGGAAGCTCTTCACCCGCCGTGAGTGGCCGGCACGTGATGATCTTGCGCCGGCTGACGGTGTCTGAGACGCCGGTGGTGTTGTAAGGCCCGGCGATCTCAAACTCTCGAAGGTGGGGGAAAATCGTCAACTCGCGGTAATCGCCGATATCGACATCCGCCAGGCTGTGCTCGATCGGCGTGATGTTGTCGTCAACCACGCCGGAATGTTTTTGAATAAACGCCGCTGACACGCGGTGCGGCCCGGCCTTGACGAAGACGCGGCCGGTGGTCAGGTTCAGACCGGTGGGCTGGGTCTCCGACATTTTCGGATCCAGTTCCTGCATCCAGATGCGGTCGCCATCGATCGAAACCTCGAACTGCTCGCCGGAAATCCATCCGAACAGTGCGCCTTCTGAAGTGCCATGCATCAACGACCGGAAGTTGTACTCGCCATCCGCAGGGAAGTTATGAACGATCGAAATTCCGCCGCGCGTCCCCATCGGCGCGCCATCCACATGCCGCAACTGTCCGGCGGTGCGGGGCAGTTTGAAAACCGCGGAGGTGGCCGTCGCCTTCGGATCGCCCAGCGCGTCCCTGCTGATCTTGGCGGCGGCGCGCATGTAGCCCTCCATCAAGGTCGGCGAAAAAGCCTGAGACTCGGCGCTGTTGTCGAATCCGTCGGTGTTCAACGTGTCTGCCGGAAGCAGGGCCGCCACGTCGACGTCGATGCCGAAAAGGTCCTTGACGGACTTCTGATACTCCGTCCGCGTCAACCGCTGAAACGGGCGGCGTCCCGGATTCGGCCGAAGCAATGCCGCTCGATCCAGAGTGGACTCCAGCGTCGCGATCAATTTCCTGATCCCTTCTGCGGGAGGACGCGGATTCCCGGCGGGGGGCATGACGCCGACCCTCAGTTTCCGGATCACCTTTTCGGCAAGTTCAGGACTTTTCTCGACATGCGCAAGATCCAGTTGCGTCAGCGACATGTCCCCCGATTTGAACTTGTCGTTGTGACAACCCGAACAATACTGCTTCACCATCGCGTTCTGAGCGTCGAACGCTATTGTCGTTTGCGCCGCAGGCTTTGGAGATGTGGACGGTACGGCGGGCTTCTGAGCAAAATGCAAACTTCCGGCCGCAAGAGTCAAAAAAAGTGCAGTCCCTGGGAAAACGAGGGGCTTTCTGGCCATTTTAACCTCCGAAAAAGTGGTGACAGATTTATCATCCTTGGAACGGGGAAACAATCAGTTTTTTCAGTAGTTTAGCCAGCGTGACGTCGGGGCGGAACACAGGGCCCGGCGCACCACCCTCCTCGTCGAGGTGGGAAAAATGGGGGGCGCTTCGGTTTCCCCTCCTCGACGAGGGTGGCGCGAAGCGCCAGGGTGGTCTCATTCCACCGCGCCGCCGGCCAAGGTTGGGAGCATTGTTCAAAACTCACAGTGAAGCACTTTGTCGAGCGCAACCCTGGCACTGTTCCCGGCAGGTCGGCCACCGCGGGATGCCCCACTTCCATGGCAAACGATGCGTGTTAACGTATTCTTCGCAGGACGGCTTTGCACAAAAAGTCGGTTTGGCATTGAAGCGAAGTCGAGGAAATACGTTTTCCCCTCCTCAGCGAGGAGGGGTGGCGCGAAGCGCCGGGGTGGTGTTGTTCAGGAAATCGACTTTGTTGAACGAACCGCCCGCCGCTTCGCGGCACCCCGTCTTGGCCAGGCGGGGAAATTTCTTCGTCCTGCGATTTCTTGTGCAAAGCCTCGCAGGACCTGCCTGAGCGGGGGCTGCTGGAAACCGCGACGGGCAGCAGAACGAGAGTCAACGGAAGTGTCCTTCGCATGATGGATGCCCTTTCTTAAGCCGGTAAATGGTGCACGACGAACTGGAAGAGGTCAAACGGATCGCACGCGAGGCAGGAGCAATTCTGCTGAAGCACTACACGCGATCGACATCGGTGGAGTGGAAGGCACCGGGCGATCCGGTGACCGTTGCGGACCATGAAGCGAGCGAGTACATCGTTCGGGAACTCTCCCGGATTTTTCCGGAAGATGGGATCCTCAGCGAAGAACTGCCCGACACCTCGCGGCGCCTGAGCAAGTCTCGCGTCTGGATGGTCGACCCGATGGACGGCACCCGTGAATTCATTGCGCACCGCGATGAATTTGCGGTGATGATCGGTCTGGCCGTTGACGGAGTGCCTTCACTGGGCGTCGTCTACCAGCCGGCCACCGATAAGCTCTACTCCTCCCGCGACGGCGCCGGGACGTTTCTGGATCACCAGGGGCGTCACGACCGGTTGCGGGTCTCATCCGAATCGGTCGCTTCCAGACTGACCATTGCCGTCAGCCGCTCCCATTCCTCGTCGCGGATCGAGCGGATCTGCAACACGATGGGCATTCATCAATCCATTCAAACCGGAAGCGTGGGGCTCAAGGTGGGTCTGATCGTCGAAGGGAAGGCACACCTTTATATACAGGCCGGAAACCAGACCCAGCTCTGGGATACCTGCGGCCCCGAGGCCATTCTCCGGGAGGCGGGCGGACGAATGAGCGATATCCGGGGAAAGCCTCTGCTGTATACGGGTAGCGAGCTTCGGAATGCCCACGGCGTGATTGCCAGCAATGGGACGATTCACGATCGAGCGTCAAAAGTGACCCAGTCTGTCGTTTTTGGCTGACTGTTCCAAACCACGCGCCATCCCGGTTTCGATTCGCGATCCAGCGACAGGTTGACGCGAAGCAGAACAAGGACATCGAATACGCAAAACGTCGCGAAGGCGACGACCATTCCGGCGGTCACGCCCGACAACAGTCGCCCGCTTCGCCGCGCCGCACGGAACGACGCGAGAGCCCACACAAAAAACATCGGTCCGTAGAACCGAAGCAGCACCCCCGGCGTGTCATCTTCCAAAGGGTCGAGCCAAGTGAAGATTGAGTTCACGGACCCAAAGACCAAGCCCACAACGAGCCCGAGGAGCAGCGGAGTGTTGCTGACCCGCTGGCTGAACATGGTGTCCTCCAATTCAACGCCTCGATCTGTCCGCCGAACGGCCTGGGCATGAGCCGCGGCGCGGAGCGCCGTCCGCTGCATGCTGTTGTCAGTTGGCGTTCCGTGACTCGCCGCGACCCGATGGGCTCGCTACCTTGCGCATAGCAGCTTGCAGACGAGGCGCCCGCGAGCGTTGCGGACCGCCTAAGCCGCCCCCGATCCTGGCACCTCATAACGAAGCTCGACCATGCCACTCTCGTAGGCTTTGACCTCTGCCAGATGGAGAGCGACGTCTCTGTCGAGCTTCTCGAAGAATCGGATCCCATCACCTATCAAGATCGGCAAGATCGAATAACGAATTTCGTCGGCGAGCCCGAGACGAAGGCATTCGGCGGAAACTACACCGCCTCCAACAAACCAGATCGTACGGAACGTGGGCCGCAGGCGCCCATTCACGAACTGCGCGAGATCGCCCGAGTAGAACTCGACGGTATTCCGGGTCCGCGGCAGTTCGCGACGAGTGAGCACGAAAGTGGGTTTGTCGCCGTACGACCACCCCAACCCTTTGGCCTCAAAACTCAACGCGGTTTCATATGTTCGCGATCCCATGACGTAGCAGTCGATCGTCTTGAGGAACGCCTCGACGAACCCTGGGTCCATGGTGTCCCCATCTACAAATTTGTCGGAGGTCTCGAGCCAATCGACTCTCCCGTCCTTTCGAGCGATGAAGCCGTCGAGGCTCGCCGCCATGTGGATCGTTACGTGAGAATCAGTGTTTGCCATCGTTTCCCCCTGACGTCGTGCAACGGCTCGCGGCACGACTCGAAGCGCCGTCTCCGGCCACAGTCCACCTGACGGCCTGGGCATGAGCCGCGGCGCGTTTTCTGCCCCATCGGCTCCGTGCCCGTGTCGGCGGTTGATCAGAGCAACGCCAAGAAGGAACGTTGTTCACTCTGTTCACTCTGTACGAACTTGACCAGATCATCCTGGTACTCGCGAAGTATGGCCTCGATGGTTGCCGTTGAGCAATTGCCGCGACGAATCCACACGACCTTTGGTGGATGACCGTCGAGCAAGCGTCTTTGGTGAATTTGCTTGCGCGTTTGGTGCAGACACGCCTGCCACCCCGGAAGGGAAACCAGGCGTGGACGCGTTACCGATGGCGCTGTTTCTTGTTCGCTGATTGCCGTGGTGTCCGTTTCTTCAGCGCTGAGGAGGATTCTGTTCCTTGACTTGGGGTCCTCATAAATGTTCGACGGCTTTGGATCGAGAACTACGCGAACGGAAGGCGCCCTCGCGGCTCCGGTACAGGCCGGCGAGTTCTTTGGCCGTCTCGATCCATTCGTCAACGACTATCTCCGCCTGTGCAAGCGATCGTTTTTGCCATTGAGTACTCCTTCGTGGAGGAATCATAGCGTGACAGGTCCGAAGTCTCGTTCAGGTCCAGGTGTCTGGCTAACGGCTTAGCGTTAACCCGCGCTGAGCGAGCGTTCTCTGCGAGCGAAGGAACGGCTGTGGACGCGACAGCGGCCCCAGCGGCGTCGGGTTCGACGCGTTGTTCGGCGGTTCCATACGTCAGGCAAACACCAATCGTCGGCCTTTGGGCTTGGGAATCGGATCGCCGAACTCTCGGGCCGTCTCGATCCACAGGTGAATTGCTTCCTGTGCATTCGCAAGCGCGGCTTCGTGTGTCGGCCCATGCGCAACGCAGCCTGGAAGTTCCGGCACCTCTGCGACGAAGGCTTCATCCTCGTCACTCCAATAAATGATGACTTCGTATTTGTTCATGACCTAACCGGTGCCTTGCCGATTCTCATCAAAGCGGCATCGACCGCAGCAACGAATTCCGCTCCCAAGCCATCTCGTCGTTCTTCATCTGAGCGAACACCGCGGCAACCGGAGGCGCGTCTCGCGCAATGAAGAGACAAATCGCCTCAAGATCGTCCAGAGCCTGAGGCGTCCACCTTACTTCAGCCATTTCGCCATTCGCTGGCGAGCTTCATCTTGGCTGATCAGTTCCCCGGCGTCAGCCTGTTGGACCCCTCTCTCGATCTTGTACAGCAAATAGAGCCGCTCCAAAGCGTCCTCGATCTTTGTGTCGTCCGGTAACTCTTCGAACCAAATATCGACTGGACGCGGGAAAGGCAATCTTCGATGCGGATGGGTTCGCCCGGACCAGGCCATCATTGTTGTATGCTGACCTCGATTCAAACGATCGTGATGACACTTTATCGGCCCCGCAAACTTTCGATTCTGATCCTGGTCGCTGCTCTTTCACTCCGGGCGGCCGGGCATTCCTCCGCGACGCCTGAAAGCGTTCGCGTCGAGCTGGCCCGGGCGCGGCAGCTTCCGACAACGATTTCCGCAAAACTCGATCCGGTGATCGAAGCGATCTGGCAGTCCTTCGACCGGCAATCGGCAGGCGGCCAGGTCGAATTCATGAGCCGATACTGGCGGCTCGCCGGTAACGAGGGATACGACAGGTCGCTCGATCGCATTCAGGCACGCCTCGCGGAATCGGGTCTCAAAGCGATGTGGGTCGAGCAGACGCGGGGGCAGGGCCACGGTTGGGATCATTCCGCCGGCACGCTCGCGATCGTCCGCGACGGGCAGGCGGACCAGGTTCTTCTCTCGCGGGAAAAGGAACGCCTCGCGCTCTGCATCAACTCTTTTTCGACGGCAGCGGGCGGAGTGGTGGCGCCCCTTGTCGACGTCGGACGCGGACGTCCTGAAGACTACAGGGACCGCAACGTGAAGGGCGCCGTCGTCCTCGGCGACGCCGATGCCGGACAACTTTGGCGTGAAGCCACGTCTCGAGGCGCAATCGGCATTGTCTCAACCTCGCTCGCCGCCTACGTCAACCCGAGCCCGCCGGGTTCTGCCGCGCCGGCACGCGACGAGTGGGACATCCTCCAATGGTCCAGCATTCCTTATGACGACGCTCGCAAAGGCTTCGGCTTCAAGGCAACACCACGCGCCGCCGCAACGCTGCGCAAGGCGCTTGCGGCCGGACCCGTCCGCGTTCGCGCCGAAATCCAAAGTTCTTTCACCGATGCGCCCGAACGCACGCTCGTCGCCGAGATTCCCGGCCGATCCCGTCCGGCCGAACGCGTGGTGCTCGCCGCTCACCTCCAGGAGCCCGGAGCCAGCGACAACGCCAGCGGATCCGCCACGCTGATGGAGATGGCGCGTGCCCTGGCACGCGGGATCGCCGCCGGAACAATTCCGCCGCCGGAACGCACAATCACGATGCTGTGGCTCAACGAAATCAGCGGAAGCCGCCAATGGCTGCAGACGCACGCGGACCAGAAGCCGGGAATTCGTTACATGTTCTCGATGGACATGACGGGCGAAGACATTGCGAAAACAGGCGGAAGCTTCCTGGTCGAACGCTGGCCGGATCCGGGGGCCGTGTGGGAACGGCCATGGGACCCGCATTCGGAGTGGGGCCGTGGCAACGTGAAAGCGGAATCGCTGAAAGGCGATCTCATCAACGATGTTCATCTGGCCGTTTGCGAGCGAGTCGCCGCGAAATCCGCATGGATTGTCCGGACCAACCCATACGAGGGCGGCAGCGATCACACCGTTTTCGGAAGCGCGGGAGTTCCCTCACTGCTGAACTGGCACTTCACCGACCGTTACTACCATACGAATATGGATACCGCCGACAAGACGAGCGCGGACGAGATGCGCAACGCCGGAACGGCCATGGCCTCGTCCGCATGGCTGCTGGCGTCTTCAGACGAACGGATGTCGGCCGCCGCGGCCGAGCTGGTGGCGAAAGCAGGTGAGGCGCGGGTCGCGGTCGAACAGCGGGAAGATCCGAATCCGGCCATCGTGACGGCGTGGAAGAAATGGTATGCGGAAGCCGTCCTCAGCGCGGCCCGCCTCGCCACTGTTCCAGTTTCCAGCGCATTCCGCGAGCAGCTATCGTCCCTCGCCCGGCGTTTCTCCGCCGCTCAATAAACCCAACCCGCCAACGTCGCAATCGGACTGCTGCAGAAGATCGCAGGAACGTGCCTGCGGATACGGGCGTGAATCGCCGCCCCACCGAGTAACAGTTTCTCGCGGTGAGGCCCCCACTTGAATCCGAACTCGCGTTTCATCCGCGCGGGCAGCAACCCGATGCCGACGCCGCTTCCCATGTAGAGGGCGGCGCCGCCGGGCGTCGGCGAAAACAGAGACCGCGCGATCTCGCGGGCCGCCGGACTGACGGTGATGACGTCGCTGCCCAGCATCCGATCCATGTACGATCGAAATTCCGCATAGCCGGACGGAACGATTTCGCCGGGTATGCCGAACAGTTTCATCGCGACCAGGCTCTCGATGTAGTACTGCTCCCGCTCACTTTCGGAAAGAGGGGCGACGAAGGTTTCATACACAAGCAGCGTGGAATCCGTGATGGTGTTGAGCACCCACAGTTTCAGCTCGGGGTCGTTCGCATCGTACGGCGTGCCTGCGGGAAAGACGCCGCACTGCTCGCGCAGCACGCCGTGCACTCTCGAGTGCTTTCGATTGATGGATCGGATCGCCTTCATCGCCAGGTCTTCGCTGCAGAACGTAATCGATGCCGCGGCAGCCGCGGTCCGGTAAAGACGGCCGAAACGTCCTCGGCGAAACGAGCTGTGTTCGGCCACCCCCGCCGCCACCAGCGGATGCGCAATCTGCATCAGCACCGCGCGCGGACCCGCAAGGGCGCAGACGAGTTCGCGATTCACCCGCCAGAACAAAGACTCCGGCGAAAACAACGGTGGTTTCATCGCGTCATTCTAACGGCGTTTGTAAACTTTCGGGAAGCGTGACAGTCTAATTCGCGTTGTGATGAGGCGAGCCGCACTGCTCACGCTTTTTCTCATGATCGCAGGAACCGTTGACGCGGGGGCGCAGACATTGGAGATCCATCCGTATGCCGGAGGATTCTTTCCCCGGAAGTTCCTGAATCTGGTCGACGTCAACAGGAATGCGCTCTATGGCGCGAAGGCGGGAATCTTCCTCACACGCCGCATCGAAGCCGAAGGGAACTTCGGATATCTTCCCGATCTCAGTTTCGCCTCCACTCCGGCGCGGAAGAAAGCCTTCATCGTGGACGGCGCCGTGGCTTATCACATCCCGGCTGCTCCAATGCTGTATGTCTCGGCGGGCGCCGGCGGCATGACGGCGAGCGCCGGCAGGAGCAGTTCGTCGCCTTTCGCTCCGGCCGAATGGACCAGCAATCACTTCTTTTCGATGACCTACGGCGGAGGACTCAAGGCTCTGCGTCAATGGGGACCGGTGGGATACCGGATCGACGCGCGCGGCCGGACGCTGCCGCATTATTACGGATTCCGTTTCAGCTGGCTCGAAACCACGGCAGGCCTGACGTTTTCCTTCCACCGCGAACGATCGAAATGAACAGGAAGCCCGATTTGGGACGATCCCATGCCATTCTCCTCAAACCACATGCGATGCCGGTCTGAGGCGCAGCCTCGTTAGCACTAGCCATTCCGCATGGCCGCGATGGCTGCCAGGATGACGAGCGGAAGAAACCGCCACATCAGCGCGATCGCCAGCAGCAGCACTCCGATCGTGATCCAGTTCCCGGCGCGCCTCATCGCGAAAACCGGCTCGGAAGCGCTGTCGTCAACCACGGAAAATACGTGATCAGCAGAACCGCCGCGAACAAAACGATTGCCACGGGAAGTGTGGCGCGCGTGACTTCGGGAAGCGGCCGGCGAAACCGGAACGACGACATGAACAGGTTCAAGCCGACGGGCGGCGTGAGGTATCCGACTTCGAGGTTCGCCAGGAAGATGATTCCGAGATGAATGGGATCGATATTGAATCGCATGGCGATCGGCACCAGGAGCGGCACCTGGATCACGATGGCCGAATAGATATCCATCAGGCATCCGACCACCAGCAGCCAGATGTTGAGCACGAGAAGAAAAACCCAGGGCGACCGGATCGTCGCTGAAATCCAGTCCACCGCGCGCAGCGTGAAATCCACGTCGACCAGATAGTTCGTAAAACCCAGCGCCACGCCAAGGATCAGCAGCACACCCCCCACCAGCAGCCCGCACTCGGTCATCACGCGCGGCAGGTCTCGCCGGATACCGAGGTCGCCATACACGAACACCTCAATCACCAGCGCATACAGCGCGGTGAGCGCCGCGGACTCCACCGGCGTGGCGATACCGGTGAACATCGACGCCAGCGCCACCACCGGCAGCAGAAGCTCCCATTTCGACTCCCACAGCGCGGAGCCCGCTTCATTCCAGCGGAATGGCGGAGCCTCAACGGCTGGGGTGGAACGGTGACGGAAACCCCAGCACGCGGTCGCCACCATCATCACGAGTCCGGGAAGGATCCCGCCGAGAAACATCTGCTGCAGGGGAACCCGCGCAATGATGGCGTACAGAATTAACGGCAGACACGGCGGGAACAGCAGACCCAGCGAACCGGCGCTGGTGACGAGACCCAATGCCCCTTTTTCGTTGTAACCATCCGCCAGGAGCACCGGCATCAACAGACCGCCGAGCGCGAGAATGGTGATTCCGGAAGCGCCCGTAAACGTCGTAAAGAACGCGCCCAGCAACACCGTCGCAATCACCGAGCTTCCGGCGAAATTTCCGGACAGCGCGCGAAACACCCGCACCAGCCTCTGGGGAGCGCGGCTCTCGGCGAGGGTATAGCCGGCAAGAGTGAACAGCGGAATGGTCGGAAGGGACGGGTCGGTCACGAGCGAATAGTGATCCACCGCAATCGACGCGATGGGCTGATCCACGCCCCAAAAGAGAATCAGGGCCACGCCCCCAAGCGTGACGAACACCGGAACGCCGAGGAGAGTCGCCGTCAACAGCAGCAACAATCCCGGAAGCACCAGCGCCTGGGGCGCCGCCGCCGACAGAAAACCGGCAATCAACCCGCAGCCGGCCGCAACGGAGGCGATGCGATGAGACCCGTGGCCGACCAGGTACATTCCGATCAATGCGAATCCCACGGGCAGAACAAGGGCGACGACCCAGACCGGGATGTCATAAACGAGGGTCATCCCCGCCTCTCTCTCGCTCATGACGAACCGCAGGCTTCCCAGACAAAGCAGCCATGTGATCGCGACAGCGGTTCCGGTCGCAATCGTCGATGCGACCGGTTTCGCCCGTTCCCTCACCTTTTCGCCCAGCGTGGACAGCGAGAGCAACCGGTTCTGCCGGGCGGCCACAACCCCTCCGATCATTCCGACGATGAGGCACAGATGCACCTCGATGCCCGACGCCCCTTTGATGCCAAAGCCGAACATGCGGCGCAGCACCACCTCGGCGAGCGGCAGGACCGTCATGGCCAGCAGGGCGGTCGCGAGCGCGGTGTTTTCGATCCGGGCGAGTGGCCGCCAGTTTTTCATTTGGCGAGCCCGCGGCGCTGATGGAGCAGCCGCTGAACTTCGTCGAAAAGATCCGCCGGGACCATCGATCCCCGGATTTTGGAATAGAACTGTTCGGCAAAGCCGCGCCACTCTTCCTCCAATTCGGGCGAAACGGCGTGAACCGTCAGACCTCGTTTTTTCATGGCCTCGACGGCCTCGTCGCTCTCCTTCCGGCTTTTCGACGTAACCTGTTCGCCGGCTTCCACGGCCGCTTTCAGAAATTCCGCCCTGCTGGTTTCGGGCAACGCGTCCCAGACACCGGCCTTGATCACCGTTCCGCCGACCAGGGGCCCCCAGTTCAATTCGAGCATGTGCGGACACGGGCCATAGAACTGACCGGCGAGTGCGGCGATCGGAATGGTCGGAAGGGCGTTGATCATGTTGGTCTGCAGCGACGTATAAATGTTCGCCGTCTCCAGTGGAACCGGGTGAAATCCCGCCGACTTCATGAGTTCGATCTGATCCTCGCTGCCGGCCCATGCGAACAGCTTCATCCGTTTCAGCTCCGCCGGATGCAAAACGGGCGTCTTGCTGAAGAAACGCACCCATCCCGTGTCGCCCCAAAACAGAAGGACGAACCCTTTGTCCCGCAGCTTCCTTTCGATCGTCGACCGCATTTTCTCGCGCACGTACGCGACCTCGTCGAGCGACCGGAACATCATCGGCATGTCCTCGACGGCCGTGATGGAACTGTCGATCTGCGCCAGCCCGGTTGCCGTCAGCATCGCGGCCTGGATCTGATCGACGCGCATGCGGCGCACCACGTCGGCTTCGGCGCCCATCGTTCCATCCGGATAGATCGTCAACGCCACGCTGCCGCCCGATGCGATGCGCCACTTCTCGCCCATCGCCAGCAGAATCTGATGCAGCGACGTTCCTTTCGGCGCGAGAGTGGCGAGCTTGATTCGGGTCGCGGTCGGGGTGGCGCCGGTCAGCGGAACGGCAATCAAGAGAGACAAAACGAACAATCGGATTTTCATGAGTTACTCCTTCTGCGGGTCCTGCAGAAACAGTTCGTCCACTCGCGACAAAAGCCAGCGCGCCCGCCTCTGCATGATGAGGTTTTCGAGTTTCCATTCCGGTTTCGCGGCGACGTCGATGTGGAGAGCCCTGTTCAGCAGATCTTCGAATTCCCTGCGGTCCTGCGTTTTCTGAGAAACCGTTTCGGCCAGCGACACGAACGGAGACGCGAGCTGTCCGCCGGAGAGGGTCACCGCGCGTTCGAAATGCCGGCGGGAGCGGCCGAAAGGATCCTCCTGTCCGGAAGGCCGGCTCGGCTCGTAGGCGATCAGAAAGCCGTGAATGGCGCCGCTTTCGAACGACTCGTCCAGTTCGAGGGCCCGGTCGATCATTGCTTCGACCATCGGCTGCTCCGAAATCAGATCCGGCCGATCCTTCGACACCGCAATCGCGGCGCCCCAGCTTGCCGCCGTCCAATAGAGCAGCGGCACGTCTGCCTTCACCGCCGTTGAAACGGATCGCGGATCCTTTTCCAGGCCTGTGCGGAAACCACGATGACGTGTTTCGAGTCCCCGCAATCCGTAGTCGCGCGCTCTCAGGTACAGTCCGCGCGCCCGGGCCTGCTGTGTGGCCGATTCTGAAAAGTCGTCCGACTCGATCTCTTCCGCGTGTTGCTGCACGAACGCGTAGCCGAACTGCGTAAAACCACGCGACGCCGCCAGCAGCAGGCCGGCGTGATTCGGACTCTCGGCAAGCAGACTCTCGATCAACTTCAGACTGAACGGCGCGGCCGCTCGAATCAGTTCGGGATCGTCGTCGCTCGCGAACACGGACCCGCTCTGCGCAAGGGCGTCGCCCAGTTTATTGATGGCAAACTTCCGGATGCATCCCGCGTTGAGCAGGGCGAGCGTTAACAGAACGGCGAGGTTTGCATGTCTCATAGGGCTCCTGTATCGTGGGGACCATTTTCGGCAAGCGAGAGCGATGAAGTCCTTTGGCGCGGATGGGATATTCCTTTGAAAGATCTTGGCGGGTCAGGCACCGAACGCGTTCGCCGCGTCTTCGAGTTCGGAGATTTCCGTCTCGATTCGGGCGACCGCCTGTTGTTGAAAAACGGCGAACCCGTGCCACTGACTCCCAAAGCCTTTCAGATTCTTCTGGCGCTGGTGGAAAGGCGCGGACACGTCGTGCACAAGAGCGACCTGCTGCGGACGGTCTGGGCGGACACCTTCGTCGAAGAAAGCAACGTCACCTGGAATATCCATTCGCTGCGGCGGACGCTGGGAGAAACCGAAACCACGAAGTTCATCGTCACCGTGCCGAAGATCGGTTTCCGGTTTGTGGCGCCGGTCAACGAAGTCGATCTCAAAGCCGGCAGGCCGCCTGAACTGCGTTCCGAACCTGATCACGCGGAAGGGCCGTCGGTGGCCGTGCTTCCGTTCCGGAGCCTGGATCGCGATCCGGACAGTGAGTATTTCGGCGACGGTCTCACGGAAGAAGTCATCAATACGCTCGCCCATATCAAGGGGTTGAGAGTTGCGGCACGAACTTCGTCATTTGCTTTCCGTGGAAAGGACATGGACATCCGGGAGATCGGGGAGTTGCTCGGCGTCACTGCCGTCCTCGAAGGAAGCGTGCGGCGATCGTCCGCGAACATTCGCGTCACCGCGCAACTGATCAACGTCGCCGATGGATGCCATCTTTGGAGTGAGGCCTTCGAGAGGCAGATCGAAGATATTTTCAAGATCCAGGAAGAGATCTCACGCGCCATTGCGGAGCACATGGTCTCCGGGTTCAAAATTCCCGCATCCTCCAGCTTTGCCGCAAAACACCAAACCGACATCGGGACCTACCACTCGTACCTGCTCGGCCGGTATTTCTGGAAAAAACGCGACGGCGCCGGTGTGAAGAAGAGCATCGAGTACTTTCAGGAATGCCTGAAGACCGATCCGAACTACGCGCTCGCCTACGCCGGACTGGCCGACTCGTTTAAT
>JAHFTY010000353.1 GCA_023265365.1 Acidobacteriota bacterium
GAGCTGTTCAAGGCGTCCTTCTTCTTCGGCCCGGACCTCCTGTATCTGTTTTTCGATTTCACAGTCCAGTCCACGGAGGCGCCTTTCCCACCGGTCACGTCCACCGATCACCGCGGCGTCCACGACGAGATGTTCCCAGGCCTGCGGGGCCCGGACAGGCGCCTCGCGCCGGAGGAGCGGGGTGTCCGGGGTGATGGGCGGAAAAAGTTCGCCCTGTGTCGGAACCCAGGGTGTCTCGAACGGCTCGTCCGGATCGGGAACCTGTCCGAGGGACAGGTATTCACTGAACCGCGACGCGGAAAGCCCTTCGGACGCGCACGCCAGCAGTGCAAGAAAGGCGCGCCCCGCGGGATTCGGGCGGCGGCTTCCCTGGGTATAGAAAGCGGGAATGCGCGCCCGGCGCATCGCGTCCTCGATGAGAGGCTGGTAGGTGTCCGGGTTACGGAACAGGACGGCCATGCGGTCAAACGGCATTCCTTCGCGGGCGGCCTGGAGAATCGAGCGCGCGACCTCCACCGCTTCGCGGCTCTCGTCGCTCGCCGAGCGGAACTCGACGCTGGAGTCCAACTCGCCCGGAAGCGGAGTCGATAATGAGAAGACTTGTGAGCGGAGTCTGCCGAGCGCGTCCGGTAAGAACGTTTTTGGACTTACGGCTTCCGGCGCGATTTTCAAAGCGGGCTCCGCGCGCTCGTGAGCGGTGGCCAGGACCTCGGGCGCGCCGGAAACCAGCGCTTCGATGAATTGCCGTTCGCGGGCGCATTTCGGGAGCACGTCCATCAAAAGGATCGGCATGCTGCCATAACGCGACGATGCGCTGGAAGCGGCTTGATAGATCGCCGCAAGGTCGGCGATTCGGGACTCGAGGAGGCCGGTTTCGAATTCGCGCATCAGCCGGGACAGGTCGTGGCCCGCGGGTCCGCTGGAAGCCAGTGTTTCAAGGTCGATGCCATTCATCCGGAGTTCCGTGATCGTTGCGGCGAGGGCGCGAAAAAATCCGGGAGCTTCGGCCACCGGCTCAAACCAGGTCAGCGGCGTGCGTGCGCGGGCGGTTGCCACGGCGCGTGCCGCGAGCGCCTCGATGGCGACGCCGGACAGGACGGAAATGCCGTCCCGGGCCAGTTGCGTGCTCGCCATTTCCACGGCAAGAGAAGGCAGCGTCAATCGGTGGATGCCGAAACTGAAACCGGCGCGGATGGTGAGCGCCCGGACGACCTCGTCGGCGGCCAGACGCGACGGTGCGATGAACAGAACTTCCCGGCCGGGAAAGCTGGCGAGGAAATCCGCCGCGGTGGCAACTCGATCAGTGGTTGAGAGGGATGTGCGGAGCCGGCGCATGCCGGCTCCGATTGTACTGAATCAGGCTTTGCACAAGAAGTCGCAGTCCTCGTTGAGGCAAAAAAGCGTTTTCCCCTCCTCGACGAGGAGGGGTGGCGCGAAGCGCCGGGGTGGTGTTGTTCAGGAAATCGATTTGATTGAACGAACCGCCCCGCCGCTTCGCGGCACCCCGCCTTGGCCAAGGCGGGGAAATTTCTCCGTACTGCGACTTTTTGTGCAAAGCCACTGAATCAGGAAACCTTCCGGTTGCGATCGTTCTGCTGACGATTCGCCTCGGCGCCGGTGTCGTGCCGGTTCAGGAACTCATCGACCTCTCGAGAAGCAACGTCCTTGGCGCGGCCGTACTTCTGCTGAATCTTGCCGATCAGCTTGTCCTTGTTGCCGCCAATTTCCGTCAAGTCATCGTCGGTGAGATCGCCCCACTTGGCCTTCAGGGTGCCTTTCAGTTCATTCCATTTGCCTTTAAGAATGTCGGTGTTCATGAATATGGGCCTCCTTTAAGAAGTTCACCTATCAAGGTGCATGCGGAATGCCTCAAGTGGAACTGGTTGACATCTCAGGCCCCTGTTCCATCCCTGTCCGTCGAAAACCACGCCGCACCGGGGAATTTTTACGGGCGGCAGTGTGTACCGGGCGTTGGATTTGCGACTCGCCGGACCTATGATGTCGGGCATGGAAAACATTGTTCTGTTTTTTCTTTTGTGGCTGCAGGTGAAACAGCCGGTCGGCTCGACCGGAAAATATATTGTCGACGTGCCGGCGAACTCGCCCTATCGCATGGCCGATCCGTGGGCACGCATTCCCGAGGGAACGCCCACGTGGGGCGGCGCCGTCTCCTGGGTTGCCGTGGACGCGAACTCCAACGTTTACGTTCTGCGCCGGAATGCGCCGAACGTGGTGGTGTTCGACGCGAACGGGAAGTTCCTTCGCTCGTGGGGCGACGGACTGTTCAAGTGGGCGCACGGCATCCGCGTCGATCGGAACGGCTTCGTCTGGGCGACGGACGGCCAGGACCATCTCGTTTACAAATTCACCAACGCAGGGACCCTCGTCCTCAAGCTCGGCGAGAAGGGAGTGCCGGGAAACGACGGCGCCCACTTCAACCGGCCGACGGATGTGGCGGTCGCGCCAAACGGAGACTTCTTCGTTTCGGATGGATACGGCAATTCGCGGGTCGCGAAGTTCTCGGCGGACGGAAAGTTCATCAGGATGTGGGGAACGAAGGGGACCGGCCCCGGCGAATTCAATCTTCTGCACGCAGTGGTGATCGATGGGCGTGGACGCGTGATCGTCGCCGATCGCCAGAATAATCGGATCCAGGTGTTCGACCAGGACGGCAAGTTCCTCGACATGTGGGGCGACTGCGGTAAGCC
>JAHFTY010000064.1 GCA_023265365.1 Acidobacteriota bacterium
CTGAAACCTGGAACGATTTTCGTTCCTTGCTACATGGCCCGGCACCGCGTTCCCGCGATGCATGGATTTGATCCCGGCCATCCGAACAGCGCGGCCTGCTGGCTGACGTCGCATCCGACGGAAATTCCGAAGCGAATCGAAGGCATCTTCGGCATTATGAAGGCTGCGGGGGAAAAGGTGGCGGCGGAACACCTCTGAGCGCGTCATTAAAGAAGTAGTCACCCAAGTATTTGTTATGGTATAAAAGCAAGGATGGTTGGAGAGTATTTGGAGAGCAAAGGTTCGATGGCGTATGAGTTTGACGCGGAACATTGCCAAGTCCATCACCGACTACGACCGTCCGGATGCATACGCCACGAAGCTCCGGGTGCGGCGCGCCAAACACATCTTGAGCATGATCGACTCCGTCCATCGCCGATACGGCTCGGTGACGATCATCGATATCGGAGGCACCAGGACCTACTGGAACATCCTGCCCAACTCTGTCTTTGCGGAAAAAAATGTCTCACTGACAGTGGTCAACATTCCCGGCGCGCCCCTTCCTCCCGGTGACGAGCACTTCACTTTCATCGACGGAGACGCCTGTTGTTTGGATCAGTTCGATGACGATTCGTTTCGCATCGCGCATTCCAACTCGGTGTTGGAGCACATAGGCGACTGGCATCGCATGATGGCATTCGCCGACACTGTTCGACGGCTGGCGCCGAATTACTACGTTCAGACTCCATTTTTTTGGTTTCCCATCGAGCCTCACTGCATGTGTCCCTTCTTCCATTGGCTTCCGGAGCCGGTTCGAGTTTCCCTTGTCATGCGTTTTGAGCTGGGACACTGGAATCGTTGCAGTGACATTGATGATGCGGTGTCGCTGGTTGAAAGCATTCGAATGGTTGACCGCAAACTATTCAAATTCCTTTTCCCGGACGCCGTTCATTTGACCGAAAGGGCGTTCTTTTTGCCGAAGTCGATGATCGCCTTCCGCGAGGAGACGAGCTTGACGGGGCCTGGAACGTCATCGTCCGTTTGAGCGGCGGCGTGACGGCATCAACCGGTGAAGCGTTGCGGCCCGCCCGGCGTCTTGCCGGATTAGAGCATGCCTGACTTGCGGGAAACCGGGTTGGAAGATCGAGGTGGGAGGGCGGCGGCGCGCCGGGCCTGGCGCCGGCGCCATTCCAAGCGTGACACCAATCCCAGGCAGATCATCCACGCGGCGATATTCTTGGGCTGGGTGAGCACCCGCTCGAAGCCGGACTGCAGGTAATTCAACCCGGTGCCGACGAAAATTCCGGCGGCGACGCTGCCGGGGAGCGTGTGGCGGAATCGCCATGCGGCTCGGCCCGTCCAGAAGAGGAGGGTCAGGATAAAAACGAGGCAGGTGGTCATCCCGAGCCAGCCGGTTTCGGCCAGAATCAGGTAATACCAGCTTTCAGAAATCGGTTTTCCGAATTCCGAGTCAACATATCTCCGGCGGCCGATCGAGCGGGCGTACTCGTCGAGGGTGTCCCCGTAGTGGTAAGGAGGGTTGATCACGATGCCGTAATTGTTCCATCCAATGCCAAGGATCAGATGGTCGTGGAGCATCTCCCGAGATGACTTGTTCAGAAGCTCGCGCGTCATTTCGCTCTGCACGTTTCCCGAATCGCGGAAGCGGCCGATGACGCTGTCGGCGACCAGGAGGCCTCCGAGGAGCGCCAGCAAACCCATCGAGCCGATCAGTGCCAGGCGCTTGGTGGACATGCGTTCCATCAAGCCGAGAACGACAACGATGATGGCGCCGGCCGTGAAGGCAAGGAGGCCGACGCGCGAAAGCGCCATCACGGCGGAGATTCCCCCGAAGACAAAGCCCGCCACCGTGGTGATGGTATCGCGCTGGCTGATGTGCGACGACATCGCCGCCGAAAGGAGCGGCAGGGCGAGCAGGTAGGTGTACATCACCATGGCGTTCTGGTGCTCGAACCACCCGGTCACCTGATGGATGTGGTAATAGTACTTTTGCACGACGCAGACGAAACCCTGGAAGATCAGAATCACCGCGACGGATCTTAACCAGAAGCGGATGTCCTTTTCCTCGCGGAAAAAGTGGAACGCGCCGATAAAGACCAGAGCGGCCTTGGTGAATTTGACGAAGGCCATCATGGTGTAGCTGGCGTTTTCCGAGTTGACGATCGAAAGGAGGCCGGCGAAGCAGTAGGCGAGCCATAGAAAAAGCCCCGGTGGAAACCAAGGGCCGCGAATCCGGCCGGGCACGCCGACATTTGCGAAGATCAGGACGATGGCCAGGACCTCCAGGATCGTGCATTCGTAGCCGCGGGTGTGCCCCCGGTAGAGCGGATCGGGGAACCAGGGGCTCATGGAAATCCGGGTGTAATCGTAAACGGTGAAAAACATCAGCAGGAAGAAAACGACCTGCTGCCACTTTCGAGAGGACCGGATAAGCAGTCCTGCGGTCGGGGCCACAACCAGATGGAACGGGATCAGAAAGGCCGCTTTGAGCCATTCGTGCATGGGGGTGGAGTTTATCGCAGGGGAAAGGAGCCTTCGAGAACTCTTTTTTTGGGCCTCGGATCGGGACGCATTTAAGTTGCGAAATCGCCTGGCTGATGAAACATTTCCGCCAACAAAACGTTATGAATTTGCCTCCTTTATCCATCGTCATCCGGTCCAAAAACGACGCGATCCTGATCGACGAAACGCTGAAAAGTGTTGTGTCGCAGGACTATCCGGCCCGGGTCCGGAGGCTCCACATCGACTCGGGCTCGACCGATAGGACCTGTGAAGTCATCCACGATTCCAAGCCCGACCAGTTCCTCCAGATTCGTGCCGAGGATTACGTCCCCGGCCGGGTTCTCAACACAGGCATGATGCTGTCGTCCGAAGAATGGGTCGTTTTTTTGAATTCCGACGCGACGCCGGTGGACAGGTTTTGGCTTAAAAACCTCATGACTTGCGTTGTGGAAAATCCGGGCAGGATCGAAAATTCACGATCCACGATGCACGATCCACGGTCCACGGGCCGGGTGGGCGCTGTTTTCGGGCGGCAGATTCCCAGGCCGGATTGCCGTGCCGTTTACGCACATGATTATGAGCGCTGTTTCGGTCCGAACCGGGAGTCGGTGCGCTGGCCGCATTTTTTCAGCATGGTCAGCTCGGCGGTCCGTCGCGCCGCCTGGGTCGAACAGCCGTTCCGCGAGGACCTGCGCTACTCGGAGGACGAAGAGTGGTCGTTCCGAATCAGGAACAGTGGATGGGAGGTTCGTTATGCGGCTGACTCGGTCGTGATGCATTCTCACAACTACACGCTGGCGCAGGTCCGCAAGCGGAATTACGGGGAGGGGTTTGCGCTCGGCGCGACGCCCGCGCTGGCGCAGGGTCAGGCCGAATTTCTACCGGGCGCCGTCTTGGCCGCGGGGCGGGACGCGCTCAAGGACCTTGTCTACTGCGCGCGGAACCGGAAGCTTTTGCAGTGGCCGGACGCCTTCGCGGTCCGTCTGGTCCAGAGGCTTGGCAAGTGGGATGGGTTGAAGGCGGGGCGAAAATATTATGCAAGCCGGGAGTCCAATGGGTAAGGCCGGAGAAACTCCGCGACACGGCGCACGCCCGAACTTGCCCATGGAGACGCATTGGAAATACAACCTCTGGCGTAACGCGCTGACCAACTACTTGCGCATGGGCGTATCGATGGCCGGCGGACTGGTGACGTTCCGCCTTCTCTACCAATATTTCACGCAGGAGCAGTTTGGTTACTGGGCGCTCCTCTGGTCGGTTTTCGGGATGACGGTAGTGCTGGATTTCGGAATGGGTTCCGCGGCCCAGCGTGAAACGGCCTATTGCACCGCTCACGGGGAATGGGAAAAGCTGAGCCGCCTGGCGAGCACGATGGTCTGGTCATTTGCGCTGATCGGCGCGCTGATCGCCTTGATCGGTGTTGCCGCTCAGCCTTGGTTTCTCCGCCTGATCCATGCCTCACCCGCCAACCATGCGGAGTTCCAGCGCGTCTTCTGGATTTTTTTCGGAGCCCTCGCCATCGGTTTCCCGACGGGGTTGTTTAACGAGATTCTCGCCGGAATCCAGAGGCTCGATCTGATCAACGGTGCGTTGATGGCCGGTTCGCTGATCAACGTCATCCTGGTGTTTGTCGGGGTAAAGCTGGGTTGGGCCATGCAGACGTTCGTCCTGATCGGCGTGACGACGTCCCTGTGCCCGAACATCGTGACGTTTCTATTGATTCGACGCCTGATCCCGAAGTTGAGCCTCAATCCACGGCTCTTTCATTTTCCCAGCATCAAGGGCGTCCTATCTTTTTCCATCGTCGCCTATTTTATCACGCTCACCAACATCATTATCTCGCGTACCGACCAGATGGTGATCAGCGTCTGCGTGGGTGTCGCGCTGGTGGCCATCTACCAGGCGGGGTTCAAGGTGGCCGAGGTGTTCGGGTACGGAACCCAGCAGATGCAGCAGGCGCTTTCACCGGCGGCCGCCCATCTCCGCGCCAAGGGCGACCACGCCTCCCTGAACGAGCTGGTGACCAAGACGAGCCGGCTGACGGTCCTGGTTTCAACGCCGGCCTTCGCGCTGTGCGCGGCGTATCTCGAGCCGCTCATCCGGCTGGTGACGGGCTTGAAGGCGGTGAGTGAAACGACGCATTGGGTCGGCCAGTTGCTGCTGCTTTCCACCTACTCATTTCTTTTAACCAACAGCTGTGCCAAGCAGATCCTTGTGATGAGCGGCTGGGAACGGCCGCTGTTGCGGCTGAGCGTCACCGAAGCTTTTCTTAACCTCGTTCTAAGCGTCGTGCTGGTCTTCAAACTCGGCGTCGTCGGAGTTGCGATCGGCACGTTGATCCCGGCCGTGCTGGTCGGATGGTTCGGTGTGCTCCCGTTGACGTTAAAGGTCACCGGGATGCGTCTCGGGCAATGGATCCTGGATGTCTTCGTTTCGGTGTTCCTGCCCGTGGCGGCCTCGCTCGCCGTACTGGCTCTGCTGTTGCTGGTCTGGCCGGTGCCCAGGCAGGCCGTTCTCTGGTGGATCCCGGTCCGGGGCGGGCTGGTCATGCTGCCGATTCTCGTCTACGCGTACCGGAAACGCGCCGGGCTTTTTTAGCGGCGGATGTTTTCTTCGGCCGCCGCGTAAATCGATTCGAGTTTTTCCGCGACCGCGTTCCAGGTGTAACTTTTGCCAACCTCGTCAAAGCCGTTCGCGCCAAGCCGGGCGCGCAGTTCAGGCTGTCGCGCAAGAAGGTCGAGTTTTGCGGAGAGCTCGGTGGGCCCGCCGGACGACGGATCGAAGAACAACCCGGTCACGCTATCGCGGACAAGCGACTTGAGGCCGCCAACCCGGCTGGCGACGACCGGCTTGCGGCAGCACCAAGCTTCGAGCACGACGATCCCGAACGGTTCATGGATCGAGGGCAGTACAAAAACGTCACAGGCGTGGCAGGCGTTGACCAAATCCGGGTCATCATAGCGGAGGGCGGGCAGGATTTTCACCGCCCGTCCGAGGTTTTTTTCGCGGATAAAGTCGCGCAGCCGCCGGGCGTACTCAGGCTGAGTTTCCGAGCCAATCAGCATGAGAAAGGCGTCCGGACTGGCTTTGCGCAGGAGCGAGAACGCTTCCAGAAGCAGCATCTGGTTTTTCTGGGCATCGATCCGGCTCAGATTGAGGACCATGTATGCGTCCCTCGGAATGCGCTGTTTTGCGCGGAATGCAGCGCCGTCGCCGCCGGCGAACCTTTCCGGATCGACGCCATTGGGAAGATAGGAGATCCGGCCGTGTCCAAGGCGAGTCTTGGCGATGTCGTACTCGCTCTGCCCGACGCAGATGACATGATCGGCGTCTTCGAGCACTCGCCGGGAACCGAGCAAAGCACCGAATGGCCTGCCCCAATCGAGTTTGCCGCGCGCCGGCGTGTTCATGAGTCCAATCTCGGAAGCCGGCAGGTCGAAGTGGCCGCCGTGGAGCGAGACGACATACGGTTTTCGGCGCAGGCGCGCGGCGGTTCGGACTTCGCCGCCGAGCCGGTTCAAGACGTGCGCGTGGAAGAGCCGGACTGCCGGTTCCCGCATCAATGCCGCGAACAGCGAAAAGGAAAGAAGGTTGCCTCCCTTCTTGTCCATCGCCAGGCGGTTTTCGGCGGAAAGGCCGAAGAATGGGTAGCAGTAGCCAAAGCGCCGGACTGGGATGCCGCCGATGGTTTCTTCACGGGCGCCGGCGAGGGCCAACGACGTGAAAATTTGAGGCCGCCACCCGACACGCTGCTGGCGGCGCGATATTTCCAGGATGACCGTTTCAGTGCCTCCCCATTCCCCGGCCGCGAAGCGCCGCGGGACGTGGATCACGGAAAGATCGGTGGTACTCATCGGAGAAGACGGAGTAGTCGCATGGCGGCAATCGAACTGAGATTCAAGTCCGGACGGTTTGGATTGTCATCGGGAGCGCCCGCGCCGCCATTCCGGTAGCTTCGCCCTGCGCCTTGGCCAGGACGGCGCCCAGGCTTTTCGCCAGGTCTTGAACAAACGGCTCTTCGAGCATCGTGGCGTGGTTGCCGGGAATAACGTAGGGATCGACGCCCTCTTCGGCAAGGGTCCCCCAAACAATGACCGGGTCGGGGGCCAGCAGGCTGCGCGCCTTCGGGGCAAACAACGTGACGCGTCCATCGAATTTTTTCGGCGTGTAACGGATGAACGCCTGCCAATGCGCCTCGGCGAACTTCCGGGCCTCGGCCGGGTATCCGGTCATGTCCAAAACCTCTCCGATTTCGGGGTACACACGGGCCTTTCCCGGGGTCAGTCTTCTGAAGACGGTCCTCCGGAGCAGATACAACAGGCGTTTGGCCGGGTGGCTCAGTTTGACGTGCTCGTTGCGCAGGATGTCCCATGCCCAGAAGACAAAGTTTGCACCATATCGAAACATCGCTTTCGGAGTCAGGCTCCTGAGGCCGATGCTGTGGTTGAAGACGCCGCTGTCAATCAAAACCAGCAGCGCGACCTCCTGGTCCTGGTCGCGGAGCTGACGGGCCATCTCGTAAGCCACGACGCCCGCCATGCAATATCCGCCTAAATAGTAGGGGCCTTCCGGCTGGATCTTGCGCAGATCGCGAACGAATGTTGCCGCCATCTCCTCGATCTGCGAGAACGGGTCCTTCGGAGTGCGCAGGCCGTACGAGGGCTGGTCAGGTCCGAGCAGAAGGGCAAGTTTCCGGTACCGGAAAGGCCCGCCGCCGTCGTCGCCGCCGCCCAGGCCGTGTGCCCAGAAGAAGGGCGGCTTGGTGCCGGTGGTCTGGATGGCCACCAGCGCCGAGTCGGGGTCGCCCTTTTTATCCGTGTGCAGGGCCTCGGCCAAAAGCTGGATGGTGGGCGCCTCGAAGAGTATGGCCAGCGGGAATTTCTTGTTCAGCGCCTGCTGGATCCTGGAGAAGAGCCGGACTGCCAGCAGGGAATGTCCTCCCAGGTCGAAGAAGTTGTCATGGATGCCAACCTCTTCCACGTTGAGCACTGCCTTCCAGATGGACGCCAACAGTTTTTCCATCGTGGTGCGCGGAGCAACGAAAGACTGCTGCAGTTCCGGCCGGTGATGGTCCGGCGCGGGAAGCGCCTTGCGGTCCACTTTGCCATTTGGCGTGAGCGGAAGCTTTTCAAGAGCAACGAACGCCGAAGGCACCATGTAATCGGGCAGCGCGGCCAGGAGGTGCGCGCGCAGATCGCTGACTCCGGCAATGGTGCCGTTTTTCGAAACGACATAGCCCACCAACCGTTTGTCGCCCGGGGTGTCATCCCGCGCCACAACGGCTGTCTCGCTCACCGCGGGATGCCGCCGCAGGATCGACTCGATTTCACCCAACTCGATCCGGAACCCGCGGATTTTGACCTGGTGATCAAACCGGCCCAGGCACTCGATGTTGCCGTCGGGCAGATAACGCGCCAGATCACCCGTCCTGTAGAGCCGGGCGCCAGGTTCCCTGCCAAAGGGATCGGCAACAAATTTCTCCGCCGTCAGCTCGGGGCGGTTCAGGTAACCGCGCGCCAGGCCGTCCCCACCGATGAACAATTCACCGGTGATGCCCACAGGGACGGGTTGGAGGTTGGAATCGAGAATGTAAATGGCGGTGTTGTCGATGGGCCGACCGATATGGATGCCGCCGCCTGAGCTCAGTACCCGGCAACAGGTCGACCAAATCGTGGTTTCCGTCGGGCCGTACATGTTCCACAACTCGGCGCAGCGAGGCAGTAACTCATCCGCCAGATCGGGCGGCAATGCCTCGCCGCCGCACAGGATTTTCAGTCTGGAATCGCCCCGCCAGCCCGAAGCCAGCAGCACGCGCCACGTCGCGGGTGTCGCCTGAAGGACGGTCACCTTTTCGCGCTCCAGCTCCCGGATCAACTCGGGTCCATCCATCACGGTTTGCTGCGAGGCCACCACCACTTTCGCGCCGACGGAGAGCGGCAGATGAAGTTCCAGCCCGGCGATGTCAAACGACAGGGTCGTGACCGCCAGCAGAACGTCGTCGCCGTTGAGGCCGGGTTTTCGGCGCATCGAATTCAGGAAGTTCACAACGGCGCCGTGAGGAATCTGAACGCCCTTGGGTTTGCCTGTCGAGCCGGACGTGTAGATCACGTAGGCGAGGTTCCCGGCGGTGACCCGCACATTGGGTTTTTCGGTGCTTTCCCGTGCGATGGCGTTCCAACCGGTGTCCAGGCAAACTGTCTTTGCCTTGTGGGTAGGCAACGCCTCCAACAGGTGCTTTTGGGTGAGCAAAACGCCGACATCGGCGTCATCGAGCATGAAGGCCAGGCGGTCCTTGGGGAAGAACGGGTCCATCGGCATGTAAGCACCGCCGGCCTTGAGGATGCTCAGAAGGCCGACGACCATTTCAATCGAGCGCTCGACACAGATGCCGACCATTGTCTCCGGCCCGACTCCGAGCCGGCGCAGGTGATGAGCGAGCTGATTCGCACGGCCGTTGAGTTGAGCGAAGGTCAGTTCGCCGTTCGCGGCGGCCACCGCCATCTTCGCAGGCGTGCGCGCGACCTGGGCCTCGAAAAGTTGATGCACGCAAAGCTCCCGGGGATAATCCCGCGCCGTGTCGTTCCACTCCACCAGCAGCTGGTGCCGCTCTGTGTTGGAGAGCAGTGGGAGCCGGCTGATGCGCTCGGCCGGGTTGGCCGCGATCCCATCGAGCAATGTTTTCATGTGACTCAACCGCCTGCGCATGCTGGCGGCTTCAAAACGGCTCGTGTCATAAGTCGCCTGGATGATGATCTCGGTGTCGCATTGGACGGCGATGGTCAGCGGGTAGTTGGTGCGTTCGACCGACCGCTCATCGCTCAACGAGATGCCGCTGGACCTGTCGTGCCAGCCGGACTGGGCCGGGAAGTTTTCGAAAACAAAAATGCTTTCGAACAGCGGCTGGCCCCGCGGTATCTGGCTCCAGGCTTGGACCTCCGAAAGTGGCGCATGCTGAAATTGCTGGAGATCGGCCTGCAACCGATGCGCCTTCCGAAGCCAGTCGCCGACGGGCTCCTCCGGATCGATCTTGAATCGAATCGGAAGCGTGTTGATGAACAGCCCGGCAATCGACTCGATCCCTTCGACAGGCGCGGAGCGGCCCGAGAGCGTGACACCGAACAGGATGTTCGGCTCGCCGCAGTAGCGGTAAAGCAGAAGGCCCCAAGCCGCCTGCATCAGCGTGTTCAGCGTCAGTTTTTGGGCGCGCGCGAAAACCTTCAGTTGGGATGTTTCGGCGGCGGAAAAGGTGATCCGCTCCGAAGCGAAGCCCGTGGATGTCGCGCCCGTTCCGCCCGAAGGACGATCGGATGCCAGCGGGGTGGGAGTCGTCACGCCAGCGAGGTGTTCGCGAAAAAAGGTTTCGGCTTCGGTCCGGTTTTGGCCCAGCAGCCACTCGACGTAATTTCGAAAAGGCGCACGCCGCCCATTCGCAGCCGCCTCGCCGCGAGCCAGCCGGTCGTAGACGTCGAGGACTTCGTTCAGGACCAGTTGCAATGACCAACCGTCGACCAGCAAATGATGGTTGCTCCAGACAAACCGGCAACGATCATCGGCAAGACGAATCAGCGCGAAGCGCATCAACGGCCCCTTGTTCAGGTCGCATCCAATCGCGCGATCCTTGCTCAGAAATGCCTCAAGCTGCTGCTCCTGCTCTTCCGGGCCAAGCGAAGTCCAGTCCAGTCGCTCCCACACCAGGTCGATGTGCTGCCGGACGACTTGAAGAGGCTGTTTGCGCTTTTCCCATGTAAAAACCGTGCGCAGGCTGGGATGATGCGCCACCACCTCCTGCCAGGCGCGGCCGAAAAGGCGGTCGTCCAGGGTCCCTTCGATCACAAGACTGTACTGAGTCCAGTAGAGACCCGACGCGGGATTCAGCAGGCAATGAAAAAGAATCCCCTCCTGCGTTGGAGTCAGCGGATGGATGTCCTCGATGTTCGATTTGCTCATTTTTGTTTGAACGGATGCAAGTAGTTATCCCAGTTCCGAAAGAAGGTCGTCAAGATCGGTTTGGGAAAGGCCGGCAAGGGCGAAATCCGATGGAGTGTATCCGCCGGCTTCCGGGGAGAGGCAGTGACGGATGATCTCGCGCAGCGCCGACATGTAATCCTGCGCAACCCGCTCGATCGTCAGCCGCCGGTGCTGATGAGCGCTGAATGACCAGCGCAGTTGCAATTGCCCCCCAAGAACCAGCGCGGTGACCTCGAGCATATGGACCCTCTCGGCTCGAGGACTTCGCCACGGGCCTTCGGATTCGCAGGCGAAACGGAAAAGCGATGCGCCTGCGAGGAGTTGATCGAACTGCCCGAGATAGTTGAACGCAAGCCCGGGCTGGGGGAGCGCTCGCAGTTTCCGCGCTGTCTCGGCGTCGCCCGACAGATATCGAATCAAGCCGTACCCGATGCCCTTCTTCGGGACGCGGCGAAGCTGTTCCTTGACCGACTTGAGCATCGGGCCGGGTCCGGCGGAACCTTCGAGCTTCAGATGCAGTGGGAACAGCGAAGTGAACCAGCCAACCGAGCGGGAGACGTCGATGCCGTTTCCCAGCTCCTCACGGCCGTGTCCTTCCAGGTGGACCAAGATCGAGTCCGCGCCGGCGTTTTTTTGAAATGCAAGGAGGAGCGCCGTGAGCAAGACGTCGTTGATCTGCGTGTTGTACACGCGCGGCACCTTCTGCAGCAGGTCCGCCGTCTCTTCCGGTGTCAGCGTCGTGATGACGGTTTCGGTCGACGCCTCAGTATTGGGTCCGCGCGGATCGGTATCGGGCGGCAAAAGCGCCAATGCCGCCGCGGGACGGTCGAGCCAATACCCGATCTCGGCCTGAAGCGCGCCGGAGCGGGCGTGCTCGGCGAGTTTTTCGGCCCAGACTTTGAACGGTGTCGTTTTGGGAGGCAGCTGGACTGGTTTTCCGCCTCGTAGCTGGGTGTAAGCAAGCTCAAGATCCTCGAGCAGGACGCGCCAGGAAATTCCATCGACGACCAGGTGATGGATTGCGAGCAAAAGCCGCCCCGCTTGTCCACGACCGAGGTCGAAATAAGCGGCGCGCAGCAACGGGCCTTTCTCCAGGTTCAGGGCTGCCTGCAATTCGGCCGCGGCGGCCGTGAGCGCGGCGGCCTGTTCGCACTCCGGCACTCCCGCGAGGTTGATGCAGTTGAACGGAACATCCTCCTCCGAGGGCGGGCCGTATTCCTGCCGCCAGTCGTCCGCAGTGCGTGAAAATCGGAGTCGGAGAGCGTCGTGATGAAGAATGACATGACGGACCGCCGCTTTGAGCCATTCGGTGTTCGGTTTTTCCGTCAGCTCAAACAGGAACGATTGGTTCCAGTGGTGCGCATCGTCAAGGCCGTGTTCGAAGAACCAATGCTGAATGGGAATGAGGGGAAGCGTTCCGGAGACCAGCCCCTGTTCGGTCGTTGTGGCGGCGACTTCGGTTGCGACCGCGGCCAGTTCCGCGATGGTTTGGTGCTGGAAAAACTGCCTGGGGGCAATCTGCAGGCCTACCTGCCGCGCCCGGGAGATGATTTGGATGGCGAGAATCGAATCGCCTCCCAACTCAAAAAAATTGTCGTGGATGCCGGTTTCCTTCACGCCCAGGAGTTCCGTCCAGATCTCCGCCAGCTTCCGCTCGGCGGGTGTTCGCGGGGTGGCATACCGCGCGCCAAGTTCCGGTCGCGCCGCGTCGGGCTCGGGCAGCGCCTTGCGATCCACTTTTCCATTCAGGCTCAGCGGCAGTTTCTCCAGCGTCACGAACGCCGAGGGTACCATGTACTCGGGTAATTGATCCCCGAGATGCCGGCTGAGATCCGCGCCGGATGGGCCGGGCGTTTCTTTCGGCACGAGATAGGCAACGAGGCGTTTTTCGCCGGGACGGTCTTCGCGTGCGATGACCACGACCTCCTTGATTCCTGGATGCCGGGCCAGCGCGGATTCGATTTCGCCCAGTTCGATCCGGAAGCCGGAAATTTTTACCTGAAAATCCTCGCGCCCGAAAAACTCGATGTTCCCATTAGGATGGAAACGGCCCAGGTCGCCGGTCCGGTAGAGGCGCTGTCCGGTCTCCGGGTGCGTCATAAAACTGCCCGCGGTTTTTTCGCTGTCGCGCCAGTAGCCCTTGGCCAGGCCGATGCCGCCGATGAAAAGCTGTCCGGTCACCCAGTCCGGCCGCGGACGCAAATCCTCGGTGAACACGTGGAATTCCTGGTTGGCCATCGGTTTGCCGTACGGGATGCTTTTCCAGCCGGACCCAACCTCTTCGATGGGATACCAGATCGACCAGATGGAGGCTTCTGTCGCGCCGCCCATGCTGATCAGCCGGGCGTTGGGCCGCTGGGCGCGGATCTTGCCGGGAAGATTCACGGGAATCCAGTCGCCGCTCATCATCACAGTGCGGAGCGAGCCCGGCAGCGGCAGATTTTCGCCCGCTGTGTAATCGACGAGCATCTCCATGAGCGCCGGCACGGTGTTCCAAAGCGTGATTTTTTCCTCCTGGATCCATCGAAGCCACCGTTCCGGATCGCGGTTGGCGTCGGCTTCCGGCACGACAATGGCCCCTCCGATCGCCAGCAGGCCAAAGATGTCATAAACCGAAAGGTCAAAGTTCAGTGCCGAGAGTGCCAGCACACGGTCGTTCGGGCCCGCGCCGATGCGATCGTTGACGTCGACGATCGTGTTGATGGCGCCCTGGTGGTCGATGACGACTCCCTTGGGAAGGCCGGTTGACCCCGAAGTGTAAATCACGTAGGCGATGTCTTCGGGGGACTGAATTGTTTCCAGCGGCGCTTCGTCGTGCGCGGCCAGCCACGATTCCTCCACGACAATCCGCTCGATTCCTTCGGGCCATTGGAGCGACGAAGCGTACGCGGGTTGGGTGAGGGCAATCTTCACTTCGCCATGGCGAAGCAGATGCCAGAGCCGTTCCCTGGGAAGCTGCGCGTCGACTGGCAGGTAGGCGGCGCCGGATCCCAGGATGCCGAGCACAGCGGGAATCTGCTCCCAGCCCTTTTCCATGACCACCGCGACAAGCGTGTTGGGCCTGGCGCCGAGGCCGCGGAGCTTCCGTCCCAGGCGGCGCGCGGCACGCGCCAGCTCACCGTAGCAAATCCGCCGCCGGGCCGAAATTACAGCCTCGCGCTCCGGATGCCGCCGAGCCTGCTCGAAAAACCGTGTCTGCAGAAGGCCGCCGGGGACGGGCCGCTGCGTCGCGTTGACACGCCGGCGCCGTTCCACCTGTACCGCTGACAGAAAGTCAAAATACTTTTGTTTCCAGCAGGCCGGCTCGGCGGAAAGCCGCCCAAGAAGCTTCATGTAGGCGCCGAACATTTCGTCGAGCAGGCCCGATGGAAACAGCTCGTCCACGGAGTCCCACTCGACGGCCAGGGCCCCGCTTTTCTCCTTCACAGTGTTTTCAAGCCACACTTGGGGTGTTTGGGAGATCTCATAGGTGACTTTGCCGAAGGTGTCCCAGTTCGAGGCTTCGTCGAGGTTTACCATGCTGTTGAACACTACCGGCATCGAGACCCGGTTGCCCTGCAACTGGGAGAGCCGGTGCAGGACCTGGAGCCCGCTCACAAAACGATGGTCGAGGTCGTCGGAAAGCCGGTTTTGAAGGCCCCGGGCCCGCAACTCGAAATCCGAGCCTGCCGCGGGGTCGGCTTCAAGCATGTTGAGTGAAGTGAAATCGCCGATCACGTCGTTCACCTGCGGATGGAGCGGAAACCGGTTCAAGAGCGTCATGTTGATCGTGAAGCGGGGCGCCTTGCTCCAAAAACGAACCACCTCCGCGAATGCCGCGAGCAGGATCACCGAGGGTGTCAGGCTTGAGCGGCGCGCGAGGTCTTTCAACTGCGACCAGCACTGCGTGTCGAGATTCGCAGAGCGGCGGTTGAACCTCGGCGCGACGATCGCGGCCGGATTCTTCGCCAACGGCAGGTCGGGCGCCGAGGGGAGCGTCTTGATACGCTCCTCCCAGTAATCGATGGACGGCTTGCAAAGCTCGCTGTTTCGGATCGAGGCTTCCGCCAGGACGTAGTCCCGGTAGGAGACCGCAGGCGGGGCCAGCTCGAGATCCGGATTGACGTAGAAACCATGCAGGTCGCGCAGGAAAATTTCCATGGAAAGTCCGTCGACGATCAGGAAGTCGATGCCGAAGTGGAGGCGGGTTCGCCGCTCGTCGAGCAGCGAGGCGTGGACCTCAAACAGCGGCCATTGGTCGGAGGGCTGGATCCGGTGCGAGAGATCGTGGCGTGCCTGGTCGAGCTCGGCCTGCCGTCCGACATCCGCGAGCCCGCGCAGGTCGCGGATCTGGATCTGGAATCGGGGAACTTCCGGCAGGATCTTCTGCGTGCCGTCGGCCAGAAAAACCGCGCGAAGCATCTCATGGCGATCCACCAGCCTCTGCAGGGCCCGTTCCAGGCGTGAAAGGTCGAGCCTGTCGCAGTCGATTTCCTGATAGATACGGCATCCGATATTTCCCAGCTCGAAGGCGCCGCTGCGGCCAATCCAGTAGGCGGTTTGCACGTCGGTCAGCGGGAACGGTTCATGGCGCCGCGCGGGATCTGCTTCGAGCTTCGGCAGGGGTGCGGCACGGGAACGCGACTGGAGCCGCGAATCGATTTCGGACGCCAGCGAATCGACCGTCGGCTTTTCCATGAGTGTTCGAAGAGAGAGATCGACGCCGAGCTTTTCGCGGATTTCGAAAATCATCCGGGTGGCCAGAAGTGAGTGACCGCCCAGCTCGAAGAAATGGTCGCGGATTCCCACCTTCTGGATTCCCAGAAGCGCGCACCAGATTTCGGCCAGCCTCATTTCGGTTTCCGAGCGCGGCGCAGCATAAGTTGTCTCGACGGCGTTCCGTTCCAGAACCGGTTCCGGAAGCGCGCGCCGGTCCAGCTTGCCGTTCGGCGTCCGCGGGAACCGATCCATGATGACGAAAGCTGAGGGGATCATGTAATCGGGAAGTTTCTCCTTCAAAAAGGAGCGCAATTGGGCAATGAACCGGTTGTCCGGATTTTTGCCCGCGAATTCGGGGGTTGCCACGACATACCCCACCAGGCGTTTATCACCTGGTGCATCCTCACGCGCCACGACGACGCAATCGCTGACCTGCGGATGCTTGCGCAGGACCGATTCAATCTCGCCCAGCTCGATGCGATAGCCGCGGATCTTGACCTGGTGGTCGATGCGGCCAAGAAACTCCAGATTGCCGTCAGCGCGCCAGCGCGCCAGATCACCCGTCCTGTAGAGCCGTGCGCCGGGTTCCCCGCCAAAGGGATCAGCAACGAACTTCTCCGCCGTAAGCTCAGGCCGGTCCAGGTAACCGCGCGCCAGTCCATGGCCGCCAATGTAAATCTCACCGTGCTCGCCGGTTGGCATCCGCTTCAGCTTCTCATCGAGCAGATAAACGTGTTTACCAGCCAGCGGCCGGCCGATTGTGGCTGGCTCGCCCGCCCGGCGCAGGCTGAACGTGGAGTAGACCGTGTCTTCGGTCGGTCCGTAAAGGTCGTACACCTTCTGGATGTGCGGCTTTTGATAGAGCCTGTCGACGATTTCGCACGAGAGCGCCTCGCCGGCGAGGTTCACCACGCGGACCGAAGTTGGAATGCCGTCCAGGCGCAGAAGTTCCGCGATGGCCGAGGGCACGGTGTTGACGAGCGTGATGTTGTGCGCTTCGGGAAGCGACGGCAGTTCGAGCGCGTTGTCGGCCAGGTAGATGGTCCCACCCCAGCACAGCGGCGTGAAGATTTCAAAGACCGACAGGTCAAAGCAGACCGAGGTGGAGGCGAGCATGCCCTTCAACTCCTCGGGCGGGTAGACGCTTTTGGCCCAATGCAGGAAGGCGTTGACATTACGATGCTCGATGCCGACGCCTTTGGGCCGGCCGGTCGAGCCGGAGGTGTAAATCACATGCGAAAGGTTTTCCGGACGGGTCAGGTTCGGGAGATTGGCCGCGCTTTCACGCGAAAGCCCGGTTCGGCGGGTATCAAGATCAATCACCTCGGCTTTCAGGTCGGGCAGGATGCCTTTTAAGCCCGACTGCGTGATCAGCACCGGCACGCGGGCGTCCTCCAGGATGCAGGCAAGGCGCTCCCTGGGGTAATCCGGGTCAAGCGGCACATAAGCCCCGCCGGCCTTGTGCACGCCGAGCAAGGCGACGATCAGCTCGGCGCTGCGTTCCATGCAGATGCCCACCAGCGTTTCGGGTCCGACGCCGAGCCGGCGCAGGTGGTGCGCCAGTTGGTTGGCGCGGCGGTTGAGTTCTTCAAAGCTTTGGCGCTCTGTCTTGGTCACCAACGCTGTGTGCTCGGGTGTTCGCACGGCTTGTTCTTCAAAAAGCTCGTGGATGCACGCGAGCGCCGTCTGCAGCGCGCCGGCCGGCAGTTGCGACGGTGTGTTGTGCTGTAAAGCCGAGGGCATGTCCGGACTCACGTTGGGATCGAAGCCGCGGCTCACCATCGAGAGCAGCGGAGTTTCCAGCCATCACCCTCGACGCAAACAGCGGCGGAAAACTGGGACGAAATGGAAATATCCCTGACGAACCAATTCAGGGGTTGCGCCGGCTGGTCGTGGTTCTGAACGATCTTGGCTAGGTTGGCGTGTATGCGCGACACTTCAAAGTGATTCAATGAAATGGTGAGTCCTTTGCCCAGCGCCTTGACGAATGACTCCTTGTGGGTCCAGGTGCTGAAAAACGCCCTTTGCCTTTCCTTGGTGCTCAGCGACTGAAAAACCGCCATTTCTTGCGTGCTGAAGAGCAGGGAGGCGATCTGATCCATATCGGGAAATGGACGGACCTCCTCGATGTCGACGCCCACGCGCCGGTTTCTGCAGAACGCATAGATTCCCAAATGACCGGAGTGAGCCTGGTTGAACTGGATCGGATCATGACTCGTCTGCAACCGTTGGGCGATTTCAGGTTTGCCCGAGGGCCCCATGGTGAACTGGATCTCGTTGGGTTTCATTCCCATGTAGCCACCTAAGAGATTGCGGAGCAGTCCCTTGGCGATGACAAACCGCCGCCGATCGTGATCGAATTGCAGGCGTTGCGCCCGGGTTCGCTCGGTCAGCGAAAGATCCCGCAAAAATTTCGGCATCGCGTAAATTTCGAGCTCGAGATTGGCCAGCCAGACATGAACCTCACCCTCCCGCAAAACCTTGTCTTTGGGCTTGGCGGACCAGGCAATGAGATCCTGGTTTTCGATGGGAGTGATAATGGTGGTTGTCATTATTTTTAGACTTTCAAGAATAGACCAGAAAAATTTACAAGCAACCAGTTTTTGTCATTTTTTCATTGTAGTTATTAGAAAAACTCAACGTAACCCGCTTGCTTGGGAACAGTTGAGAACGGTTGATCCTGTCGAGAAAACGAGCGTTGTCCTATTTTGACCCTACCGCGTCCGGCATGAAGCACCTGGCCGGCCAACAAGGTCGGCAAGAATGCCAGATTAGGACATCGCCGGAAAGCGACAAGCCCTGCAGTCGTGAAAAGAAAGAAGCTTCAACCCGTTCCATGGCTCAAAAAATAACCCCCGTTTGAAAGCGAATACGGAAAAGCAAAATATTTTTTTGGGCAGAAATCAGGGGCGATGCTCAATTTCGAGCACGTTTGCATCGAAATGCAAAAATTGACCATCCAAGAAAACTCCGCATCGGTTGCGTTGATCGAGGTGACAATTAGGGATCCTTATAAAAAAAAAGAAAAAAAATGTTGATTCTAAAAAATGTAAAGTTTGTATAATTTATACAATTTAAGTTGAAAAATCATAATTATCATATTTATTATAGCTGTGAACCGCTCTACGGAACTATTCACGGCTGTTTGGAACAAAACGGGACGTCCTCCTCTTGATCGAGCCGGCCACTCGAATACTGATCCGCTGCTGCTGGGCCATCCGACACGAATCGCTTCTCGAGCAGGTCAATTGCCCCCACGCGCCACATGACAGCCTGAGCCATTCCGTAGGGACCCTTAGAATAACAGGAGGTGTTGTATGAAAGGGTTCCGAAATAATGTTGTTTGGTTGGTGCCGTTTTTCACCGTTGCCTTTGGATGGGTGACCTTGGTCGAACCAGTTTTTTCACAGTCTTCCGGGACTTCCATGGACCAGAAACCCCTGACAATGCCCGTGGTTGGGTCGAATACCCTTCGTGTACTCACGCCCACGATGCTCGAGCTTGTGTTGATCAACACGAAGCCGCCCGATCCGGGACAAATCACGCAATGGAACTTCGTCGATCCGACCGGAGTACTTCACCTTCCGGCAGCCACTGAGTTTGTCGTTACCGCCGACGGCCGGCCGATCGCCGTACAATCCGTCGGTTTCAAGCGCCGTCCGCTCTACGCACCGCTGATTGACTATCCCAAAACGATCTACGACCGCGACTTGCGCATCGTTAATTCGATTTACCTCACGCTTGCGTCGCCGGTTGCTGACAATGAAACGGTCACGGTGACCAATCCTTCCGGCGCGCTTTGGTCTTCGTCGATGACATTCGTCGACACTGCCGATCCGCTGCGATGGAGCCCGGCGATTCACGTCAACGAGACCGGATACATGCCCGGCCAGTCCAAGAAAGCGATGGTCGGCTTCTATCTCGGCAGCATGGGGGAGTTGAATCTTGGCCCTTCTACTTTCCAACTGGTGGACACCAAGACCCAGGCGGCGGTTTTTCAAGGCCAGCTCACCTCGCGGCCCGACGTCGGTTTCACCATCAGCCCGTTGCCTTATCAAAAGGTGATGCAGGCGGATTTCACCGCGTACAATACACCCGGAGAATATCAATTGGTCGTACCGGGGATGGGCGCCTCGTTTCCGTTCTTCATCCACGACGGGATCGCCGCGGCCAGCGCCCGCGCTTACGCCCTGGGAATGTATCATCAGCGTTGCGGCACGGCGCTCACACTGCCGTACACGCGGCACACGCATGGGATCTGCCATGCGGCCGCGGCAGAAGTTCCGACCGCGACGCATCCGACGTGGACGTTTATCGCCCAAGTCGCGCCGACTTTGAATTATTCGACCATTCTCTATCCTTACAACCGCCAGGGTACGATTGATGTTTCGCTCGGTCACCATGACGCTGGCGATTACAGCAAGTACACGATCAACAGCGCGCAACTGGTCCATCACCTGGTTTTCGCGGCCGACGCCTTCCCGGGAGTCGGCGAGCTCGACAACCTGGGCATTCCCGAGAGCGGTGACGGTAAAAGCGACATCCTGCAGGAAGCCAAGCAGGAGGCTGATTTTCTCGCCAAAATGCAGGATTCGGATGGCGGCTTCTACTTTCTCGTCTATCCGCGCGCCCGCAAGTATGAGAGCAACGTCACGCCTGACAACGGCGACACGCAGGTGGTCTGGCCCAAGCAAACGGCCGTGACTGCATCCGCGGTGGCCGCGCTGGCGGAGGCTGCTTCCTCGCCACGGTTTAAGCAACAGTTCCCGGCGGAGGCCGCTCTTTATCTTCAGAAGGCCAGGCTCGGATGGAACTTTCTCGAAAACGCCATCGCTCTTTACGGCAAGGCGGGTTCGTACCAAAGAATCACACACTACGGCGACGTGTTCACGCACGACGACGAATTGGCCTGGGCCGCATCGGCCATGTTCGCGGCTACGGGCGAACAACAGTACCATCAAAAGTTGATGGAATGGATGCCGGATCCGACTTCTTCCACGGTGAAGCGTTGGGGCTGGTGGAGACTGTTCGAAGGCTACGGCGGCGCAATACGCACTTACGCCTTTGCGGCAAAGACCGGAAGGCTCAGCGTTTCGCAGATGGATTCCACCTACCTCGCGAAGTGTGAAAACGAAGTCAAGCTTGCCGGGCAGGACCAGCTGAACCGCGCCCGTGATTCAGCCTACGGCAGCAGTTTTCCAGACGAGAACAAACGGTATATGACCGCGGGCTGGTATTTTTCAGCCGGGCAAGCCTTTGACATGGCGGCGGCTTACCAGCTCGATTCAAACCCCGCCTACATCGATGCGATCGTGGGAAACTTGAACTTTGAATTCGGATGCAACCCGGTGAACATGACGTTTGTCACGGGCACCGGATGGAAGCATCAGCGCGAGATCGTCAGCCAATTCGCCCACAACGACATCCGCGTCCTACCGCCCTCCGGGTTGCCGACCGGCAATATGCAGGAGGTTTTTCAGTATCTCGACAAGTATCCCGAGCTGAGAAGCCTCAGCTATCCGGCCGACGTGAAGACCGCAAGCGGGTATGCCCTTTATGACCGATGGGCCGATACTTGGAACGTGAACACGGAAGCAGTCGTGGTGGACCAGGCCCGCGGTCTGGGATGCATGGCGTTCCTGATGGCGAGCACGCCGCTCAAAGACCAGGCATGGACTGCGCCCACCGCCCAGATTACCGGCCTGCCGGCGCAGGCTGCCGTTTCCGAGGCCGTCACGGCTTCGGTCCAGGTCCCAAGCATGGACCTGACTGATTCCACGATCGTTTGGGAATCCAAGGGGCAGGAACCCGCCTTTGGCAGGACTTTCACTTTCGCGCCTTCGATCACCGGAACACAGTGGGTGGAAGCCGAAGTACTTTGGCCGGACGGCCGGCGCGCGTTCGCGCAGGCATCGTACCAGGTTGGCACGACGAGCCTTCCGACTGTCACTGTTGCCGCCACGGACGCGAATGCCTCCGAAGTTGGCCCCGATCCCGGCGTCTTCACCATCAGCCGGACTGGAAGCACGAGCGCCTCGCTCACCGTGAACTACGCGCTGAGCGGCACGGCCGTCAACGGGACGGACTATAACAGTCTTT
>JAHFTY010000065.1 GCA_023265365.1 Acidobacteriota bacterium
GTCATTTCGGTGAGGAGGACGGCGTCCTTGGTTTGCGTGCCGTAGTCGGCGAGCGTCTCGAAGATCGTCACGAGGTCGCGTATGGTCACTTTTTCCCGCAGGAGGTTCTGCAGGACTTTCTGGATCTCGCCCACCGAGAGCGTCTTCGGCACGAGTTCTTCGATAAGCTTCGGATGCGTTTCGGCGACGTGATCGATCAGGGTCTTCACTTCCTGGCGGCCGATCATTTCGTAACCGTGGTTCTTGATCACTTCCGTCAGGTGAGTGGCGAGAACCGAAGCGGGATCGACGACCGTGTAGCTCATCATCTGAGCGCGCTCCCGAACCTCGCGGGTGACCCAGGTGGCGGGCAGGCCGAATGTCGGTTCGGTCGTGGCAATGCCCTCGATTTTGCCGTTGACGTGACCGGGGTTGATGGCGAGGAACTTGTCCATCATGAGTTCGCCGCGGGCGATCTGGACGCCTTTGAGCAGGATGGAGTACTCGCGCTGTCCGAGCTTCATGTTGTCGGTGATGTTGACCGGCGGCACGATGACGCCGAGTTCCTGCGCGATCTGTTTGCGGATCGACCGGATGCGGTTCAGGAAGTCGCCGCCCTGCGCCGCGTCGACGAGGCCGACCAGGCCGTAGCCGATTTCGATGGCGAGGCTGTCGACTTTCAGGAATGCGGTGGCTTTTTCCGGCGTGGCGTCCGGTTCCTTCGACAGGGGTGAGCCGCTCAACTGGTCGCTCTCCCTGGCGGCGGCCGCAATGGTGTACGCGATGAGGGCGAGGAGGCCGGCCAGGAACAGGAAAGAGAACTTGGGAAACCCGGGCAGAAGACCGAGACCCGCCACAATGCCCGATCCGAAATAGACCGGCTTCGGGTTCGCGAACAGTTGCATCGACACGTTCTCGCCGAGAGAATCTTTCGACGCCGCGCGAGTGGTCACCAGCGCGCCGGCGATCGAAATGAGGAGCGAAGGAATGGCTGTCACCAAACCGTCGCCCACCGTGAGGATGGTGAACGTCTGGAGCGCGGTGACGATCTGCATTCCGCCCTGGAACACTCCGATGAAGATCCCGCCGACGATGTTGATCACCGTGATAAGAATCGAAGCCATCGCGTCGCGCTGCGTGAAGCGGATGGCGCCGTCCATGGCTCCGTAGAACTCGGCCTCCTTGCCTACCGCCTCGCGGCGGGCGCGCGCCTCGTGCTGGTCGATCACGCCGGCGTTCAAGTCGGCGTCGATCGACATCTGCTTGCCGGGCATCGCATCCAAAGTAAAGCGGGCCGTCACTTCCGAAATGCGGACCGCGCCGTGGTTGATGACCACGTACTGGATGACGATCAGAACGAGGAAGATCACGACTCCCACCGCGTAGTTGCCGCCCACCACGAACTGGCCGAACGCGTTGATCACCGCGCCGGCCGCGCCCATTCCTTCGCTGCCGTGCAGGAGGATGAGGCGCGTCGATGCGATGTTCAGCGCGAGGCGGAACAACGTCGACATCAGAAGAATCGATGGGAAGGTGGAGAACTCCGTCGCCTTCAGCAGATAAACGGCGGACAAAAGAATCACTACAGAAAGGGAGATGTTTGCCGATATCAGGATATCGAGGACGAATGAGGGCAAAGGAAGGATCACGACCATCAGGATGATGACTATCGCGATCGGTATGGATATTTGCGCTTTGTTCATTCTCGATAAACCCTGTAGCGGCGGTCGATGACCGCCGACCCATAAGCAACCCGGCTGCCAACCCCCGCGACCGCTCTCATGCCGGCATCCGGTTCGTCGGTTCTCGACCGCCGCTACAGCGGACACGAACCGCGCTGTTACATGCGCTTACGCACTTTGAACACGTACGCGAGAACCTCCGCGACGGCCTTGTAAAGCTCGAGCGGAATCTCCTGTTCGAGTTCCACACTCGCGTACAAAGCACGTGCAAGAGGCACGTTTTCGACAGTCGCGATGTCATATTTCCGACCCTCTTCCCGGATCCGTTGCGCGATCAGATCCACGCCTTTCGCCACAACGCGCGGCGCGCCCATGGTGTCGGGCTTGTATTCGAGGGCGACCGCGTAGTGGGTCGGGTTCGTCACAATCACGTCCGCATCCTTGATGCGCGACATCATCCGGCGCCGGGCCGTTGCGCGCTGAATCTGGCGGATCTTTCCTTTGACTTCGGGGTTGCCATCGGTCGACTTCATGTCCTCTTTCACTTCTTCCTTCGTCATCATCAGGCTCTTCTCGAACTTGTACCGTTGAAGGAAAAAGTCGCCGACCGCAAGCGCGATGGCCGTTCCGGCGATATAGGTGGTCAGCCTGGCGATGGCGGAGTACAGCACTTTGTTGGAACCGCTGATGTCGTGCGCGGGAAGAGCGATGAGTTCGCGCCAGAATTGCGAGAAAACGCTTTGCAGGGCGATTGCACACACGGCAACCACGAGCAGGATTTTCACCCACTCCATCCACGAGATCTTCGCCTTCAGCTTGGACAAACCGTTGACCGGGTTCAGGTGCTCCCACTTGAGGCCGGTCGTGTTTGCGCCAAGCATCGGCAGGCCCTGAATGACACTGCCCGTAAGCGAAGCCACCATCGATGCGGCAAGGACGGGCGCCGCCGTCATCAGGAAGAAGACGCCGCTCTGACGAATCATCGCGATGAGCTTTTCCGCGGTCACATCGCCGGTGACCGCCGTCTGAAGCAGAGACTGGAGCAGGGTTCGGAATCCGGCGCCGCTGCCCAGTGAATAGGAAAGGGCGGCCAGGGCCGCCGTGAGCGTGAGGGCGGACGTGAGTTCCTGGGAATAGGCGAACTTCCCCTCTTCTTTGGCGCGCTGGCGTCGCTTGCCGGTCGGTTTCTCTGTGCGTTCCGCATTCGATGCCATCTATTTTCTCAGGACGATGAGGTTGAACGCGTCGCCGATGGCGCGAGGGAAAAAGGCGAGAGAGGCGCCCAGAACAAGCATCCCGACATAGAGCTTGAGAGGCGCCGTGACCACCATTAAAGAGATCTGCGGCTGCATGCGGACAATGAAGGCGACGGTGATTTCGAGCAGCAGGGTCGCCAGGAACACCGGAAGGGCGATCTTCCATCCGATGATGAAGATCTGCGATGACGCGCTCATCAGCGTGTCAAACCACTGACTGCTTTTCACAATCGTTCCGACCGGAAATGCCGTGTAGCTCGACGCCAGCGTCCGGAGAATCGTGTGGTGCTGGTCCGCGGCGAGAATCAGACAGTAGCCGACCATCGAGATGAAACCGCTCATCAGCGTCGACCGGTTCGCCGTCGTCGGATCGATCGTTTGAATCATGGAAAGCCCGAGGTGGGAACTCACCATGTGCGCCCCGAACTGGAGACCGGCGAAGGCGATCCGGATCCCCATCGACAGCAGAAGGCCGATCAGAAACTCGGCCGGCAGCACAAGGCCCGGATTCTCGTATGCCGCTTCGTTGAACGGAATCACGGAGGCGACGGCCGCCGCGATCGAGAAGATGAGAATGATCCGCAGGTATTGCGGGAATCCGGAATAGCCCCAGATCGGCGCGAACAACAACGCGCCGCCGACGCGCACGGCCACGACCAGAATGTGGATCAGGTAGAAGTAAGGTATCGCGAGGGAAACAATGCCATCCATGGCAGTCAGTCGATTTCGGGATTCGAATCCCTATTTCACGTAATTGTCGAACGAACCGAGCAATGAGGATGTGTACGACACCATCGTGTTCATCATCCATGGGAACACGATCAGAAAGACCACGAACGTGACCACGATCCTCGGCACGAACGCCAGCGCGGAATCGTGGATGGACGTGATGACCTGCAAAACACTGATGATCAAACCGACCACCAGACCCGCGCCCAGCATGGGCGCGCTGACCATGAGCACGGTCTCCAGCGTCTGTTTCGCGAGACGCAGCACAAGTTCTTCAGGCATAGCTTTTCACCAACGATGTAATGATCAATCCCCAGCCGTCGACCATGATGAACAACAGAACCTTGAACGGCAGCGAGACCATGGCCGGCGGGAGCTGCATCATTCCCATCGACAGCAGAACCGACGAGACCACCATGTCGATGACCAGAAACGGCAGGAACAGAACAAAGCCGATCTGAAACGCGGTCTTGATCTCGGAAATCATGAAGGCCGGAATCACCGTTCGCATCGGCAGGTCTTCCGGACCCTTCGGCCGCGGAGTGTTCGACAGGTCGACAAACAGTTTCAAATCCTTTTCGCGCGTGCTCCTCAGCATGAACTGCTTCAGCGGCGCCGCACCCTTTTCGACCGCCTGCATCTGGTCGATCTCGCCTTTCGACCACGGCGTGTACGCGTCGTCGTAAATTTTCGTCAGCGTCGGGTTCATGACAAAGAACGAAAGAAACAACGTCAGGCCGATCAGAATCTGGTTCGACGGCGCTTCCTGCGTGCCGAGAGCCTGCCGCAGAAAGTGAAACACGATGATGATCCGCGTGAACGACGACAGCGAGATGATGATGGCCGGCACAAACGTCAGCAGCGTCAGCAGCAACATGATCTGCACCGGCATGGTCATGTTGACCTGGCTGCCGCTGCCGCCCATGTCGAGTTTCAACTGGGGAACCGCCGGCGCTGCGGCAAGCATCAGATGGAGTAGAGGGTTCATTGGGGCAACTTTTCCAGAATCGAAATGCTTTCGCGGGTGACGCCGATCAACAGTTCTTCCCCGCGAACTTTCACGACGATGAGCCGGCAGCGGTCTCCAAGATGGAGCTGCTCGGTGACGGAAAGGTCCCGCGCCATGGCCATCGAGGGCACGTACTTCTTCAGGATCTGCAGAACCACGACCAGCCCGCCCAGAATCAAAATAAGTGAGCCGAGAACCTGAAATGCGATCATGCTTCGGCCGTTCCCGTCATACTCGCGCCCGGTTTGAAGACTTCGATGATACGAATGCCCGACGTCTGCTCGACAACGATCACTTCGCCACGCGCGACGTGGTGCCCGTTGATGCAGATTTCCAGGGGCTCTCCCGCCGGCTTTTTCAGCTCCAGCACGGCGTTCGGCGCAAGCTTCATGAGATCCCGAACGCGGACTTTCATGCGTCCGATCTCAATCGACACCTGCAGCGGAATGTCGTGAAGGGGGGCCAGTTCCCGCAGTTGCGCGTTGCGTAACGCGGCGGCTTCGTGTTTCTCGCTCATAGCTGGATGACGAATTCGGTGAACATCACGTCCACCAGTTTGGGTTTCTTGAAGTAGACCTCGATCTTTTCCCGGATCTGTTCGCGAAGTTTGGTCTTGCCCTCCTCGTTGATCAGTTCCTGAGAGGTCTTCACCGTCAGCGCCTGCAGAATGACGTCCCGCACCTTCATTTGAAGAGCGGTGTTTTCCGTCGCTTCCTTGATCGCATTCTTGTCGTCGATCATCAGGCTGACTCGAATCCGGAGATAGCGCGCCGCGTCGGTGTCCGCCAGGTTGACCACGAACGGTTCGAGCGGGAGCGCGCCCCCTTTTTCGATCGCTTCCGCCAGTTCGTCCGCCTTCTTCTTGGCGGGGTCTTCAGCGGCGGCGGAACTCTTCGCCTCGGCGTTCATGGTTTTGGTGGTGAGGAACCAGGACATGGCCCCGCCTCCGGCGCTGGAGACCAGCGCGATCACGGCGATCAGCAACACCTTGCCGATGGAACTCGCTTTCGCCGGAGCCGGGGTTTCAACGGCTTCGTTTTTCTCTTTGACGTGGGGTTCGGACAAAGTCGGCCTCCTTCTGCACGCGGGCATTCAGCCCTGCGTTGGCCAGAAGGAAAGCACGCGGTCTACCAGAGGAGGAAACGAGGAAGATCAGTCGCTTAGGCAGGATTTGCCCAGTGGAAATGTCAATGATGCCGTCGCGGCAGCCAAAGATTTGACTTACTTCACGTAGTATTCGCCGATTTGACGGATGATTTCGCGGACTTCCAGGGACTTGGTCTCGATCAGCCGCGCTCGCTCGGTGGCTTTCGTGGTGAGTTGCTCCATCTGAAGCAACTCCGCGGTGGCCAGGATCGTGCCCAACCGGTTGTTCAGATCGTGCAGCCACTTCCTCAACAGGCGGACCTCTTCTTCGTTCATGGCGAAAATGTATCACGGACGAATCCATTCGGGGCCAGCCCTTGCTCCAGGACCGGCCCCGGATTTACCGCCCCTACTGAACCATCTGCATCGTCTGCTGCATGATCTGGTCGGTGGTGGTGATCAGCTTCGCGTTCGCCTGATATCCGCGCTGGAAGGTGATGATCTTCGTCAACTCCGTGGCGAGATCGACGTTCGACTGCTCCAGGGCTCCGCCAATCATCCGGCCCCGGCCGCCGTCGCCGGGGGCGCCGACGAAGCTCGACCCGGAGATGGCCGTTTCCTGATACAGACCGCCGCCGGCGGGAACCAGTCCGTCGACGTTGCCGAACTGGGCCAGTACAATCTGGGCGAAATTCACGGTCTTTCCGTTGGTGAACACCGCGGAGATGGTGCCGTCCGGCTGAACGGTCATGTTATTCAAGGTGCCGGCGGCTGCTCCATTCTGTGAACTGAAGGAGACTTCGCTCGGACTGGCAAAGCCGGTGACCGGCGACGTCCCGTCGCTCGAAAGCAGTTTCCAGGAGATGCTGGAGGCGAGCGTTCCGCCCGCGGCCATGCCCGGCAACGTGACGCCGGCCGGCGGGATCTTCAGATCGGCCAGCGCGGGAAGGGCAGCCGGGTCCGCGCCGGTATAGGCGGACTTCAGTTTGCCCGCCGCGTCGAACACCAGCGTGCCGGCGCTGGGCGTGGCCCCCGCAACGGCGCCCGTAATGAGGCTGTATTCCTTCGTGCTGGCGGGATCGGCTCCGCCGGTTTCCTTTTCGGGAATCGTGATATCGAACTTCCACTTCGTCAACGGCGGGTTGCCGGACGTGCTGTCCTTCTGCAGACTCACCTTGGCCATGTGCGCGGCGCCGAGAGAGTCGTAGACCTGGAATGATGTGGTGAACTTCGCGGCGTCCGCGGAGTTCGCATCGAGATTCATGTTCACCTGGAACTGCGACGTCTTCACCGGACTCTCCAGCCCGCTCGGCATCTGGATGTTGTGCAGTCCGAGGTTCGGATCGATCGTTCCGTTCGACGGATTGCGGACATAACCCTGTACGGCCATTCCATTGTCCGCCACCAGATTGTTGTCCGAATCCAGATGCAGGTTGCCCGCGCGCGTGTAGTACTTGCCTTCGGCGCCCTTGAGCACCAGCAGTCCCTTGCCCTGAATCGCAACGTCCAGCGGATTGTTGGTGGTCTGCACGGAACCCGCGCTGAAATTCGCGCGAACCGAAGCGACCTGCGTGCCGAGTCCGAGGTTGACGTTGCCGCTTCCGGAAACGCCTGTCGCGAAGGCCTGTCCGAGCACGTCGACGAACGAAATGTTGGACGACTTGAAACCAACGGTATTGAGATTCGCCAGGTTGTTGCCGACCACGCTTAAACCCTGCGCGTTGGCATTCAATCCGGAAAGTGCGGTGGTGAAGGTAGTGAGATTCATTCGACGATGCTCCTTAGAAGATTTTCGATGTGTTTGAATTCGACGCCGTCAGCGGCTGCGTTTCGCCGGGCTTCAGATACTTTTGAACGTTGTCCAGCGCCGCATGAATGCTCGTCAATTCTTCGAGGCTGCTGAATTGGGCAAGCTGCGAAACGAACTGGGTGCCATCCAATGGATCGAGAGGGTTCTGTCCCTTCAGTTGTGCAACGAGCAGTTGCAGGAATTGGTTTTTCTGAGTTTCCGCTTTAGTGCCGGGCAGCGGCGAAGCCGTCGTGGGTTTCGAGGTCGCTGCCATTATCGATTCAATGCTTGCCATATCCGTCCTCCTGTCGGACCGATCATGGCAAGCCGGCAACCAATCGTTAAACCATTGAAAACAAGTACACGTATTGGATTCGAAGGTACGTCGTTATCGACCTATCGGCAGGATTTGCCCAGAACTTTAGCTAAAAGAGGAAAGAGAGGTTTCCCCTCGCCGGCAAAGCCCGCCTTGGCCAAGGCGGGCTTTGCACAAGAAGTCGGTTTGGATCCAACATTCCCTCACTACTGGCGAGAAAAAATGTTGGGCGATGCGGTCTGGTTCTTACATGAAGCCATAGAGTCGCAGGACGAGGACTTTTCCCCGCCTTGGCCAAGGCGGCCAAGGCGGGGTGCCGCGGAGCGGCGGGGCGGTTCGTTCAACAAATCAATTTCTTGAACAGCACCACTTCCGGCGCTTCGCGCCACCCCTCCTCGTCGAGGAGGGGAAAAAAACGCTTTTCCTCGATTTCGCTTCATTGGGACAGCAGTGCCTCAACGAGGAGACGTCTGAAAGGCGGGGAAAATTCTTCGCGCAAAACCGGGGTGGTCAGGCCTGGAAGTGAAAACCGGTCATGATCGGGCCCTCTTCAACGTTCTCGGGCTCGACGATCCTGAAGTTTCTTTTTGGACGTTGTTGAGGAGGCTGCTCGCGGCCGGAGTCGGCGGCGTTGTGATGGTATCCGCTGGTGAAGTCCATGTTGCCGAGAGGAACGTTCTCGCGGCGGAATGCCTCCACCAGCGTTCCGACAGACGCCTGAAGTTCCGTTCGGACCGGTTCTGTTGCGGAATGGACTTTCACGGAAACGTCGCCGCCGCGTTCGTGAAGCGTCACCGTCACCCGATTGTCGCCATCTCCGATATCGATCGAGACTTTGTGTGCGACGGGCAACGGCGGCTGTGGAGGCAATTCCCGGACGTGTGCGACGGGACCCGACGGCTCGCTCGCAACAAGTTGAGCATCGAACCGCGCTGGCGCGTCAGAAGGCATGGCCACGTGGGACGTTTCGGTTTTTGGCGACGAATCAGTGCTCTGCTTTTCATGCTCACCAGAATTCTGCTGTGAAAAGTTTCCGGCTCGTGGCGCCGGCGCAATCAAGGTCTTGCCCGCCTCGGCAACCCATGCATTCAAGGCCGAGGCCGGCTTCGGCGGCATCTCCGGACTGTCCGGATGCCGTTCCGTGACGGGCTGTGACTGTGGAGGCGCTTCGGGTGTCTCAGTTTCGCCGAGCAGGGGCTTTGGAATCGCGATGCTTTCGGTCTGAACTTGAATCGATCGAACCTCGGACGGTACCTGCGTGGAAGTCCCTGGCCATGGCGCCGCGTTAGACGGCAGCCCCGGACGTGAGCCCGGGTTCTCGATCTCAGCAAGAGCATCGGCCCCCGGATGACGAAAGAAAGGAACGACAACACCGTAATTGATGGAGTTCGTTCCGTCGTCGTCCTTCGTTTGTTTGATGGCGGCCGTGTTCGGGCGTTCGAGAACGCCCGTCCGCGGAAAACGAATCGGAAGCGCAGGAATGTTTTGCTCTGCCGCCCCCGCGCGTGGATTCGCCACGACCGGAGTCGCCGGGCTCGCGGCCGGCGCTGGATTCTGTTGGTGCGTCTCCGTCGCGGGAGTCAGCGGCCGCATGGCCGGGGCCGGGTTCTGTAGCTGCATCTCCGGCGCTGGAGTCAGTGGCCGCGTGCCTGGAACTGGATTCTGCTGCTGCGTCTCCGGTGTTGGATTGGCCGGCCGCATGGCCGGGGCCGGGTTCTGTAGCTGCGTCTCTGGCGCGGGAATCGCCGGCCACGTGCCTGGAACTGGATTCTGTTGCGCCTCCGGCCCAGATGTCTCCGGCGGAGGCGCATCGTTGGAGGGAATCATGAACTCCGCGAACAAAGCCCCGAAGACTCCTCCTGCTGGAGCAGAAGCGGGAGCGGATGAGGCGGGCAATTCCGTCAGGCCGGCATCGATGGACGTGATTTCGTTCATAAGCTTCTGGAGCGCACGACCCGTCCGATGAAGGCATCGTCGGCGGATTTCTGTTGCGCGATATCTTCCTGCTGCCGCCACTCTAGCAATCGGCGCTCCTGGACGCGCTCGATGATCTTCTTTTCGCGCTGTGCCTCGATCCATTCCTGCCGCCGTTCAGCCAGCACCAGCTTTGCTTTTTCAAGACGTTGCAGAACAGCGGCACGTTTTTTGGTGAGCCCTTCGACGCATCGTTCGTTCTGCTGGACGTGGTGTCCGGTCAGGCCGGAATGGTGGGAAATTTCTGCCTTGAGGTCGTGAATCTGCCTAACGATGCGGGCGTCCTCGAGCTGAATATCCCGGATGACGTTTTCCGTTTCGCGCACGCGAGTTTCGGCCACGCTGACCATGGTCTGCCGGACGCCGCTGACGCGTTCAAGCCGGTCGATGCCGGCTCGATTACTGGCCGCCACCCGCCAGCTCCAGCAGGCCGCGCTGCGCATCGGCGAATGAAGATGGCTCGTCGGGGCGCTGTTTCAGGTAGGAAACGATGGGGTCGTGGCGCTGGATGGCCGCATCGATGCGTTTGTTCGATCCGGGCTTGTAGGCGCCGATGTTGATCAGATCTTCGGATTTCTTGTGCGTCGCCATCAGATCGCGGATTTCGTAAGCGGCATTCCGGGTCTTGTCGTCGACGAGGTGACCCATCAGACGGCTGACACTGGAAAGGATGTCGATGCACGGATAGTGGCCGCGCGAGGCGAGGTCGCGGTCCAGAACGATGTGGCCGTCGAGAATCGATCGAACCGAATCCGCGACGGGATCGTTCATGTCGTCTCCTTCGACCAGGACCGTGTAAAAGGCCGTAATGCTTCCCTTGTGAAACTTTCCCGAGCGTTCCAGAAGCCGCGGCAGAAGCGTAAAAACCGAAGGAGTGTATCCCTTCGATGAGGGCGGTTCTCCAGCCGCCAGTCCGACTTCTCTCTGCGCCATCGCGAACCGCGTCACGGAATCCATCATCAACATGACGTTGTGGCCGCGATCCCTGAAATACTCCGCGGCGGCCGTCGCGGCGAAAGCGGCGCGGATCCGGACCAGTGCGGGTTGATCGGATGTGGAGACAATCACGACCGACCGTTTCAGGCCTTCGGGTCCCAGGTCGTTCTCGATGAACTCGCGCACTTCGCGTCCGCGCTCGCCGATCAACGCGATGACGTTGATGTCTGCGTTCGTGTAACGCGCGATCATGCCGAGCAGGGTGCTCTTGCCGACTCCGCTTCCGCCAAAGATGCCGATGCGCTGGCCGAGTCCACAGGTGAGCAAACCGTCGATGGCGCGAACGCCCGTCGACAACGGCTCGCGAATGGGATCGCGGGTGAGGGGGTTGGCCGGTTCGGCGTACAGGTCCTGGCGATGCAGGTTGAGGGGCAGCGGCGTGGCATCGATCTGCCGGCCGAGACCGTCGAGAATGCGGCCCTGCATCTGTTCGTTAATGCCGAGCGTGGCTGCGAAGCCGGAAGCTTCCAGGATATCTCCCTGCCGGACGCCGTCGATTTTTGCGAGCGGCATGGAGATGACGCGGCCATTGGTCAGGCCCACCACTTCGACCGGCACTCTCCGGAGGCCGTGCCACAGCCAGCAAATCGATCCCACCGTCACGCTGGGGCCGTGCGACTCGATCGTGTTGGCCACCACTTTCTCCACCGTGCCGTACTCCATCAGCGGGTTGGCCTGGTCGAGGCGGTTATGAAATCGTTCGAGATTGAGATCGGTTGTAAACATGCTTTGTGTACGCGGTTATTCTTCCAGCATCGCGCGGCCGAGCGTTTCAACCTGGCTGAGGATGCGGCCGTCGAGATGGGTCTGGCCGCTGTCGATCATGAAATCGCCCCGTTCCAGGGACAGCTCTTCAACGACGGTGACGGCGCTGTTGACGTTGGCGATGGCATCTTTCAGCCGCGGAAAGTCCTGGCGGCTGACGCGAAGGACGAGAGCCTGGTGCGTCTGGACGCGCCGCAGAGCGACCGTGGCGAGGGCGGACACCAGATCGGGATCGGTGCTGATTTCACGCTGAATCACCTTGCGCGCAATCTCGAGCGCCAGCTCGACCGTTTTCCGTTCCATGCCGTCAACGACCTGGGCATGCGCCGACGCCATTTCCGTGACCGTGCGTTCGTAGCGCTTCACGGTAGTCTCGATCATGCGCTCGCCCATCTGCTTGCCGATGCGCTCCCCCTCGCGATAGCCCTGCTCGAAAGCCTGCTTCTCGATCCGGTGGATTTCTTCCTGCGAAGCGCCGCCGGCGGACCGGTCCGCTTCCTCGAGGGGAGCGCGGACCTTGAGCTTGTTCATCCGCTCTTCGCCCCGGATGATCTTAGAGGACATAGTCGTCTCCGCCGCCGCCGATGGTGATGACGCCGTCTTCTTCGAGCTTCCGGACGACCTCGACGATCTTCTGCTGCGCGGCATGGACGTCTCGCGTCTTGACCGGCCCCATGATATCGATTTCCTCCTGCATCATCTCGACCGCCCGCGACGACATGTTGCGGAAAAACTGCGACTGGAGCTGTTCGGTCGCGCCCTTGAGCGCCTGAGCGATGGTCTTCTTGTCGATGCGCTGCAGGAGCTCGCGAATCGCGGCGTCGTCCAGCGTGGCAATGTCCTCGAAGATGAACATCAACTGGCGGATCGAGTCCGCCACTTCGGGCTTGTCGCTGTCGATCTTTTCAAGCACGGCCCGGCTCTGGCGGCGGTCCAGGCGATTGAACAACTCGGCTACGGCGCGAATGCCGCCGTAGGCCTGGCTATGGGCATAGGTTCCGACCGGCTTGAGTTTTTCTTCCAGCACACTGGAGATCCCGCGGATCACATCCGGTGAAATCGTTTCCAGACTCGCCATACGCACCGCAACCTCGGCCTGCATGTCTTCAGGAAGGGAGCCCAGCAGCTCCGAAGAACTGCTGGGCGTGAGGTGTGCCAGGATGAGGGCGATCGTTTGCGGATGTTCGTTCTGCACGAACTGCGAGAGCTGGAGCGGATTCAATCGGTCAATGGCCTCGAAAGCGTTGCCGTTGACATAACTGGATGAAAGCCTGTCGATAATTCGCTTGGCGGACCCTGCGCCGAGTGAGCGCAGGAGGATCTTCTTCGCATACTCCACGCCGCCTTCGGACACGAACCGGTTCGCCACCAGAAGTTGATACAACTCCTCGGCCGACTTCTCGGCGTCCGTCGCGGCGAGAGGGCCGACGCTGGAGATCTCGCGCGAGATTTGTTCGATTTCCGACTCGTTCAGAAATTTCAAAACGTGTGAGGCCGCTTCCTCGCCCATCAGGACGAAGAGCGTTGCGGCCATTTTGGCGTCGCCACTTTTCATTTGCTCTTCTCGTCGTTCAACCAGACTCGCACGAGGCGGGCCACGGTTTCAGGATCGTGGTTTGCGTGTTCGATCACGCGATCACGGATGATTTCCATTTTCGAGGGCCCCGGCAGCGGGAGCATCTCGCGCTCGGGAGTATTCGCGTACTCGTCTTTCGGTTCTTCCGTGCCGGAGAGCTGAGCTTCCAGTTGTTTCACCGTCATCGGCGTCTGCACCTTGCCGAAGGCCGGCGACGGCAAAGCGCGAACCATCTGCGCCGATGCCGCGATCGGGGCTGGAGAACCGGCAGTCGCCAGGCTCGCGAAGACGATCTTCTTCACGGGCCGGAGGAAGAGAAGGTAGATCAGGATGAACGCGATCGGAATGATGAGGTAGCGCAGGCCCGTCAGCACGAGCGGGGCCTGCTTCTCGAGGAAAGTGGGATCCTTGACGAAATCGGAGTCGTCCGCGAACGAAATGTTTTCAACAATGAGCTTGTCGCCCCGGTCCGGATTGAACCCGACGGCTGCGGAAACGATGTCGCGGTACTTCTTCATCTCCTCGGCCGTTCTCGGTTCGGACGTGACCTGCGGCTTTCCATCCGAACCCGTGGCCGGCTTCGAATGGTTGTCGATGATCACTGCAACGGAAACGCGATTCAGCTTGCCGACAGGTTCCACCGTGTGACGGATGGCCTTGCTGACCTCGTAATTCAGGCTCTCGCTTTGTTTGCTGACGTAGGACAGTTCGGCGGGCGTCGGCGGCGCCGTCGCCGGCTGGGCAGCGGCCGCGCCCTTGGCGGCGGCGCCCTGTTGCTGTCCCTTCGGTCCGGGTATGCCGCTGGCGATGTTGCTCTGGTTGAACGGCGCCCGTTCTTCCTGTTTGGTCTGGCTTCGAACAACCGAGGCCTGCGGGTCGTAACGTTCGGTGGTCTCTTCCACCTGCTGGAAACTCATGCTGACCGAGACCTGCGGGCGCACTTTCCCCTGCCCGACGGCGGGTTCGAGAATCTGGATGATCTTTGTCGTCAGCTCGCTCTCGAGTTTCTGGCGCTCGTCGGATTGCGGGCCGGTCAACGCGCCTTCCGCCTCGGGCCGGGCCAGTATCTTGCCTCGAAAGTCGATGAGCGTGACGTGTTCCGGTGTCAGTCCCTTTACCGAACTCGCCACCACGTTGACAATACCCTGCACCGCGCCCTCGCTCAGATTGCGGCCGTTCTTCAGCTTCAGGATCACGGATGCCTTGGTCTGGTCTTCCGCCGACTGAAACAGCGATTCCTTGGGAAGGACCAGGTGCACGCGCGCCGCATCCACTTCGGAAAGGGTCATGATGCTGCGGGCCAGCTCCCCTTCGAGCGCGCGCTGGTAGTTCACCTGTTCCTGGAAGTTGGTCAGTCCGAAATTGGTCTGGTCGAAAATCTCGAATCCGATGCGGCCGCTGGAGGGCAGACCCTCGCTGGCCAGTTGGATGCGGACTTCGGAAGCTCTTTCAGAAGCAACGCTGATCGAGCGCCCGTCGGCTGACAGTTGGTAGGGGACCTTCAGCCCCTGCAGTTTCTGGACAATACTCTGCGCCTCGGTGGCCTGCAGATCGGAGAAGACCATCTGGTAGTCCACTCGATTGGCGAGAAACACCGCGAGCCACATCATCGCCAGGACCAGGCCGCCGGAGGCGCCGAGCGCGATCTTCTGTTGAAGCGTGAACCGCGCGAGCAGGGTTTTGACGTTTTGTACGGGAGCCGGTAATGCCATAAGTAATTTGCGAATGTCGGATTCCGGTGTCAGTGGTGCCTGACACCTTTTTTCAGACCTGTGTCTTCATGATTTCCTGGTACGCGTTCACGATCTTGTTGCGGACCTGCATCATCATCTGAAACGAGAGATCGGCTTTTTCGAGCGCGATCATCACGGAGTGCAGGTCGGACTCATTGTTCATGAATTTCTGCAACTCGCCCTGTGAGCCTTTCTCCAGCTCGTTCACCTGCGATATCGCGTCCTTGAGCACTCCGCCGAAGGAGTCGGTCTTGCCGCCTGGCGTGGGCGCCGCGGACGGGGGTTTGATCCCCGAGGGCGCCGGCATGATCCGGGGCATGTTGTTATAGATAGTGAAGTCGCTCATTTCCCGATCTCCAGAGTCTTCGAAATCATCGTTTTCACGATGTTGACGGCCGAGATGTTCGCTTCATAACTTCGCGACGCTTCGACCAGGTTCGCCATCTCTTCCATCATGTTGATGTTGGGATAAACCACGTAACCCTGGCCGTCGGCGTCGGGATGTCCCGGCTCGTAGCGCCGGTCGACGGCCGTCTCATCTTCGAAAATGCCGGACACTTCCACGCCGTTCAGACCGGACTTGGCGTCCGACATGGCTTCGGCGAAGGACACGCTCGAAAAGATCACGTCCCTGCGAAGGTAAGGGCCGCCTTCCGCGGTCCGGGTCGTTTGAGAATTGGCCAGATTCGCGGACGACACTTCCACGCGCTGGCGTTGCGCGGTCAGTCCGCTGGCGTTGATATCGAGCGCTGTAATCAAACTCATCGGTTACCTCCCTCCTTCAATCATGGCGGCGCGCAGAGTCTTGATCTTCTGGTTCATGTATTGGACGAGCGTCAGGTACTGGAGTCCGTTCTTGGTGAGCTCGGTCATGGTGCTCTCCAGATCCACGTTGTTGCCGTTCTCCTTCATTTTTCCTTCGAGCTCGATCACTTTGGTCGCTGTGGCGCCGGACAATTCCTGCTGAAACACAACGTCCTGGGACTTGTACCCCGGCGTGTCGATGTTCGCGATATTCGAAGCGAGCGCCTGCTGGCGGCGGGCGGTCAGGTCGAGCATGTTCTGGAGATAGGGGAAAATCCGGTTATCCATTAGAGGGTCACCTCCGCAAGCCGGTATTCACGAAGCTTGTTCCGAAGCGTTCGAAGCGAGATGCCAAGCAGTTTGGCGGCGTGAGTCCGGTTGCCGTTGGTCTGTTCGAGCGTGGTCCTGATCAGCTTCCGCTCCATGTCGCTCACCGAGTGTCCGGCCTGCAATCCCGCCGTTTCGGCGGAGTCGACGTTTTGTTCGTACAAATCCATCGGCGACAGCTTGAGCCGGCCGCGCAGCGCAAACGATCGCTGAACCACGTTCTCGAGTTCGCGGACGTTGCCGGGCCAGGAGTAACGCGTCATGATGTCGATCGATTCGGAATCCACATCATGCGTGTCCAATCCGGCTGCGTACTTGGCGGTGAAATGTCTGACGAGCGCGGGAATGTCGGCCTTCCGTTCGCGGAGCGGCGGAATCCGCATCGGCACCACGTTTAGCCGGAAGTACAGGTCCTCGCGGAACTGGCCGCGGTTGATGAGTTTCCGGAGGTCTTTGTTGGTTGTCGCGATCACGCGCACGTGAAGCGGAATGGGGTGCTTGCCGCCCACCCGGTCGAGTTCGTGTTCCTGGAGAACGCGCAGAAGTTTGGCCTGAAGCAATGGAACCATTTCCCCGATTTCATCGAGAAGAATGCTTCCGTTCTGCGCCAGTTCGAACTTGCCGGGCTTGAGCGTATTGGCCCCGGTGAACGCGCCTTTCTCGTAACCGAACAGCTCGGACTCGAGCAGGTTTTCCGGAAGCGCCGCGCAATTGACCGCAACGAATGGGCCCGACGCCTGCGCGCTGTTCCGGTGGATCCAGCGCGCAAGCAGTTCCTTTCCGGTTCCGCTTTCCGCCTGGACCAGAATCGTGGCCTTCGTCCTTGCCACATGGGCGGCGCGCTTCAACAGCATCTGCATTTCGGGATCGTTTGTGATGATTTCCGATGAAGCCTGCTGCAGCGGCGCTCGATGACCGCCGTTCCTGTTCAGGCGGTCCAGGACTTCCTGCAAGGCGTCGTTGGAAAAGGGCTTGACGAGAAAATCGTCCGCGCCGGACTTCATGGCCTCGACCGCATCGGGAACGGTTCCGTAGGCCGACAGAAGAACGACGGGGAGACCGGGTTTACTCTCGCGCACCTGCTGCAGCAGTTCGAGGCCGTTCATGCCGGGCATGCGGAGATCGGTCAGGACCGCGGCAAAATCGAAGTCCTCGAGCTTGCGGACCGCTTCGAATCCATTCGAAGCCGTTTCGACGTTGAAGCCCTTTCGAAGCAATGCGGCTTCGAGAGCGGACTGCATCTGAATATCGTCATCGACTACAAGTAACCGGCTCACTCACAACCTCCATGTTGCGTTGGGCGTTTTTGAGACGAATGTGAAATGCGGTTCCCCTCGCCGACGAGGTGACGTCGATGGCGCCATCGTGGCTCTCGACAATCCGCTTCACTATGGAAAGACCCAGCCCACAACCCTCACGGTGTGTGGAAAACATCGGATCGAAGATCCGGGCCCGGGTTTCATCGGGAATTCCGGGCCCGGTATCTTCGACCGACATGACAACGTCGCGTCCTGCGACTTTCGCCCCAAGGCGAACGGTCCCTTCCGTGGGAGTCTCGCGCAATGCATTCAGTACAAGATTCAAAAGCATGCGATGCATCAGTTCCGGATCCGCCATCATGGCGAAGCCGGCCGCGCATCGAACTTCCATCGCGATTCTTTTCTTCGCGGCGATGGGTTGAACAAACGACTTCACCCGGTCGAGCAATTCCGCGACGGGAGTGATTTCAGGAACCGGATGAATCGGTTTTCCGAAATGGAGGGTATTGGTGACCGTGTGATTCAGCAGCCGGACGCTCCGGAGAATCTGCTCCGAATACTCAAAGTGCGACATCGACGCATAGAGTTCGATGCTCGCCAGCGGATTTCGAATCTCGTGGGCCAGCTCCATGGCCATTTCACCCATGGCGGCCAGACGTTCCAATCGAACACGCTCGTCGCGCTCCTTTTGGAGTTCGGCCGAAAGCGTTCTCACCCGTTCCTGCAATTCCGAATACGATCGCTCCAAAGACTGCGAGACATTCTGGAAACGAGACACGAGTTCCTGAAGCATGAGGTAGTTCGTGGCTGGTGGTGTGTCGGTTCGCATCCGTCTCATGACGCCACGGAATAGCAGATTCGATACCAGCGTGGAACGGACGGACGGAATCAGGGATGGGATGCGAACGATGCGGCTCGGCAGATCAATCGCTTAAGGCAAATATTGCCTAGTGCTCCAACGGTCGACGGAACGGCCCGGCAACCCCGCCAGGTGTCCACTCCTTGACACCCAGGGGAGTCCGAACCCGGCAATTTCGACAAACCATTGACACTCGTGGAAATTGACGGTCACTGTCAAATATCTAACTCTGAATGGGTTGTGCCTGTGTCGGTAGATTGGCAACAATCCTGCTAAGTGCACCCTCGATTCTCTCCAGTCTGGAGTTGACCATCTGGAGTTGATCCGTGAGATTCGCCAGTTTGCCGGACAGGCGCTTGTTGTCGTCCAGCAGATTCAGATGTTCTTTGATGCGGTCGACCACGATTTCGAGTTCGACCAGCTTAAAAGGCTTCGCGACGTAGTCGAAAGCGCCGCGGCGAATCGATTCGAGGGCGGTTTCGATGCACGAATAGCCGGTCATGATGACGACGTAACAGAAGGGATGTTGTTGCTTCGCGGCTTTCATCACGTCCAGGCCGTTCGGGCCGGGCGGCATCATCAGGTCGGTAAAGATGATGTCGAATCCGGACCGGTTATCCCTGAGGATGCCGAGGGCTTCGGAGCCGTTTCGAGCAGAGCTGACCGCAAGGTTGAGCGACTCAAGGAATTCGCAAACCGTCAGTCGCAGGTCAGCGTCATCGTCGACAACGAGGATCCGGGTTCGACCCATACCCGGGACCATCGTGAGGGGGTTCTTCTGAAACGCGAATTCGCCGAATTCTTGCATGTCGTTAGGTATCGGCAATTTCGTTTGCAAACTTTAGGCCCCGTCTCTATAATCCGCGTCGGTTTGATGACACGATCGGTTTTGAGTTTTACGAAAGCAGGGAGGCGGAAGTGGAACCAACAAAAGAACACATTCTAGTGGTGGATGACGAAGAGGATCTTCGTCAGATCATCGTCGAACTATTGACACTCGAAGGCTTCGTCGTCGAATCGGCGGCAACTGCAGAGCAAGCCGTCGAGAAACTCGCCAAGACAGCCTACGACGTCCTGGTCACGGACCTGATGCTCCCCGGCCGGAGCGGCGTCGAGCTCATGGAGGATACGCTGGCCCGGTCCCCCGAAACCATCGTCATTATGATGACCGGTTACGGAACGATCGAGACCGCCGTCGAGGCCATGAAGAAGGGCGCTTACGATTACCTGAACAAGCCGTTCAAGCTGATCGAGCTTCCCATCATGATCCGCAAGGGCCTCAAGGAAAGCCGGTTGCGAGGGGAGAACCAGTACCTCCGCAATCAGTTGCGGGACAAATACTCCTTCAACAACATCATCGGAACAGGGCCGGCGATGCACCGCATCTTCGAGCTGGTTGAAACGATCGCCGGACTGACAAGCACCGTCCTGATCCAGGGGGAAACCGGAACAGGCAAGGAACTCATCGCCAAGGCGATTCACTTCAACAGCCCGCGGCGCGATCAGAAGCTGGTGAGCATCAACTGCGGCGCGATTCCGGAGAATCTTCTCGAATCCGAATTATTCGGGCACACGAAGGGCGCCTTCACCGGCGCCGTCCAGACCCGCATCGGCCGGTTCGAACAGGCGAATGCCGGAACCATCTTCCTTGACGAGATCGGCAATATGCCGCTTTCCCTTCAGGTGAAATTGTTGCGGGTCCTGCAGGAGCGCGAGTTCGAGAGGGTCGGCGGAAGCAGCACGATCAAAGTGGATGTCCGGATCATTGCCGCAACCAGCGCCAATCTCGAACGGATGGTGAGCGAAGGGAGTTTCCGCGAAGACCTCTACTACCGGCTGAACGTCATTCCCGTCAACCTGCCGCCGCTGCGCGAACGACGCGAAGATATTCCGTTGCTCGTCCAGTCATTCGTCTCGCAGTTGTGCGAACGTCACAAACTCGACCTGAAATCCGTATCGCCGCAGGTCATGAAGGCGCTGATGGCTTTCGACTGGCCGGGCAATGTGCGCCAACTGGAAAACCTGGTCGAAAGAATGGTCGCCCTGACAGGCAATCGCCTGGCCATCACGCCGGCGGATCTGCCCGACCAGATCCAGAACAAGGCCCAGCTCAACGCGGCCCCATTCATTGAAATTCCGGAAGAGGGCATCAACTTCCAGGATGTGGTCACCGACATGGAGCGCGAGTTGATCATGCAAAGCCTGCGGCGAACGAACGGAAACAAGAAGCTCGCCGCCAAACTGCTGAGCCTGAAGCGCACCACGCTGATCGAAAAAATCAAGCGGATCGGTCTGGCCGAAAACGTTCCCAGTTCCGTTTAAAGGAGTTCGCGGGATGCGAACCACTCAGCTCAGATGGACGGCAAAGGACGGCTGGCGGCCGGGCAGTCTTCAGACGGTAGCCGGCTTCGGGGATCTGATATTCGTTTTCGGGAGCCGCGCGGCGCTTCAAAACGAAGACCTCTTCGGTTCGATCCAGGACGTATCGGGCAAGGCATTGGTTTTCGGCTGTTCGACGGCGGGCGAAATCTGCGGAACGCGGGTGACCGACGATTCTCTGTGCCTGACTGCCGTTCAACTCGATTCGACCGGAATCCACGGCGCACGAACCCCCATTCAGGGATCGCACGACAGCTATGAAGCCGGGTGCCGCCTGGCGGAAGATCTGCCGCGAGAAGGACTGACTCATGTCCTCGTTCTGTCCGATGGGCTCCATGTGAACGGCAGCGCGCTGGTTTCGGGCCTGCGTGACCGGCTGCCTCCGCATGTCACGATCACGGGCGGACTCTCCGGGGATGGAGACCGTTTCCAGGAAACGGTCGTCGTCCTCGGCGATGCTCTCATGAACAAGGGCATCGTCGCTGTCGGACTATATGGGAATCGGATCCGCGTCGGCTATGGATCGATGGGCGGGTGGGATCCTTTCGGACCGGAACGATTGATCACGCGCGCGGAGGGAAACGTCCTTTTTGAGTTCGACGGACGATCGGCACTCGATCTCTACAAGGAATACCTCGGCGAGCATGCCAGGGGATTACCGGCGTCAGGACTGCTCTTTCCGTTGAGCATTCGTTCGAGAACGGACGAAACGCCGGTGGTTCGCACGATTCTCTCGGTGGATGAGGCG
>JAHFTY010000206.1 GCA_023265365.1 Acidobacteriota bacterium
AGTCACCGTTGACGCTCATGGAAAAAGGATCGAACGAACCACCACCCCCCAGTTTCTGTTGGGCGCGACCCGATGATCCGAAATACATTTTCACTGCGAACGGATTCGTCCGCAGTCCACCGCCGCACGTTTTCCATCGGTGTGCCGTCGTGATCTGCAAGGGCTGTGGCCAAGTCGCGCGCATGTCCCGGCGGAGAGGCCTCCAGGAAGGCATCGTCGACCGGCTCAAGCTGCGCGCGGTCTACCGGTGTCTCGATTGTGGGCTGCGTTTCAAGGTCTATGCTCCCGGCCTGGCCTTCCGTAAGACGCGCAAGAGCGAGACGTTCTCCGAGTACATCGGCTACGGCAACGAGAAGGACAGGGCGAAGCTCTACAACTTCGTCATCCTTGCGGTTTTGCTGTTGATCGTGGTCGTGAGCATGTCCCAGCTCAAGCGCAAGAACGTACCGGCCCGCATCAAAGTCGATGCTTCCGGAAAGCAGATCCGATAGGGCTCATTTGAGCAGCAGCTTGAAGTGGGTGGTCTGAACCCGGCCCTGGCGCGGAGCGCTCATCAGGTCGTCAAAGTTCGGGGTGATCTCCATGATTTCGAATCCGTCGCTTCCCAGATCCCTGTAGCCGCGGACGTATCCGTCGCGGAATCCCAGAATGTGACCGAACTCGTGGGCGATGGTGCGGTACGACGTGTCCGCCGCGCCCAGCGCGATGAATCGTCCAACCACGGCGTGTGTCGATTCGGCGCCGGTGGTCAGCGCCGCTCCGTCTTTCGGAAACGCCGCGGCGTGGGCGCGCAGGTCGATGTGGGCGCCGCGCCTGGGCCCGTTGCGGAATGAGACCTTTTTCCATTCCACTTCCACGGAATATTGGGTTCCGTCATCGCCGGCCTGCCAGAACTCCTCGATCACCGATTTCGCCTTCGACAGGAAAGCGTCGTCGTCGATATCGGTATAGATGGGAACGTGCAGGCGAATCCGGCGATCGGACCGCGCCACGCGGATGAACGACGGCACATCGGGAGTTCCCAGCGCTTCCCGGATGACCCGATTCACGTCGGCGTCGTTCTGCCGAAGCATGTTGAAGATTTCCGTCAACCGATCGTAGCGCCCTCGATCCATGGCCACGGCACGCTGCCAGAACCGGTTGTACTCGATGTGTTGATCCACGGTCTTCTCGTTGGCCACCAGTTCACGATAGGTTCCGGCGAGTTTCTCCAGAGGCTCGAGACTCCCATCAAGCTGGATATTCGCCAGCTCGAGCTTGATGTCCTCGCCCCGGACGTACTTCTCCGTGGCCGGCCAGCTGTAACTGCGCGACGCCAAATGGTTTTGATCCGTGTCGGCCGGTTCGTCGAAGAGTTTCGGCAGAAGCTGGTAGCCATACAGGATGGGTTTTGGGGGTTCCTCTTCAAGCAGGCCGGCAAGTTCGGGCGCATCGCGAAGCACGGCGAGGCGGAGTTTTCGGTAGAACACGTTGAGCTTGGCGTGGTACTCGCGGAACTGCCGTTCGATGCGGTTGCCTTGAGCGATGTATGGAGGCGGCTCGTTTTGCGGACCGCCGATCAGCAGGATGAACGCGATTACCGGAGCGCAACTCACTTCAATGACATCTTGATGACGTCGGCGTACGAGCTGATTTCGCCGGCGTTGTAAGCCTTGACGGTATCCATCATGGAGCACAGGAGATTTTGCGAACGCATGAAACTGTATCCGCCGTTGACGTAGCCGATACCCATCTGGTTGAAGACGGAACGAATGAAAGTGCTGCTCTTGTCGAGGGGCAGTGCGCCGGCGTTGGCGTAAAACTTCTTCCAGTTGTCGCGGTCCTGAAACAAATACTGTTCGACGTTCGAAAGATAGAATGCCGTCACGGTTGCGTCATGATCCCGGACGTACCTGCCCGCGCTTCGAATGGCCTTGTCGCCCGCAAAGTCGCCGACGAGCGGCACGATGAGGTTCTTCATCTCGAGGCTGCGCAGGGTCTGAAAGTTTTCGTCGTTGGCCATGTAGCTGCGATTCACGCCTTCACCGTCGTCCACCAGCATGAGCTCTTCGTAGTTCGGCATGCGGCCGCGCCCGTATCCGAAGGAGTTGAACGCATACGTGATCTGCGGGCCCGCTTCGAAGAAGGCGTGGAACACGTATTTGATGTTTTGCTCGTCGTCGGCCGACAGTTTGAATCCGTGGACCTTTTCCAATCGGTCGAGAACGGCTTTCAGGTTTGCGTCGTACAGTTTTTGATCCGGCGTCACGTCATCGAATGCCTTGAATAAGTCTTCAGGACTCGACTTCGCCGTCAGACCTTCCGGCCTCTGGCGCGAAAACAATCTCGACGCGAACTCCGCCCGGTCGGCGGACAACTCGAGCAGCGCCTTGTACATCAGGTGCTGCATCATGTTCTGCCGCCGGATGTCGAAGATGAACGCGATTTTCGGCCGCAGCGCGACGATGTAGGTGAAGTTCTGGTCCGGTCCGACCCCGAAGTAAACGCCGCCCGGCGAGGTATTGCGTTTGAGCTGTGGAATCACAGTCTGGAACCCGTCTTCGTTCGAAACGAAGTTGTCCGAGCGGAAGTAACCGCCGGGTTCGGAAAAGTCCGCCACGAGTTTCCAGAAAGCCTCGTCCGTGAGCTGAGCCGGAATCTCCTCGGCCGCATTGAGCGTCACCGAGAAGACGAAAACGATCACGAGGAAGAAGCGTGACTTGTTCATGCCGGACATTGAATGCGTTGAAGCAGCCGGGTTGTGTCCATGAATGATTCGCCCCGCCGAAACCTCTATTGAAGGGTGATCGCCAGGTTCCGTCCCGCAGGGTTGAGGGTTCGCATGGTGCCGCTGCTCGCCTGGCCGTTCGGGCCAAACAGGACGAACTGTGTCGTGTATCCGCCGGAGTCCGCGAAGTGCGGAAAAACAACGGTCCCGGCGGTCGAACTGTTTTCATCGACGGGGGGGACGGTCGTGATCAGAAAGTCACCGCGTTCGTTGAAGCGGCTTCTCAGGCCGACCATCGTGATCGAGCCGGTCGTGCTGGTGCGAAGAAACCCCTGAAATGTTGAAGGGACTCCGGGAAAAAGTTCGTTCAGGAATTTGGCGACCTGCCCGTTCCCGGCCAGATTCAGTGTCGTGCTGAGTCCCGCCGGCGTTCCGTCGATCCGCACCAGCGAGAGTTCCACGGTTATGGCCTGGACGCCGGCGTTTCCGATCGCGATTCCGGACTGGATGGATCCGTTCGCGCCCGTGGCTCCGGATGCTTCAACGTACGTTCTGAATTTCGTGCTGCTGATTCCGGTCAGGCCCGCCGTGGACACCGTGACGTTGTTGCGGCGATAGCTGAACTCCGCTACCGGGATGGGCGTGGAGGTTCCGCCGGCCGGTACAACCTGGATCGAACCGGTTTTGGTCGTCAGGCCGGTTCCTTGAAATTGCACGGTGTTCGAGGTCCTGGCCGGGATCGAATAAGGGATCGAACTGGCGGAACCGCCGAAGAACGGAATGCTGATCGGTTGTCCGGCAGCGTCGCGAAATTCAAGGGTTCCTGTTTCGGTGGAGTTGCTGCTGTTCACCAGATACACGCTCGTCCGCCACCCGCCGTCGACGGCGAAATGCGCGAGCGTTGCCGGAGTGTTGGCCGGGGCGACGGACATATCCACCACCGGAAACGTTGTGACCAGAAACTCGCTCCGCTCGTTGGTGATGCCGCGCAATGCGATGACGCCGACCGGACTGTCCGCCAGCAGCTCGATGGCGCCCTTTGTTCCCGCGGGCAAGCTGAAGGGCAGCTCGTTCAGGAACCTTGCGAGCTGGCCATTCGCCTGGATGGTGATGAAGCCCGAACGGGTTGCCACACCGCTGGCGCTCCAGTAGGTATAGCGGATGCCGACCTCCTGGTTGTTCGGATTCGCGATGGCGATGCCGGTATTGCCGGGTGAATCGACTTCCGCATAGATGAGCGCATTTTGAACCAACGTTGTGGAAGGCACCGTCGCTTCGTTTACGAGAGTGCCGCCCTGCCTGAAGCCGAAGATCGCAAGCCCGTTCGGCGATGCTCCCTGAAGCCGCGCCGATCCCACAGTCAGGCTGGAAGACGATCCGGCAGTCGTGCGGGAAAAGCCCCCGCCTGCCGGCACGGTAAAGGCGGCCTGCGCCGCGGCATCCGGCGTGCTGCACACGCTTCGCGGCGCCGCCGAATTTCGCGGATAGGGTGCAGCGGTCGAAAAAATGTTTTCGCAGCCTCCGGCATTTCGGACGTTCGCTTCGATGGGGCCGGGAGTGGGCGAGTTGGAGCAGCCGTTAGCGGTTCCGTAAATATACATGTCCTGAAGGGCGGTCGCTCCGACCGGGCACGTGCCGTTCATGGCTTCCGTTGTGTTCGCGATGATGAGCCGGCCGGCCGTGGGGTCCATTGCGATTGAAGTGTTCACGTCACCTGCCGGGATGTCGGCGATGCCGGTGGTATTGGCGGGCCCTTTCACCAGGAAATACTGGCCGGGCGCGAGCGTTCCGGACAGGGGCACGATATTCCACGAGCCGACGGAGCCTTTTCCGATCTGGACGCTCCAGCCCGCGAGGTTGACGTTCTCGCTGCCGGGGTTGAAGAGTTCGATGAAATCGTTTTTGAGCCGGGCGTCGGCAACGGAACCGACGTAGACCTGGCTGATCACGACCGCTCGAGTCTGGCCATAGGCCTTCGCCGAGCCCGAAATGAAAACGATGAGGGCCATCAGAACCGCATGAGACCGGGGTCGTAGCATCGGGACTCCTCTGTTATCGACTGTTGCCGATTATAGTCGGATTTAGACCGGACGCCACATCCGTCTGGTAGACTGGACGTCCGTCTTCTTCAGTCTTATCCAATCGGAGCAGTATGAATCGCGAACTCTTTCGGCAAAACATCCTTGAATTGATTCGACGGACCTCGGCATTTCTGCCGCCGGACGTTGAAAACGTCATCAACCTCCAACGCAAGCTCGAGGCGTCCGGATCCAAAGCGGACTTTGCGCTCGAACTCGTCGCCCAGAACATCGGTCTGGCGAAGGCGAAGTCGCTTCCCATCTGTCAGGACACCGGCACCATCGCATTCTTCTTCGAGACCCCGCTCGGCGTCGATCAGATCGAGTTGGAGGAACTCTGCAAGGACGCCGTGAAGGATGCCACGAAGAAGGGTTACCTCCGGCAGAACTCGGTGGACAGCGTGGACGGCACGAACTCCGGCGACAATCTCGGACCCGGCAGCCCTGTTTTTCACTGGGAACAGACGCGCGACGCCAACATCCACGTCCGTCTCATTCTCAAGGGCGGCGGCTGCGAGAACATGAGCGCGCAATACAGCCTGCCGATGGAGATTCAGGGGAAGCGCGCCGATCGCAATCTGGAAGGCGTGCGGGCGTGCATTCTCGATGCGGTCTGGAAGGCGCAGGGCAAGGGCTGCGGTCCCGGCTTTCTCGGAGTCGCGATCGGCGGCGACCGGGCGTCGGGTTTTGAGTTCGCGAAGCGGCAGTTGTTGCGCACCGTCGACGATACGAATGGCGATCCGCAACTGGCCGTGCTCGAAGCGCGGATCATGAAGGAAGCGAATACGCTCGATATCGGTCCGATGGGCTTCTCCGGAAAGTTCACCGTGGGATGCTGCAAGGCCGGAAAACTGAACCGGCTGCCCGCCTCCTTCTTTGTTTCGGTGGCGTACATGTGCTGGGCGTACCGGCGCCGCGGTGTGGTGCTCGACGTTCAGGGAAACGTTGTGGATTGGCTGTATCAGGCGCCGCACGAATTCCAGCGCCAGGAAGAGATGCCCGACCTGACGTTACCTGCCGGCGAAGTCGTGCGTCTGACCACGCCGCTGAAAGACGAAGAGGTTCGCCGGCTGAAGGTCGGGGATGTGGTTCTTCTGGACGGGATCGTGTTCACCGGGCGCGACGCCGTGCACAAGTATCTCCACGACGGCGGCGAACTCGACGTCATTCGAAATGGCGTGATCTATCACTGCGGTCCGGTCGTGCTGAAAGACGGCGGCGAATATCGTGTCGTCGCCGCCGGTCCCACCACGTCGATTCGAGAAGAACCGTACCAGGCGCAGATCATCAGGGACTTCGGATTGAAAGCCGTCATCGGCAAGGGAGGCATGGGCGCCAGTACGCAGCAGGCGTGCAAGGACTACGGATGCGTCTATCTGCACGGCATCGGGGGCGCAGCCCAGATCTACGCGCAGTGCGTGCAGCGCGTGCTGAGCGTCCGTCTCGAGCAGTTTGGAAGTCCGGAGGCGGTGTGGGAACTCGAAGTGAAGAACTTTCCCGCCGTCGTGACGATCGACGCGCACGGCAACAATCTCCAGCAGCTCGTCACCGAGCGATCGCGGGAACTCCTCGCAACGGCCTTGTAAATCGGGCTCAGTGGTATTTCTGCCGGCTGGCCGGCACGTACCAGGAGTGCAGGTCGTATCCCGGCCGGACCGGCAGGAATTTGACGCCTTGAAACCGCCTGGAATAGGCGGCGGCGTCCTGCGGATAAAACAGGATGGTGTACGGCTGCTCGTCAGCCATGATCTCCTGCCATTTCCACAGAATCTGCTTTCTCTTCTCCATATCGAATTCGCGCCGCGCCTGTTCAAGCAACTCGTCGGACTGCGGGTTTCTGAAACTCACGACGTTTGTGCCGCGATTGGCGATGGAACTGGAATGCCATGCGTCATAGGGATCCGTGAGGGGGGTGAGCGAAGCGCCGCTGATGACGGCATCGAAAGCGTGGTCGCGCATACTGTTGGCGAACGTCGCAAACTCCACGTGCTTCTCGCGCACGTCGATTCCGGCTTTCCTGAACTCTTCCTTGAAGATTGGCGAGAGCTGGTTACTGAGAGCGCTGGTTGAAGACAGCAGTTCGAAGCTGAACGGTTTACCCTCCTTGTCGCGGATGCCGTCTCCGTTCGAATCTTTCCACCCGGCTTCATCGAGAAGGGCGGCTGCGCGGTTCGTGTCATAGGGAAGCGGCTTGACGTTCGGATTGTGCGTCGCGGGTCCCGGAGGAATCGGTGAGCCGGCGGGCTGGCCGAGTCCAAAGCGGATGGTGTCCACAATCTGCTGGCGATTGAGCAGCATCGTCAGCGCCTGCCGGACCCGTTTGTCCTTGAAGTAAGAGCGTTCCTCGTTCCAGCCGAGATAATAGTACTGGGTGAGCGTGTACGGGGTTTTCCCGAACTGCTGGTCGAAGGCCGGGCCGCTGGTCTGCTGTGCGTATTGCACCGCCTGCAGGCGCGGAACGAAATCGACGTCTCCGGCTTTCAGGGCGGTCAGGGCTGCCGCGGCATCGAGGATAATTCGATAAACGATCTTGTTGAGGTGCGGCTTGACGCCCCAGTACTGATCGTTGCGGACGAGCGCGATTTCCTTGCCGGTATCCCACTTTTCAAACTTGTAAGGGCCCGTGCCGACCGGAGCGCGTGCCGCCGGATTGGAGTTGAACGTCTTGCCGTATTCCAGCAGCGCAGGGTTCTTCCGGTTCTTCTCCGCGAGCAGATCCTTGTATGTAAAGGAGTCGAGCGCACCTTGCGGATCGAAAACGTGTTTGGGAATGATGGCGATATTCGTGCCGAGCGAGATTTCATTGAGCACGTAAGGCTTGCTCATGGTGAAGCGGATCTTCCGCCCGTCCACTTCAATGTTGGAAACGTCCGTCAGGTTCGGCCGCATTCGAGCGGTATCGGCGCCGGGACAGACGACGGCCTTGAAGGAATACAGAACATCGTCCACCGTGAGGGGTTTGCCATCGTGCCAGTTCACTCCCTGCCGGACAGTAAACGTGTAGGCCAGGTGGCCGGCCGCCACTTCCGGCCGTCCTTCAGCCAGCAACCCTTTGGGTGTGATCCAGTCCGAAGGTTCCTGTGCGAGCAGGGTCTCGTAAACATTCGAATCGTTGATTCCGAAGTTGATGTAACCGGAATAGGTGCTGGCATACGTCAACGGATTGAGCGTGTCCGGTTCCGCTTCCAGTTGGACGATCGCCCAGTCGCCGTTTACCGGAGTGCCGGAATCGGCAGCGTCCGAATTTCGGGTGGTGTCCGAGCCCGCGCATCCTGCGAGCAGAAGAAGTAAAACGATCGTGAGAG
>JAHFTY010000066.1:0-4731 GCA_023265365.1 Acidobacteriota bacterium
CGCAAAGGAAGCATTCGATGAAGGCGCGTGATCCGCTGCTGGCCATTCGCGATCTCAAAGTTCATTTCGCCCAATCCCGCAAACGGGTGGTGAAAGCCGTCGACGGCGTCAACCTCGACATTTATCCGGGCGAAACGCTCGGCCTGGTCGGCGAATCGGGGTGCGGCAAATCCACTCTCGGCCGCTCCATATTGCGCCTGGTCGAACCCACGGACGGCCAGGTCCTGTTCCGTGGAAAGGATCTGGCGCATCTTTCGCATAACGAACTGCGCCGGCAACGCCGTCATTTTCAGATGATTTTCCAGGATCCGTACGCGTCTCTGAATCCGCGCATGACCGTCAGCGAGATCATCGCGGAACCGATCGACACGTTCAAACTGGCGAAGGGTTCGGAACGGCTGGCCAGGATCCGTGAATTGATGGAAACGGTGGGATTGAGTCCCCGATTCCTCAAACGGTATCCGCACGAATTCTCCGGCGGCCAGCAGCAGCGCATCGGCATCGCGCGGGCGCTGGCGGCGAGCCCGGACTTCATTGTGGCGGATGAGCCGATCTCGGCGCTCGACGTGTCGATTCAGGCGCAGATCATGAACCTGCTGGAGCGCCTGCAGAACGAACGACACCTGACGTACCTTTTCATTTCGCACGATCTGCGCGCGATCCGGCACGTGTCGGATCGCGTGGCCGTGATGTACCTGGGTAAAGTGGTCGAAGTGGCGGAGGCGAAAACAATTTACAGCGATCCGCTGATGCCTTATACGAAGGCGCTGATCTCAGCGGTGCCCGTGCCGGATCCGAAGATCGAAGCGACTCGAAAGCGGATCGTTCTCGAAGGCGACGTGCCGTCGCCCATCAATCCACCCGCGGGCTGCCGCTTTCACACACGGTGCCCGTGGGCCGTTGCCGCCTGCAAGGCAACCGAACCTCAACTGGTGGAGATCAAGCCGGATCACTTCGTGGCCTGCATCCGCATCAGCCCGGAACAGCCGTCGATTGAGAAGACCTTGTAGTGTTCCGAAAATAAGCGATCCAGTTGAGCGAACAGTACCACCCCGGCGCTTCGCGCCACCCCTCCTCGTTGAGGAGGGGAAAACGCTTTTCCTCGATTTCGCCTCCTCAGGACCACATCGTCAAATGTGGTCCTTACCGTCGTGACCTTCCACGAAGCTGAATGCTTATTGGACAGCGTTGCCTCATTGAAGGGCCAGGCCGTTGTAATCGAACGCGTCGACCCAGATCCAGGATCCCTTCGAGGAAGCGCTGCGTTTGCGGAGCACTTCAATCGAGATCGTATGCGTGCCCCATGGGAGACCCGAAGCGGTGTACATCTTCGAGCGCGGGACGTCCGTCGCGGAGTACGTATCGATGTCGCCTTTGACGACACCGTCGATCGAGACCCGAGCGATGCCCGACCACATGTCGCGGTAGGCGATCCATGTCACGGCGTCGCCCGTAAACGTGAACGAGACCTTCGAGCCCGTATCCATCGCGAGTTTCGCGCTTCCGCCGCTATGCACGCCGTTGGTGTTGCTCATCCAGTTACCGGTGAACTTCACGGCAGCAGCCGTTTGTTCGACGTGGTAGGGAGCGCCGGTCGGCGTGGGTGCTGGTTGAGGAGCCGTGGTAGTTGTCGTGGCTGTGGCCGTCGTGCCGCCCGAAACCGATTCGAAGGCATCGATCCAGATCCAGTTTCCACCGGACCTCGCGTTGCGTCGGCCGGTGGTCTCGATCGTGAGCGTGTGGCTTCCCGCGATGAGACCGGTAACGGAGTAGAGCCTCGCCTGGGCTTTCTGAGGGCTGCTGTAGGTGTCGATTTCGCCTTTCGCGATTCCATCGACGGTGACTCTTGCGATACCGGACCATTCATCCATGTATCCAATCCAGGTCGCGCCCGTTCCGTCGAACGTGAACGTGACACGCGATCCGAGATCCATGGCCATTTTCGCGCTGCCGCCACTGTGGACGCCGTTGGTGTTATTCATCCAGGTGCCGGCGTAGGCGATGCCGCTCGCATCCTGCTGAACGAGCGTCGTTGTTGCGGGCGCCGGCGCCGGATCGGGTGCCGGAGCGACGCTCGGTCCGAGATCGATCATGTAAGCGTCCGAGTATTCGGTCGGATTGCCGAGCTGAGCTTGAAGTCCGAAGTTGCTGCCGAAGACGAGCTTTGTGCCGTCGTGGCTGGTGGAGATCTTCGGCATGTACGTGTAGCCGTTCAGCGGGCGGCTGCGATGATGCGCGAGACGCCGCACTTCCGAGCCGTCGAGTTTCACCTGAAGGAACTCGTCGGTGTAGGTCTTCCATCCCGTGGGCGGAATGATGTCGCTTGGAGCGTAGGTTTCAACGAAAACCCAGCCGTTGTTGTCCGGCGCCGAGACGTGAACCGCGAGGCTCCAGTCGAGTTGCGCCAGGCAGGTCTGCTTTGCGTCGGCAAGACGGATCTTCACGATGCCGTTGTTGCAGTTGGGGATCGGCGTCGGGTCGTTGGAGTTGGTCCAGAGAAGAACTTCATCTCCGTTCGTGTCCTGAGCGATGTCCATGTGGCCGCCGGACTTCGTCAGTTGCCGGACGAAGTTCATGTTCTGATCGAAGAGCTCGATGCCCTGATAGCGGCTGGCGCCGTTGCTCAGCCACGTGATCGTGACCATGTTGCTCGGGCTGATGTACAGGCTGTCGAAGGAGTGGCCCGCCACGTCGAATGTGGGACTCTTGACGCCTTTCGCGACGTCGTATGTGAAGACCTGCCTCTTGTCGCCCGTCAGCACGAAGTGGTTGCCGTCGACGCTGATGTCGGATTCGCCGGCGCCCGTGATAGAGGAATACTCGCTGAATGTGTGCACCACGCTGATGGCATCCGAGCCGGCGTTGATCTGCTTCAACTGGTTTCCGCGCAGGTAGTACAGGACGTTCGGATCCGAGCGCGACCATCGCGGCTCAGAGGTGGCGTTGACGTCGAGCGGAAGGTCCTTCAGATAGTTGCCGGCGCCGTCATAAAGACCGAAGTAGGCGAAGTGTTCGAGAATCAGACGGGTGTTATCGCTGTTGAACGGCGACATGGTTGAGTACTCGGGACCAATGGTCGCAAGAGGCGAAGTGCCCGTATCCGTTCGGGTCATCTTCATGGAGTCCGTGAGACGCTTGACTGCGCTTCCGAATACGGCATCCGTGTAGCTTCCGCCCTTGGCCGGCGGCTGATACGCGGTGTAGTTGGCCGGAGCGTAGACGTTCGTGTTGGTGACCTGGGCGAACGACGTCTGCGCCGTACCCGCGAGGAGCACCAGCGCCGCGAGCGTCATCCAGAGTTTTGCAGTGCGGTCGAACTGACTTCTGATCATTCACATTCCTTCAGCCTCCGCGGCCCGGCTAGGCTCACATCAGGCGTAGAGATTTCTTGAGAACAAAACCGTCTATTGCGATGGGATGGTTACCAGGAGGAACGCTTCGGTTTGTTTTCGCTTTCGATGACAAAACTGTAGCGAGGCGTCATCGCGCGAAATATTGGGCAGTCACCTTACAGGCGGATAGAACTTCACCTCAGAGGCTTCTAAGGCAGGCGCCTTAGAGATCGGCAAATGCGTCATTCCACAGTGGCAGGCTACTGTCCGGTGCCGGGGATGCAAGCGACCCGCATGATGCGGGCCCGTCCCCGCTGAGGCTTCTCGGTGTCATAAACAAAGGATAGGGCGTCGGGGAGGTAGGCGACGGCCTCCTGCTGTTCCAGTACTTCAACATCGATCCGGCGGTACTGCCGGCCGGCCTTCCATGCCGCAACGGGAGGCAGGGGCTGCGCGATATCGAAGTAGAACTCGAACGCGGTTCGATACGTGAGCACGAGCAACCGCTTCCCGTCGGAGGAGATATCCATGGCGGTGGGCAGGTTCCAATCGACGAAGGCTTCGGGACCGCCCAGTTTCATGAAGTCGATCGCCGTGACGAACTCCAGCGTTTGAACTTTTCCGTTGGCGCTCATCCACTGATCTTTTCGCAACCGGTAGAGCCTTGGTATGCCGCCTTTGGTGAGAATGAAGATGTCGCCGTTGGTGTGCACTGCGAATGACTCGGCATTGTAGATCGCGTCGGGATATCGCATCCGCACCCGATACTTGGGGTCGACGAGAGGGGAGAAGGTTTCCTTCTCTTCGATCGCCACGAACTCCACGTGTTTCCGTTTGCGGGAGTTGTCGCCGATGTCGGCGATAAACACACAATCCGCGGCTCCGCCGCAGTACCCCAACCCCAGATCCTCGGCATCGTGCGGCTCAAATCCATTCACATGGATCACGCGCCAGTTCTTCCCGGAAAGATCCGTCGTGAAGAACCGCCCGATGTCGCCCGAATCGTTGACGTGATACAGGCGATCCGGATATTTGCGCGAGACCGCGAGACCGCTGTCCTCAGCGATCGGAGCTTCGACTTTGCCGATCTCCACGCCACGAGTCCATTGGCATGCCGGAGGCGCGACGCCTTGCAGCAGAAGGATGGCGAGGAGTGGAATGTGCAGCATGCCCAGACATCATAACCGCGTTGCTATCCCCGGGAAAATCAGTTACAAGTTCTGAGTGCGGGCCCGTAGCTCAGTTGGATAGAGCGTTGGTCTCCGAAACCAAAGGTCGGACGTTCGAGTCGTCTCGGGCCCATTGACTTACGCTTCCTGCCGACTGCTTTTTGGCACCGTTGCGGGCACCGTCGAGGATCTCGACGGCTCGCCTCTTGTCGTCGGCGCTCACGATCCGA
>JAHFTY010000066.1:4741-21206 GCA_023265365.1 Acidobacteriota bacterium
CCGTGAGGTCTAAGCGGATAGGACTCCGAAACCAAAGGTCGGACGTTCGAGTCGTCTCGGGCCCATTGACAATCAATCTTTAGCCGCCGGAAACGCGACTTCTTGTTCGGTTATTCCGCGACTTTGTTCGGTGCTTCAGCGCATTTTCAGTGATTTCCAATTGGCCTGCCGGCTGCATGGTTCAGGCTCGATTGGAGTATGATGCGAACCAAAGGGCAGGCACTCTGCAGATCGAAGTCACCCGGAAGCTCTTCACCGTCGACGAATACTACCAGATGGCCAAAGCCGGCATTCTTGGGCCGGAGGATCGAGTGGAACTCATCGACGGGAAAATCATCCAAAAGAGTCCCATCGGCGACCGGCACGCGGGCTGTGTGAATCGTGCGACTCGCTTGTTCGTCGGGGCATTTGCCGGCCGTGCCGTGGTCAGCGTGCAGAACCCGATTCAATTGAACAATGACACCGAACCCGCTCCGGACATTGTGGTCCTGAGGCCCCGCACCGACGACTATGCTGCAAAAAAAGTGCGGGCGGAAGATGCGCTGCTTCTTGTCGAAGTGTCCGATACGACTCTCCGCTACGACCGCAACATCAAACTTCCCAGATACGCCGCAGCCGGGATTCCCGAGGTCTGGATTGAGGATCTGGGCGCCGGCGAACTTCTCGTGTATCGCGATCTGGAAGAGAAAACGTACTCCATTGCTTTGACGCTCCACCAGGGCGACTCCATCTCCCCAATTGCATTCCCGGATGTTGCCCTCGACGTCGGCGAAATCCTGAGCCTGTAACGCCCCCCTCCGGGACTCGGCGATTTCGGAATGCGCCCCCCGGCTCAGCGCCTCGCATTAGGCAATCGCGAAGTTTCCCCTCTCAACGAGGCACTGCTGCCAATGAGGCGAAATCGAGGAAAAGCGTTTTCCCCTCCTCGACGAGGAGGGGTGGCGCGAAGCGCCGGGGTGGTGCTGTTTTGGAAATTGATTATTATGTTGAACGAACCGCCCCGCCGCTTCGCGGCACCCCGCCTTTGCCAGGCTGGGAAAAGTCTTCGTCCTCGACTCCACTGCTTCATACGGGTTAATCAGGAACGCCGGCGCTTGGTGGACGGCGCATCGCTTGAAGATGGATGGTAGGAAAGAGAAATCATTCCACCACGGTCGATCGAAATCAAACCCTCCCGTCGAAATTTTCGAAATGTCCGTGAGACGGTCTCCGGCGTCGTGTGCACAAATTGAGCGAGTTCGGCAAATGAGAAGGGCAAACGGAAGGATGCCTCCGGCCCGGCAGCAAACTGACGATGCAGCCGGAGCAGGGCGGAAAGCAGTCGTTTGGAGACGGGCAAGCTGCACTGCGCAAGCTGAAATCGGGATCGGTCCAACAATTCACTCACTGCTTTGAATATTGATGTCTGCACGCCGGAAAGCGTACTCGCCAGAGCATCGGGGGACCTCGCCCGAAGAAAAGCCACCTCTACATTTCCCTCGGCAGTGACGGCTGACAGACTGTGGATGCCGCCAATATCGGCGAGCGTGGAGACAACCGTGCATGGCGTGATGACGTCAATGATGGTTTCTTCGTGTTCGGGAAGCCATTTGGTCAGTTTGACAACGCCCTTGCATAAGAAGAAAACGCCGTCGACAGGTTGGCCTTCATTGAAGATGGCCTTGCCGTTCCCCTTAATCGAGTACCTCAGCAAATCATCGGAAAACTTTGACACCGTCTTGTCTGTGTTTCCGCAAATCGGACCCTTCTCGCGGAAAGGGCAGTCGAGACAACTGGCGCATTGTGGCATCCGACGAAACTAACATAAGAAGCGCATGGCCTGATTGATATGAATCAATTAAGTGCTTGATTCATATGCTTGAAACCACATGGCTGACTATGGCACTTTTATCTGGAATTCCAGCTTTATCAATCTGATTCTAAATCGACCCGCTCGCTTCCCCTGAAATGTGGACAACCGGAATTGCGGTGTCTGGTGGTAACGCCGGCGGAAACACTATTGACCCGGGAAAAATCGGCGGACTGGAGGGACAAGTGAATATAGAAGACGTTTTTCCTGCCGAATTTTTGGACATTATTCCCGATGCAGTCGTGGTCGTCGACGCATCCGGACACATCGTGCAAGCGAACTCTCAGGCCGGCAAGGCCTTTGGGTACACAACCGATGAACTGGAAGGCCAGCCCATGGAAATGCTCGTGCCGGAACGCTTCCGGGTCCAACACAGAAAACATCGCATCGAGTTTTCTTCGACGCCGGTGCAACGTTCGATGGGAACGGGCCGGCTGCTCATTGGGCGGAAGAAGGACGGCGCCGAATTCCCCGTCGAAGTCAGCCTCAACCCCATGGACTCGCCTGGAAGACGTTTGGTGTTGGCCATCGTCCGCGACCTTACCGAATTCCAGCGCATACAAGAGGACCTCCACAAAAGCGAGCTGCTGTTTCGCCATATTGTCGAGACAGCCAATGAGGGAATATGGATGCTGGATCCTCAGGGAATAGTGACGTATGCAAATCCGAGAATCGCCGAGATGCTTGGATTGAGCCTCCCAGAGGTGGTTGGCAGGAGTGTCCTTGATTTCGTCGACCCGGCCTGTGCATCCGAACTTCAGGCAAGCATAGAAAACCGGGAGAAAGGCAATGCAGAGCAGAGAGAGATCTGCTACAGGAGGAAGGATGGCTCACTTCTATATGTGCTATGTAACACTCGGCCCGAATTCACGAGTGACGGGCGATTTGCGGGCTCACTCAGCATGTTGACGGATATAACCGACCGCAAGCAATTTGAAGAGGAACTGCGGGACAGTGAGCAGAAGTTTCACACGCTGGCCAGTGGCTCGTCCGTGGGCATTACGACAACGGATGAGAATGGCGACTGCACGTATATCAGCCAGCGCTGGTGTGATTTGACAGGTACGCCGCCGGAAAAGTGGATTGGCAAGGGCTGGGTCGACATGGTGCATCCCGAGGATCGTGAACGGCTGGTGACAGAATGGTATCAGGTGGCTTTGACCTCCGGCGAGCATCACGCTGAATTTCGGTTCCTGAACGACCGGGGGAAGACCATCTGGGTGCATGTTTCGTCGGTGGCCCGCCGTTCGAGTACCGGGAAGCTCCTCGGTTGGGTGGGAGTCATTACCGACATTTCAGAGTTCAAGCAAGTTGAAAGCCAGCTCCTCCAGGCACAGAAAATGGAAGCCGTGGGCAGGCTGGCTGGTGGCGTCGCGCATGACTTCAACAATGTCCTGACCATCATCGCGGGTTACAGCAGCTTGATCGTGGCTGCGGCAGATCCAAACGATCTGGTTCACCGGCAGGCCGCAGAGATCAAAAAAGCGTCGGATCGGGCGGCAGCGCTGACGCATCAGCTTCTGGCGTTTGGCCGCAAGCAGATTCTTCAGCCCAGGCTGTTTGATTTGAACGCTGTCGTAAAAGACACAGTCGGTATGTTGCGACGGATGATTAACGAGGATATTGAAGTTCGTTGTCTGATCAAGTCGGGCGACATACAAATCAAAGCCGATCTCAGTCAAATGGAACAGATCGTCATGAATCTCGTTGTCAATGCCCGCGATTCCATGCCAATGGGAGGAAAGTTGACGATTGAGACAGACGTCGTCTTTCTTGATGAAGCTTACAGCCGCGAGCACCTGCCGGTGCTCCCCGGAGCGTATGCCAGACTGGCAGTGACCGATACGGGCACCGGGATTGCGCCAGAAAACCTGGATCATATTTTCGAACCGTTCTTCACGACGAAAGAAAAAGACAAAGGCACTGGATTGGGACTGGCAACGGTGTATGGCATCGTCCAACAAAGCGGCGGAACCATTCAGGTCTATAGTGAGCCGGGACATGGAACCACATTCAAGATCTACTTGCCGGTTGCCGAAGGGGCTGCAGAAAAGATCTTCACAACCCCGAAGACTATCGATTTTCACGGTTGCGAAACCATTCTTCTGGTCGAGGATGACGCTGATGTCAGAGGGTTGGTGTGTTCAGTACTGAGAGACCACGGTTACACCGTTCTGGAAGCTGCAAATGGCAACGACGCCATGTTGGTCAGTGCAGAGCATCAACAGATAATCGACGTCGCGATCACCGACGTGGTCATGCCCCACATGAGTGGCCGCCAGGTAGCGGAACGCCTGTTATTGCTTCGTCCAAATCTGAGAATCCTCTACATGTCCGGCTACACGGATAACGCCATCGTTCATCATGGCGTTCTGGACGCCGAAACCAACTTCATACACAAGCCTTTCACGCCCGATGCGCTGGCGCGAAAGGTCCGTGAGCTTTTGGATGCGAAGCCTTCCTCGGCGGAGTTCATCGCCCCCACGGTGCTCGTAGCGGATGACGATACGTTTGTACGAGACATGATCGTTGACATCCTGCAAAGCCACGGTTTTAGAACCATCCCTGCCGGCAATGGTCGTGAAGCGTGGAATCTTCTCAGGCACACAGGTGTTTCCCTCGTCATCACGGACATATTGATGCCGCACAAAGATGGAATAGACTTGATCTTCGAGATTCAGAATGCTTTTCCAAGCGTGCCAATTATCGCCATCTCCTCTTTGTCGGGGTCAATGGATCTCGTCGATTCCCTTCCCGCATTGCGCAGTGTAATCGCGCTGAGAAAACCCTTCGATGCGCAACAGCTCCAGGCTGCACTGGAGGCCGCACTTGGTCTCAAGCTATGACATCTGATCTCGTCGTCGCGCGGATTTGCACAAAAGCCGGGCAAATAGACAGGTGGTTTCCGCTCCTCATCGAGTCTCGACGAGGAGGGAAGGCGCGAAGCGCCGAGTGGTGCCTGTTCAAGAAATGGATTCTGTGCACAAGAAGTCGGTTCGGCGGTGAAGAGAAGTCGAGGAAATACGTTTTCCCCTCCTCAGCGAGGAGGGGTGGCGCGAAGCGCCGGGGTGGTGTTGTTCAAGAAATCCTTGTTGAACGAACCGCCCCACCGCACCATGACTCGGGAGTTCATTTTTGGAGTAGAATCCTGGGATGAGCCGCATCCTTTTAGGACTTCTCACCTTACGGATTCTTGCATCGGCGTTTCCGGGAAATGATCCGGCTGCTGAGATGCAGCGCAGAATCGACAAGGGCCAGTTGCGCCTCGCCTACACCGAACCTACGGGCTATCTGACTTCTCTTCTGAAGGCTCTGAATATTCCGGTCTCATCGCAGGTGTTGGTCTTTGCGAAGAACAGTTTCCAACTTCACATGATTTCGCCCGACAACCCCCGAGCCATCTATTTCAACGATGACGCGTATGTCGCCTACGTGCCGGGGTCGGATGAACTCGAGATTGGGGCCATCGATCCGAAGATCGGTTCCGTTTACTACATGCTGAACCAGGCCCGTGCTGCGAGACCTCAAATCAAAAAGCAGGGCGAAGTCCAGTGTCTGGTGTGTCACGACTCAGCTCTTTCCGGGGATCCGATTCCGAGATTGCTCATGCTTTCAGTTCTACCCAGTCCGGAAGGCAGTGCACTGAAGGCCGCATCTCTGATCACGAACGATGCCAGCCCCATGCGCGAACGATGGGGCGGTTGGTACGTGACCGGCACTCACGGCAAGCAGCGTCATCTGGGAAACACGATCGTTCGTACCCCGGCGAATGCAATCGGGGATATGAGAGCGTTCGTGCAAACGATGGACCTGGAGGCCGGCGCCAATGTGACGGATCTCAGTGGACGCTTCAATACCAGGGCATACCTGACACCGCACAGCGATCTGGCCGCCCTGATGATCCTGGGGCACCAGACCCACGTCCACAATCTCATGGCGCTTGCCGCATACAAGGAAACGCATCCCGGAACCGACGGTAAAAGCGCGATGGAAATCGCCGAACAGGTCGTGCGCGCGATGCTGTTTGCCGACGAAGTGCGGCTGACGGAACCGGTCTCGGGCACGACTTCCTTCGCAAAAGAGTTTTCAGCGGCCGGACCCCGCGACAATCGGGGACGGTCTCTGCGCGACCTCGATCTGAAGACGCGGCTCATGCGCTTCCCGCTCAGCTACCTGATTTACACGAAGTCGTTTGACGAGATGCCGCCACAAACCAGGCAGTTTGTGGTGCGTCGCCTTCGGGAGATTTTGACGGGGGAGGATACCTCGCCGGACTTCGCCTACCTGACGCCGGAAGACCGGAATGCGATCCTCGAAATCCTCAGCGCCACGAAGCCCGGCTGGACTAGTCGCTAAGTCGTTTCTTAACGCCTCCGCTTCGCTTTTTCTTCAGAGGACGGCGGACCTGCTTCTTTTGTTTCTTCAGCGCCGACTGGATTTCTTTCCGATTCTCTTCGAGGACGGCCATGAGAGTGTGTTGAATCTCGCGAATCACGCGCGGCGGCTCGACACCGGGGAAGTTTCGCTCAACGTGCTCGTCGACGATCTCCACAAGAGCCAGAACATCCGATAGTGAAAGGTCTGCGTTCATGATTGAGATTACTGATGTCCGCTGGGAGATGAACTCAGGAAGTTGGTTTGGAATGAAGGGCGGCCGCCAACCCCTCCTGTGAGTTACCGTGCTCCGGGTTCATAGGACTTGCGGTCAAAGCCGCGGCGCCACAGGGGCGCGTCAGAACGCGGGGCCGATCAGCCGAGAAGGCCGGAAGCCGCCCAAATTGTGGATTGGTTCTATCACTTCCTCCTTTCGAAGTTGACTACCTTCCCTTTCCGGGAGGAAAGGGAACCCGAAACGGCATGATTGCCGCTTCAAAAACAAAATGCTCCCGAAGAACAGGCTATGTCAAGCGCAGTTCGTTTTCAGCGATCAGGTTGTTGCGGGATGGGGAGTTTCCGGTAGCCGAATACTTTCTTTTTCCAGAACGAGGTCATCTCCGACCGATTGGTGCCGATGCTGACCTGCGCATGATAGAAGGCGGATTTGTCGTCGATGATCCCGATGTGTTTCAGGTCGTCGAAAAAGATGAGAGTGCCGAAGTTCAACTGATCGTCCCTGGTGGCCTTCGGCAGCGTCATGTAGAACTTTCTTGCGGTCGTTCGTTTCATCAGGATTCCGTTTTCGAACATCACGCGCCACACAAAACCGGAACAGTCGAAGCTCTTCAGTCCGTCCGCTCCCCAGACGTACGGGCGCCCGAGGTGTCGTTGAATCGAAGTTCGAACGCCGTCCCAGAATCCGTTCGAGGTGGTATCCGTTTGTTGCGTGATCAGCAGGAGGGCCAGAACGAAGCTCGTCATTTGATGGCATTCCCCAGCAGCAGGCCCAGACCGACGAACAGGCCGGCAAGAAAGATGGCCACGGAGCGGTTGTCCGCGTTGAGTTGGTCCGCAAAGTTCACGCCTGGAGTGAGCCAGTCGAACAATTTATAAGCCGCGACAAAACCCACAAGACCGACGACGAGAGAAATCAGAATCGAGAAAAGGTAATTGGTGAGATCCACTTGTGCTCCCGGCCGCGGATTGGGCGGCTCACTGCTGCGACCTTTTGTCGGCCATTTCCGCCCATAACGGCGCGCCCATCATATCGCAATCCGGGTATTCCTGCGGTTCAGCTGCTCGGCAAACCCAGGATGTTTGCCCCGCGGAACAGGTCGTCCGCAGACTGCAGAACGATGCGGCGCAGCCGGACAGGGTAATCCTTGTGCTCTTCCAGAAACGCCTTCACGATCGCGGCAGCCGATCGTGAGTTGTGCCCTCCGAGCGCAGCATCCATCCAGTTTTTCGGAAAGAAGATGTCGCCCGTTTTCTGAATTTCGACGAGCAGGTCCAGCGATGGACGGATGTACTTTTCCGATCCGGGCGAGCGCAGCGGATGACTGAGATATCCCAGACCCTGACCGGCCCATGGTTCCCTGCGGCGGTTCTTCACATCCTTCAAACTCTCGAAGAATGCATCGCGATCTTCCTGTTTCGCGGAGAGCGACGGCATCACGAACTCGAATTGCGCTTTGCGGTCCGGATTCCGGAAACGTCCGCGCTGCTCTTCAAGGATCGCCGCCGCATTGGGAACTCCACCGATGGCCAGGTCCTGAGCCATGCTCGATTCATCCTGTTCGGAAAGAGTCAGCCCGGCGATCTTCTCGTCCCGGTGCCAGACGCGCTCGAGAAACGTCAGTCCTTCTTTCGTGCGGACCACGGAACGAAATGCCCGGAAGTACACCGACTTCAGACTCGGGGAAGCCGATCGCATCCATCCCGCCCGATACGCCTGTTCCAGACGGGGCGCGAGTTGAAGCCGCGCCGGATCCGGCATGTAACCCCAGTACGCGCTGTTGATGCGGCCGACAATCAATTGAATGTTCTGTTCTGTGTCTTCCAGCGGCAGCGCGCGCAGCCCGAGTTCGACCAGGGCCGCGGGACGGACGCGGCCGTCGAGCAACTCTTCCCACAACGTGACCCATGCCGCTCCGCGCGCGAGCGGGTCCTTCAATTCGGGAAGGTGCTGGAGCAGGTAGGCGCGGCTCGCGTCGTCCAGGGTGAAATCGCCGTAAGCGAGGCCGCCGCCTGTCGGCAGGACGAAAGTGGGATGCGAAATCGATGCGAAGTCTTTCAGTTCGGCCCGCTCCCCCTCGATTTCAAGAGGCAGCAATTGCGTTCCCGCCGCAGTGCCGACGAGGATCTGCATCTGCTGCGTCCATTTCAACGACCGGCCCGGCTGCGGATCCGACTGGGCGAAGACCAAATGCTGCGGATCGAGTTCGGTTTTGATCGCGGGACGCCCGCCCTCTTCGACCCATGCTTTGCTCCAGGCAGCCACTTCCTTTTCGGTGCGATCGTCGAGCACTTTCACCAGGTCCAGCCACGTCGCGTTTCCAAACTGGTTGTCCTTGAGATACACGCGCAGACCGTCGCGAAATTTTTCGGAGCCGAGCATGAGTTCCAGTTGGCGCATCACGATCGGCGCCTTCTGATAGATGATCGCGCCGTACATATTGCCTGCGGCGTTGAGGTTTTCCAGTTCCTGGCGGATGGGATGCGTTCCCTGGGTTCGATCGACCCCGTATGCCGACGGATAGTTCGACACGAGGAACCGCAACTCGTGATTCACGTTCGGGAACGACGGATTGACGATCTTCGCGGCCATGAAGTTCGCGAAGACTTCCTTCATCCAGACGTCGTTGAACCATCGCATCGTCACAAGGTCGCCGAACCACATGTGCGACGTCTCGTGCGAGATGGTGCTTGCGCGGCCGAGGTATTGGTTTTCGGTGGCGGACTCGTCCAGCAACATCGACGATGCGTTGTAGAAGATGGCGCCGGGATGTTCCATGCCGCCGAACTGGAACGAAGGGATCATCACGAAGTCGAACTTGCCGAAGGGATACTTGATCCCGGTGTAGTCTTCCAGCCATGCCAGCGCCTTCGCATGCAGGTCGAAAATGGCGTCCCGGTTCCGCTCCACCTTGGTCGCGTCGGTTTCGCGATGGTACATATGGAAGGTGCGTCCGTCGCGTTCCGCCGTCTCGACCTGAAACTTTCCGGTCGCGAATGTGAAAAGGTACGTTGGAATCGGCTGCGTCTCCGCGTACATGATGCGAGTCAGGTCTCCGGCAACCTCCCTTTTCAATTCAGCGCCATTTGAAACCGACTGCCATTCCTGCGGGACCTGCAACTCCAGCGTGTATCGCGCTTTCAAGTCCGGCTGATCGAAGCAGGGAAACGCCAGGCGCGCGCGCGCCGGAACAAACAGAGCGTACATGAAGTCCGGGTTGCGATTGAGCGACGCGTCGCCCGCCCGAAACGCGATCTCGACGCTGTTTTCTCCGCGCGTCAGAAACTCTTTCGCGATCACGATGTGGCCGTTCACCGCGCTGAAAGCGATGGGCCGGCCATGGGTCGAAACGGAGGAAACGAATTCCGCGCCGGGCTCAAAATCGAGCACGAGCGGGCGAGACACATCGTTCAGAACGAAGCGCACCGCTTCCCTTCCCATAATGGCCTCGGAGGCCTTCGGGGGAATCGTGAACGACAGGTCGTATCGCACATTCCGAATGGACTCGGCCCGCTGTGTCGCAAGGGAAAGGGCGATGCCCGGATCGGGATTGCGGTCGAGATCTGTTCCGTTCGATCGGCAGCCCATGGGCACCAACACTACACCAAGAGCGAGGACGCGAAGTATCTGCATTCGGGCATTATACGGGCAGACATTTGGAAATGTGAGCCGCGGATTACACGGATTCGTAATCCGCGTAATCGCGGCATTTGTCCCGGAACAAATCACATTAAGGACTCAACTCAGTGGCGGCGTCCTCTGAATCCGCCGTCCCAGTCCCGATGACGGGGCGGGGCGGAGTAGAAAACACGCGTCTGATATCGAGATCCACGGATCGCCGCCGCGGCAATTCTGCCCGTAGCGTTGATCACGGCCGCTCCGATCAGGACCGACGGCCGGTAGACCGGCCTGGTCACAACCACGGTTTGAACCGGTTCCGTGTACACGACTGTGGGTGCGGGCGACTGGTAAACAATCGTGGGTTGCGGAGACTGGTAGATCACCTGAGGTTGTTGAACCACGACCGGCTGAGGAGCCGGCGGCAATGAATTGAGAAGCCACACGCCGGTCGATGCGTCATAACACGTCCATCCGCGGGATGCCCCGTCAGGAGTGGCATATTCCTGCGGGCTCGCGCAGGTGAACGTCTGCATTCCACCATTGGCCGATGAAACGTATGCGCCATTGACCGTTTGTCCGTTCACAATGATCTGCTGCGGGATTCGATTCGGAATGGCCTGGACTGTCTGTACAGTCTGCACCGTCTGTGTCTGCGCAAAACCCGCGCAGGCGGCGGCAAGGGTCAGAACCATCGCGAACCCAACCCGAGCACGAAGTTGCATAACACCTCCTTCCATTACTGCAGGCCTTGAGGCCTGCGTCTGGTTGGACTTGGAGGTTTCTGTTTTGGAAGCAAATTCGTGTTCCCGAACGTTTGCGATAGAGTACGGCAATGCTCGCCGTTGCACGGCCCCGTTCATTCACGTCGATATCAACACTTCCCAAAGGCTTCCACTCCTCGACGACGCACTGCTGTCCCAATAAGGCGAGATCGAGGAGAAGCGTTTTCCCCTCCTCGACGAGGAGGGGTGGCGCGAAGCGCCGGGGTGGTGCCGCTCAAGAAGTTGATTTATTGAACGAACCACCCCGCCGCTCCGCGGCACCCCGCCTTGGCCAAGGCGGGGAAAAGTCTCCGTGCGACGACTCCACGGTTTCATGTAAAAACCACACCTTCCGACAGGTCACATCGCGCCGGGGTGGTGCGTGAAAGACGCAGCCTTTATTGAAATCCCGGCCGGCTGGTTCTGGATGGGTTCGGAAGGACATTACGCGTGGGAGAGTCCTCGTCACCGGGTTTTCGTCGACCGCTTCCTCATCTCGCCAACGACCGTGACCCGGCGCGAGTACGCCTCCTTTATTGAGGACACCGGCCATCCCCTGCCTGAAGATTGGCTGGAACCGCAGTTTTCGGACCCCGACCAGCCCGCCGTCGGGGTGAACTGGTTCGATGCAATCGCCTACTGTGAGTGGATGTCCCGGAAAACGCGGATCCCTTGCCGTTTACCCACCGAAGCGGAGTGGGAGCGAGCCTGCCGCGGCGGAGTGGACGACGCGCAATATGCGTGGGGCAACGATCCGCCCGAATCCTTCGAATACTTCCGGCGAAAATGGTCCGGCCCCCGGCGGGTGGGGGAGTGGCGGCCGAACGGCTTCGGCATTCTCAACATGGGTGAAAACGTCCACGAATGGTGTCTCGACTGGTATGCGCCCGACTACTATGCGGCTTCGCCGCCGGAAAACCCGGCCGGACCGGAAAACGGGACGCGTCGCGTGTCCCGTGGCGGCTCCTGGAGGCACCAGGTGAAAGGGTCGCGAGCAGCGCACCGCAGCAGTCTGCCGCCGGAATTTCGATACACCGACTATGGGTTCCGCGTGGTCACCGGCGCGGAGGCCAGGCGTTCGAGCGATTCTCCCGTCACACGATAGATCGTCCACTCGTCCATCGAAATCGCGCCGAGGCTCTTATAGAAGCGGATCGATGGTTCATTCCAGTCCAGGACGGACCATTCCAGCCTTCCGCACCGGCGCTCCCTCGCGATTCCGGCCAAATGGACCAGCAATGCCTTTCCGTATCCGCGGCCGCGCATTTCCGGGACGACGAAGAGATCTTCGAGATAGATGCCCGGACGTCCCAGGAAGGTCGAGTAATTATGGAAGAAGAGAGCGAAACCCACGGGGCGATCGCCGGTGGATGCGACGATGACTTCCGCCGCTGGACGCGGGCCGAACAGCGATTCCCGCAGGAGTTCCTCGGTGGCGACACAGGCCTGGCTCAAGCGCTCGTATTCGGCAAGCTGGCGGATGAACGAGAGAATGAGCGGAACGTCCTGCTCCGTCGCGGCCTTGATCTGAAAATCGGTCATTCGAAACCTCCTTTAAAGATTCTCTCATTGCGGGCCGATAATTCGAGTCATAGTAGAATGCGCAGGAAACTCATGAAACGCAGCCTCACGACGATCCTCCTATCCGTGATCTCCGTTGCGATGGTCCTGATGCTGCTCGTGTCCGCGTACTACCGGTTCAGCGCGAGTCCCGAACAACGAATCAATCAGTCGATGACCGATCGGCTCTTCGCCCGCAGCTTCAGCGGACCGATCCCCGATCCCACCCCTGTCATGATTCAGCCCCGCCGCGCCGCCGCTTTCGGCGCGCTTCTGGTCTCGGCATTGTTGCTGCTGCTTTACGCCCACCGCCGCCGGCGCTACATTCTCGAATGGCTGCAGTCCTGGTCGCTGCTTGCCGCCGGAATGTATGTGCTTTCCCGGGGCTACCCCAACGGGATCGAAGGCGCGCGTGTTGCCGCGGCCGTCCTCGTCTTCGCAACCCTGGGGGCCGCAGTTCTGTTGTTCAAGAGCGCCCACAGTTTCCGCGAAACTCGGCCCTACTTTTCCAGACTGTGGCTGCTCTACCCGGCAATGCTGGTCTGGTTCGTAGCCGCTCCGGGTTTTTTCACCTCGAGCACGGTTCTCGCTCCGGCCTATCTTTTGGCGGGATGGGCGCAGGTCCGGGCTGCCATGGTGTTCGCGGAAATATTTCGAGAACGAAAACTCGTTGGAGCGCTGGTTCTCAGCATCTCGCTGGTTATGGTCGGCGCGAATCATCTGACAATCGGGCTGTTTTTCGGGCCAATTGTTGCCTCGGTGCAGTTCATCCTGATCATCATGGTGCTGAATTCCCTCGCATTTCTTGTCGGCGCGCTGGGAATGCATCTGCTGGCGTTCGAGGACATGACCTACGAGTTGCGGATCGCGAACAAGGAACTGGAAAACGCGCAGGAAGAGTTGAAGCGGCTGGCCACCGTCGACGCGTTGACCGGCTGTTATAACCGCCGCTTTCTGGAAGAAGTGATCGACCGCGAGTTACAGCGTCATCGGCGGTACGGAACGCCGCTGTCCCTGCTCTTCGTCGATATCGACCGGTTCAAGGAGATCAACGATTCCTACGGTCACGACGTGGGGGATCGCGTCCTGCAGTATGTCGGCCAGTTCCTGATGCGGAAGGTTCGCGACGCCGATTACGTCGTCCGCTGGGGCGGAGACGAGTTCCTTCTCGTTCTCACGTGTATCGGCACGGAGGCGGCCCAGAAAGTGGCCGCCTTGAAAACGGCTTTTGACGAGGCCCGCGAGAATAACGACCTCCCGCCACGCCTCCGCCTCAGTATTGGATTTGCGGAGGCGCCCAACGGCGCCACCGACATTCTTCCCCTGATCCGCGAAGCGGATCAATCCATGTACGCCGACAAACCCAGAAGAGCCTGACCCGCTTGGTTTTGACATGAAACCGAAGAGTCGCAGGACGAGGACTTTTCCCCGCCTTGGCCAAGACGGGGTGCCGCGAAGCGGCGGGGCGGTTCGTTCAATAAAATCAATTCTTCTAACAGCACCACCCCGGCGCTTCGCGCCACCCCTCCTCGTCGAGGAGGGGAAAAAGAACCATCTTTCTCCTTCACAGTTCCCGGTTGGTTCGGCGCTGGTCGATGGCTGGACGTTCCAGATATTTTCGCGATTCGTATACGGGCAGAGACCAGTCCGAATACTTGGGAAGACTCCGGCGGGCGACGGCGAAATAAAGTTCCCGAAGACGGGATGTTTTCCTGCCCGGAGTCCCGGGCCCGATCGGGATGTGGTCCGCACATGTCACGGCGCTCACCTGGATTCCGGTGCCGCAGATCAGGGCCTCATCCGACAAGTAGATTTCGCTCCGCTCGATCGGCCTCTCCACGACGGGCATTCCCATCTCTTCGCGGATCAGTGTAATTGCGGTGCGTCGCGTCACTCCTTCAAGCAGCGGATCGTTAGCCGGAGGCGTGACGAATGTTTCGCCGCGCAGGAGGAAGAGATTCGCAAGCGGGTTTTCCGAGATCCGGCCGGAGGAGTCCAGCATCACCGGTTCGTCAAAACCGGCGCGCTGGGCCTGAGTTCGTGCGAATGCGACGTTGACGAATGCGGCGGCGATTCGTGCGCGATATGGGATGGTGGTGTCGTCCAGGCGCTGCCAGGATGAAACCGTCACGTGGACGCCGGTTTCGGTCTTGCCATAGTGTCCGTAAGGAAAGGCGATGATGGCGAGGCTGGGAGTGAGATCGTGAAGCCTCACGCCGAGTGATTCATCGCCGTAGTACACAATGGCGCGGATATAACAGTCCTCGTAGAGTTTCTCGGTGCGCAGGAGTTCGAGGATGTGCCTGAGCAGTTCCTCTTCGGTGAGTTCGAGTTCCATGCCCAGCAGCTTCGCCGACGCCCGAAGACGCTTCAGATGGTCGCCCGGACGGAAAAGAAAAAGCTGCCCTTCTTCGTTGTTCCAGTAGGCGCGAATGCCGCCCAGCACAGACGTTCCGTAATGGAAGGCGTGCGTCATCACTCCAAGCCTGGCTTCGCCATATGAAACGACCTGACCGTCGAAGAATGCGAACTGTGGCTGAGGCATCTTCATAACGAGGAAACGCACCGGCTGCCGAGTCTGGGGATGATGTCGCGCCCGTAGATTTCCAGGGTCTTCTCCTCTTCGCCACACATCAAATAAATGTTGAACTGCGTGACGCCGAGCGACCGGAGTTCCTGAAGCCGGCGGATATGTTCGCCCACCGGTCCGACGATGCAGAATCGCTCGACCACTTCATCGGTCACGAACTGCGCGTTGCTGCTGCCGACTTCGGCATGATGCAGGTAGTTGTAGCCTTCGCGGTTGCGAATATACGTGGTCAGTTCGGGCGGCAGATCTTCGGGCTTGTAGCGTGAAACCAGATCCACAACGTGATTGGAAACCAGCGCGGGAAACCACCGGACGCGGTCCCGAGCCGCTTTCAGGTCGTCCGAAATCCAGACGGCCGTGGCGCTCATCACCTTGATCTTCGAGAAGTCCCGGCCGGCGGCTTCGGCTCCTTCGCGAACGAAGCCGAGGCACCACTTCACGAGAGCCGGATCGGAGAACTGCAGGATGACGCCGTCGCCGATCTTGCCGGCGCATCGCAGGGCCTTGGGGCCGTAACCGGCGACCCATACCGGAGGTACGCCGGCGTTGGCCCACGACATCTGTATCGGATGCCCTTCATAGACGATCTGCTTTCCACCGGTGAGGTCGCGAACGGTCGCGACGAACTCTTCGAGGTTTTCGAGCGTTGTCGGCTTCTTGCCCATGACGCGCCGGGAACTGTCGCCGCGGCCGATCCCCATATCCATACGGCCGTTTGAAATCCGGTTCAGCGTGGCCAGCAGGCTGGCGGTCACGCTCGCGTCGCGGACGACAGGGTTCGTCACGCATGTGCCGAAATGCATTTTTTGCGTGTTCATCGCCATCAGTGTCATCAGCGGGTAAGGCTCCTGCCAGAGCACGTGCGAATCGAAGACCCAGCCGTAGCCGAATCCTTCGCGTTCCGCCTGTTTGGCCAGTTCGACGATGTGAGCCGGAGTCATGTCCGGCTTGAGCGTGAATGCAAATTCCATGGTTTACTCCTTCACCAGATCGCCGTAGGTTTCGGGACGGCGGTCGCGGAAGAACTGCCAGACATTGCGGACTTCCTGAATCTCGTCGAGGTTCAGGTCGGCCACCACCACTTCTTCCTTGTCCCGGGAACCCTCGGCAATGAACTTTCCCCGCGGCGTACAAAAATAACTCTGACCGTAAAACTCACCGATGTTCCACGGCTGCTCGCGCCCGACGCGATTGATCGCCCCGACAAAATATCCGTTCGCGACGGCGTGCGCCGGCTGTTCGAGTTTCCACAGATATTCGCTCAACCCCGCAACGGTTGCCGAAGGATTGAAGACGATTTCGGCGCCGTTCAAGCCGAGGGCCCGGGCGCCTTCGGGGAAGTGCCGGTCGTAGCAGATATAAACGCCGACGTCCGCGAACTTCGTTTTGAAGACGGGGTAGCCGAGATTGCCCGGCTTGAAATAAAACTTCTTCCAGAAGCCCGGAGCGCAATGCGGGATGTGATGTTTTCG
>JAHFTY010000067.1 GCA_023265365.1 Acidobacteriota bacterium
CGGGGTTCGACCGCAAAATCCGTAATTCGCTGCCCTGTCAGCTTCAGCCGGTCCGCGTGGCGGCCGTCCCTTCGATGCTCGTTGTATTGACGGTATCCGAGGAAGAAATGGTAGCGAACGGCCCAGTAATAATGCCGGTCCAGAAGAGGCGTGACCGGTCCGGCGCCTCGCCGCTCCTCCCACTTCGTGACAAGACTTGAAACGGGCCGGGACGCGAACGTAAACATCCGGTACAGCCCGTGGAATCGCTTGAGGAACCGCGTCCTCTTCCCGTTTTCGACAAAACGAGCCTTCAGCTCAGGATGGAGAGCGATCATTTTGCCCAGCGAAAAACCGGCCTGTTCGCATCGTTGAATGAACTGTTCGTAGGTTGGAAAGTACTGATGCACGGCGCGGGCGCCGGGACCATGCACCATGCGGCTGCCGAGCTTTTCCAAACGGTAACCCAGCTCGATGTCTTCCATACCGTAGATCAAAAACTCCTCGTTAAACCCGCCGGACTCGGTCAGCAGCGATCTCTCTGTCGAGACATTGCCGGTGTGATAATAGGAAAAATCCAACGGCCCGCCGGTAATGCTGTACGGATTGAAAATCCCGCGATCCCGCAGGTATCGCAAAAACGGATCGCTCACGGATTCCCACGGAGCCGTGACCGACCCGATGATCGACGCTCGATCGTGCTTCGCGTGATATTGCAGGTGCGATTCGATCAGCGTGGGTTCCGCGAAAATGTCGTCATCAATGAAGAGGACGATCTCGCCGCTCGCATTCCTTGTCCCTTCATTACGCGTGGCAGCCGCTCCGCGTTTCAGCTGGGAGAACACTTTGAGATTCGGGTAGAGCCGCGACTTCTGATCGAGGACATTGCGCGTGTGATCGACGGAGCCGTTGTCCACAACCAGGATTTCGTAGTCCTCGCGCGACAGCGTTTGGTTGGCGATCCTGTCCACTGTCTCGGCCAGCAGATCGGCGCGGTTCACGGTGGGAATGACGACACTAAGCTTCAAGCACGCTCCGTCCCAAGTCCTGGGGATTTTTCTCAGCGAGACAGCGACGTTTCTTCGAATCGAATCCAGGGATGCTTAACGCCACTCCAAGTGTCTCTGGTATGAAGCAGATACGGAATATATCGGATGTGATCAATGAAAGCAATTCCGAACAGAATCCGGCTCTTGAACGAATACGAGGAAGACAACAGTCGCCGCGCCAGAAAGTTCCAAAGGACCCGCCACTGATCGGCGGACCCGAACCGGTAAAAGAGAAACAGGGAGTTTCTGAAACTGAAGTAGTTCTCCAGCGTGCGACGCTTTCCCGGCGTCAGGTCCTGCGTGAAATGGCGGACCACGGCGTCGCGGACATAGACGCACTTCCAGCCTTTCAGCCAGAGCTTCCAGCTCAGATCGACGTCTTCGCAATACATGAAGAAAAGCCGCTCGTCGAACCCTCCTGCGCTCCGAAACGCGCTCCTTCGAATCAGCGCCGCCGCTCCCGAACACCATGTGGTCTCACCGGTAACGGGATCGCTTGTTTTCGGATGCTCCCGGGGAAACTGCCGCGCCTCGGCGATTCCGATTCCAGGATCGGAGTCGGCGCGGGTCAGGAGGGTTTCCAGCGCCCCCTCCTCCAGTTCGGTGTCCGGATTCAGAATGAACATGAACTCGGCCGCGCCCATCTCCGCAAGCAGGTTCATGCCACGCGCAAAACCATTGTTTCGAATGGATCGAGTCAGGAAAGCCGGGAACGGCAGATCTCCGATCGCCAGCGCGGCAGCTTCAGGAGTTCCGTCCTGCGAGTTGTTGTCCAGAAGGTAAAGCGTGACCGGAATCGATATCCTGGAAAGACTTGCAAACAGCGGCGTCAATCGAGTCTTGCTGTTGTGGAGTACGACGAGGAGGTCAATCCTTGATGTCACGACCGCCTTCCAGATAGGCCGTCCACGCCAGCAAAGCCAGGAAGCGCCACACAAAAGTAACAGCCTTGATGGGAAAGAGAAGCTTGCGCACCGTGGGATTCACGTTCATGCTCCCGCGCACGATACCACATCCCTCATCAGCGGCCCGATCCGCTCCCAGGTGAATTCACGGAGGATCATCTCGCGGCCATGGAATCCTATTTCGCGCCGCAGGCCTTCCGATCCGGCCAGTTGCGACAACGCGGATCGAAACTCTTCAGGCGAGTTCGCGATCAGCGCTTCCGTGCCCGGTCGAACCGGAAATCCCAGGGCGCCAACGGATGTCGTGATGACCGGACATGCCATGCTGAAGGCTTCGAGCAGCTTCACCCGTTGCCCCGTGCCGGAAAACAACGGCGCGGCCACAATCGTATTCGGACGCCGGTACAACACTCGCGTGTCGGCGATATACCCGGGCATGGACACGTTCGGCCGGCGGCCAAGGTCCGCCGGAACGTTGTGGCCCGGAAGCACAAAACGAACCTCCGGAAAGTGAGGAGCAACCTCTTCAACCAGGAAGAATGCGGCCTCCACATTCGGCGTATGACGGAAGTTCCCGACGAAGAGCACTTCGAGCGGACGCGCCGGCTCCTCCGGATGAGGAGAAAACTCCGCAGGATCGATGCCGATTGGGATCGGACGGATGTCGGCGGCCGGCGCGTACGACCGGAGGTAATCGGCATCGTGGGATGTCATCGTCACAACGCGATCGAACCGCCGCACCGCCAGAACCTCATATCGCAAAAGCTGCATCCATCGGTAAAACAGTTTCAGCTTGATCGCGGGTTCAGACTCGTTCCGAAAAGCGGAATAGGCATTCGCAGACAGCGTTTCATGAATGGTCAATACGCAAAACGCATTGCGGCGGCGATACTGCGCCATCTGCAGGTATTCACATTGCAGCACATCCACCTTCTTCTTCGCGCAGGCCGAATCGATCTCCCGCTGCATCTGCGGCGTGCTGAATTCCCGGACAAGAAACGGATCGAGCGACAGCCAGTGGGGCCGAAAATCAGGCACTCTCTGCACGGCGGTCACCGACTCGCACATACCCTGCAACGAACGAAGAAGGTCGCGCTCGCGTTCATTTTCGACAAAGCTGATGACGCGGACGTTATGGCGTTCGGCGAGCAGCCGTATGTTGTGAAACATCCGTACGCCGCCGCCGTGCATATGAAGCACCGGTGGATACGCCGTCAGCATCAGGACATTCACGGCCGGCTCCGAAAAAGAATCTCACGATCGGACACGCGGCAATGGCAGGCGCTGCGGAGACGCTTTTGCAGCGCGGCTGGAAGCCGCAGGACGGCGCGAAGGTAGGCTTTGACCTCGAAGGCCGCCGAATCGTGGATCATGGCCCTCCCGTGAATCGATGGAAGATGGACGACATGTTCCAGGATCATGGGCAGGTCGGTGACGTTCTTCCACACGAAGAGGAAGAGATTGCGACGGATCGTATTGTCGACGAACCGATGGCTGAACTTCCGGCTGCTTGTCGCCCGGTGCTTATGGATCACCCGGCTTGCCGGAGCGAGCACACACTTCCAGCCGCGTTTCCACGCCCGATAAGAGAGGTCGGCATCTTCGACATAGAAGGGGTGATAAAGATCGTCAAGACCTCCAATCTCCAGATATTTATTTCGATCGATGGCGCAGGAGCCTCCGCCCGCCCAGAATACCGGGATGGCGCTTCGTTGTTCGTCATCGTCCGAAATGTCGTCGTGCCAGAAAGTAAAGAACCCCGACTCGTATTTCGCCCGCGTCTTGCCGGTCTCCTCGCGTCGTCTGGACCTGTCCTCGAAAAAGATCTGCGACGTCACGGCAAACACCGACGGATCGCGGAATCCGTCGAGGAGCGGCTGCAGGAATCCGCGCTCGACGATCATGTCATTGTTGAGAAGCACGACAATTTCGGTCTCGACCGCCGCCATTCCCTTGTTGTTTCCCGCCACGAAACCGTAATTCCGGTCCAATTCGAGGATCTGCACATCCGGAAACCGCTCGCGCACAAAGGCGACGCTGCCGTCCGTCGATCCGTTATCCACGACAAGCACGCGGTGATTGCCGCCCGAAGCGCGCACGGCTTCCAGGACGCTGGGCAGACCGTCGGCGAGAAGATGTTTTCCGTCCCAGTTCAAAACAAGAATCGTGGCGCGTCCCCCGGAAACGCCGGCTGACGATTTTCCGTCCGTGCGTGGATGTCTTGAGCGTCCGAAGACCGATGCGAGCAGCAGGAGAACAGTGACGGCCAGATCGAGCGGCAAGAGAAGGACGAGGAACGGAAGCGCCCTCAACTTCCGCACGTTCATCGAAGATAGGCCGCCAGAGCGTCGCGCCAGTGCTGCATGCGGTTCATGCCGAGCTGCTTCAGGCGGGCATTCTCGAGTACCGAGTACTTCGGCCGATTGGCAGGGCTCTTGTAAAGATCGCTTGTCGTCGGAGAAAGATCCGCCTCGATGCCGGCGATTTCGAAAATCGCGGCGGCGAACTCATACCACGAACACGCGCCTTCGCTGGTCACATGAAACAGGCCGTCGAGTCCGGCCGTCAGCATCAGGGCCACCTGTCCCGACAGGTCGGCGGTGCTGGTCGGCGTCAGCGTCTGGTCGGCGACCACGCGAATACTTTGTCCGGCTTTCGCCTTCGACAGCATGATCTCCACGAAGTTTCCGCCTTTGCCGCGGCTTCCCGCCTTTCCATAGAGTCCGCATGTCCGAATGACGAGGTGTTTCTTTGCAACCGACCGGACGAGGTATTCGCCGGCCAATTTCGAATTCCCGTAAATACTCAGCGGCATCGGGGGACTCTGTTCGGTGTAAGGCTCCGTCGCCGCCCCATCGAAAACGTAGTCGGTACTGAAATGGACGAGCATGGCGCCTGTTTCATTCGCAATTCGGGCAAGGTTCAGGATGGCCAGGACGTTGTTGGCGTACGCGACTTCCGGCAGACTCTCGCAGTCGTCGACGCGATGATAGGCGGTGGTGTTGATGATGATTCCCGGCTTCGCGTCCACGAGTTGACGATGCGCCTGAGGATGATCGGTGACATCGAACGTCTCACGCGTAAACGTCAGAAGGTCGTGGTTCGAGAGGCTTGTCGCCAGGTCCCGGCCGAGTTGTCCATTGGAGCCAAGCAGCGCAATTCGCATATGCCGCCAAGATCATAGGGCATCTTGTGGCTGCTGGGGGAGCCGTGTATTCTGATCGCTTATCTTTATTCCCCTGGAGGACACTATAGATGGCTGCTTTCGTGACACGACCTGCTCCGGATTTCTCTGCTGACGCGTTCCACAACGGCGATTTTAAGAGGGTTTCGCTCTCGGATTACAAAGGGCGAATGGTCGTCTTATTTTTTTATCCACTCGACTTCACTTTCGTGTGCCCGACCGAAATCCTGGCCTTTGCGGACAGCCTCGAGGAATTCAAGAAACGGAACACGGAAATCATCGGCGTTTCCGTGGATTCCAAGTTCACCCATCGCGCATGGGCGCAGACTCCTCGTGAAGAAGGGGGAGTCAAGGGAGTCAACTTTCCGCTCGTCGCCGACCTGACAAAAAGCATCGCGCGCGATTACGGTGTGCTTTTGGAAGAACCGGGAATTGCGCTCCGCGGACTTTTCATCATCAATAAAGAAGGTATTCTGAAGAGCGTCACCATCAATCACAACGACCTTGGGCGCAACATCGACGAAGTGCTGAGGATGATCGATGCGATCGATTATTCGGAAACCCACGGGGAGGTTTGTCCCGCAAACTGGAGATCCGGCAGCAAAGCCATGAAGCCGGACGCCGAGTCGTTGAAAGATTACGTCAAGGCAAAGTAACATCAACAACCTGAACTTAATTTCGCTACCGAGGTGAATCATGGCAATTCGCGACGTGAGTGCACCCAGAGTGGGAGACGAAGCCCCGGATTTCACATTGAAGTCGCATCTGGACAAGGACATCACCCTGTCCGAGTTTCGCGGCAGGAAGAATGTGGTCCTGGCCTACTACCCGCTGGCGTTCACTCCGGTTTGAACGCTCCAGATGCCGGCTTACGAGGAGGACCTCTCCGAGTTCGACCGGTACGATGCCCAGGTTCTGGGCATTAGCATCGACACGGTTCCCACAATCAAGGCCTGGGCCAAGTCCCTGGGCGGCATTTCGTATCCGCTGGTCAGCGACTTCTGGCCACACGGAATGACGGCGCTGAAATACGCCGTTCTTCGCGCGGAAGGATTCACAGAACGTGCGATCTTCATCATCGATAAGCAGGGCCAGATCCGCTATGTCGACGTCCATGCGATCGGAGATCAACCGAAGAATTCCGTGTTGTTCGATGAGTTAAGAAAGATTCAGAGTTAGCGCGAGGATCTCCATGGATTTGGCTCGAGCCTGCACACCGTATACCCGGCTCCGCCGTGATCTCAAGGACTGCCGCGTCGCTCTCGTCAGCACCTCGGGAGCGTACGCGGCAGGCATGGAACCGTACACCGACAACGATCTGAGTTTCCGCCAGATTCCCGCCGACACCGAAACCAGGGACATCCGGTTCGTTCCGGGTCATTTCGATACGAGCAAGGCCGCGATCGACGCGAACATCCTCTTTCCCGCCGAACGGCTCCGCGATCTCGCGGGGTTTGGAGAAATCGGCCAACTCTCCGACTACCACATCGCGATGGGTCTGACGACGGAGCTGCGGAAACTCAAAGAACAAGTCAGTTGGGATATCGCGAAGGCTATTCTACAAACCCGGCCGGACGTGGTGGTTTTGACCGGTGGCTGACCGCTTTGCCATCGGACGGTCGTCACGATTCAACGCGCCATCGAAAGCCAGGGCGTTTCCACCATTCTGATCACCGTCTCGCCCACCGAATCGGAACAGGCTGTGCCGCCGCGCGCGCTCTACCCGAAACCTTTCGCGCCCGGGGAATCCCTCGGCCGTCCGAATGACGCGGCACTGCAGCTTCGGATCCTGCGTGACGCCCTGGCCCTGCTTCACTATCCCGCAGAACCCGGCACGATCATCACAAAAGAGTATTGAAACAAAAGGCGAGTCAGAGCAGAACCACGCTCTTGCTGGTAATTTCGATACGTTTTCGGCATTTGGGACAGGCGACGATGTCATCCACGCGGATCATGTAATTGCGGGCATTCTGGAAGCGGATGCGGTCGTCCGCGTCGGCTCTGGGTGGGAGAGAGGCCTTCTTCGTGCGGGTAATCCAGCGAATCTGATGATCCGAATCCTGGCGGCATTGCGGGCACCGCAGCGACATCGCCTTCGTCTCGGTTTTCTCGATGAAGAAATCCTTCTCCTGCACTTACTCTCCTTTGCCCGCGATCCCCGGCATGGTCATTCGCATCGCATCCAGAATCTCATTGAGCCGGTCCTGTGACAGCACTTTTTTTTCGAGCGCCACCTCGCGAACCGTCCTTCCGGTACGATACGACTCTTTCGCAATCGCCGCGGCCGCGTCGTACCCGATCTCGGGCGCAAGCGCCGTGCACATGGCCAGACTTTTCTCGATCATTTCGTCGCACCGTGCTTCGTCCGCCTGCATCCCGCTCACGCATCGATCCGCGAAATTGTTCGACGACGCGGCGAGCAATCGTATCGATTCGAGAAGGTTGTGCGCCATCACCGGCATCATGACGTTCAATTCGAAGTTTCCCGACTGGCCTGCGATGGTGATCGCCGCGTCGTTGCCGATCACGTGTGCCGCCACCATCAGGACGGACTCCGCAATCACCGGATTCACCTTTCCCGGCATGATCGATGAGCCGGGCTGGGTTTCCGGCAACCGGATCTCGCCAATGCCACACCGCGGTCCCGATGCCAACCAGCGCACGTCGTTTGCGATCTTGGTCAGGCTGACCGCGATCGTTTTCAGCACGCCGCTTGTTTCCACAATCGCATCCTTCGCTCCCTGTGCTTCAAAATGATTCGCGGTCTCGCGGAACTCCAGGCCGGCGATTTTCGAAAGGTGGGTAACGGCCTGCCGCGCGAAATCGGGATGGGTGTTGATTCCAGTTCCCACGGCGGTTCCTCCGAGCGGCAGTTCGCTCAGCGTGTCCCGCAGTTTGCGTAGCCGGGAAATACCGAGTTCGATCTGGCGCGCATATCCACCGAATTCCTGGCCCAGGCGCACGGGCGTGGCGTCCTGGAGGTGGGTCCGGCCGATCTTCACAATGCGGTCGAACTCCTTCTCCTTGCCGGCCAGGACCGACTGTAGTCTTTCCAGTGAAGGGATCAGCGAACCCTCGATCGACTCGAGCGCGGACACGTGCATCGCGGCGGGAATCACGTCGTTGCTGGACTGGCACATGTTGACATGGTCATTCGGGTGAACCGGATTCTTCGAGCCGACCGCGCCGCCGAGCAACTGAATGGCCCGATTGGAAATCACCTCGTTCACATTCATGTTGGTGGACGTGCCCGAGCCGGTCTGGAAGATATCGAGAACGAAATGATCGTCCAGTTGCCCGTCGATCACCTCCTGAGCCGCCCTCTCAATAGCCGCGCCGACCTTGCGGTCGAGCACCCCCAGATCGCAATTCGCGCGCGCGGCCGCCAGTTTGATCTCGCCGAGAGCCCGGATGAATTCCCGCGGAAAACGGATTCCACTGATCCGGAAGTTCTCCACGGCGCGTTGCGTCTGGGCTCCGTAAAGAGCGGCGGCCGGAACACGCATGTCGCCCATCGAGTCTTTTTCGATTCGGAATTCGCCACTCATGATCTCGCCTTATATAAATGATAAGGGAAGCCCGGCCCGCGGAATCGAATGCCTTCAGCCACCAGCAGTTCGCGTTGAATCCACGCCGTTTCCCCGGGCGTCACAATTCTTCCACCCGATCCGACCACCCGGTGCCAGGGCAAACCCGGAGGACAGCCGCGAATGGCGGCGGCAACCTGGCGGGGTCCTGTTCCCACGGCCTTTCCGATGTCGCCGTAGGACAGGACGCGGCCTCGCGGTATGCGTCGAACCACGCGGTAGATGGCATTCCGAAGCGTTTGATCCATGTCTGAATTCGGTGTCAGGCACCACTGACACCATTCCAGGACTTCATGCCCGAGCCGGTCAAAACCACGAGAACGGACTCGTCCGGTGGAATGTTCATTTTTCTGAGCGCCGGCACAACGACGGCGGATGTGGGTTCGGCGTTGAACCCGCACGCGTTGAGAAATCGGAACCCTTGGAGTATTTCCGGTTCGGAAACAACGATCACCGAATCCACGACCCTCCGCAGCATCGAAAGGCGGGGAGGCTTCGATGTGAGGATTCCCTCCGCGAGGCTCGGCGCCGGTTGAACCGGATTCTGAACAAGCGGCGCACAAGCTTCCGCCTGAACGGCGTGGAGTTTCGGCATCGTTGACGTCCTTCCGAGTTTCATTAACTCGGTGAAACCCAGATGCAGACCAAGCAACACAGCGCCGCCTCCCGTTGGCGCAAGGATGTGATCCGGCAGCACCCAATGGCTTTGCTCGGCGATCTCATAGGCCATCGTTTTCGTGCCATGAAGGAAAAGCGGATGCCAGTTGTGAGATGCGTAGAAGATCTCTCCGGCTCTGGACATCACGGCAGCGGTGGTCTGGTCGCGGGAACCCTCAATCCGATGGATCGTCGCGCCGCTGCGCTCGACCTGAATCAGCTTCACCGGTGACGCCGAAGCGGGACAAAAAATCTCGCAACGCATTCCGGCTCGGGCCGCGTAAGCAGACATGGCCGCTGCAGCGTTGCCGGACGAGTCTTCCATGAAACGATCCACCCCGGACTCGCGCATGGCGCTGACCAGGATTGCCGCGCCGCGGTCTTTGAAGGAACCTGTCGGAAGCAGGTACTCCAGTTTGGCCGAGACATTTCGATTCTCGACAAGCAGCGGAACAATCGGCGTGATGGGCTCGCCCAGACTGACTCTTTCCTGAACGGGCAACACACCGCCGTAACGCCAGAAGCTGAAATCGCACGGGTCGATATCAAGGGAATCCGGAACGAAATCCAGGTCGAAAACGCCTCCACATTCGCACCACGGCACCTTCCGTGCGATGTTGAAGGTTCGGCCACAGTTCTGACACTTCAGCAGCATGGACGGGACTTTAGCATCCGCTCACACTTCCAACAACCTGCTCGTCTAATCGACAGGATTCATGGATAATTGGGGCGTTTTTCACGCTCTGTTACTCCCGAAAGGACAGCACAATGTTCAGTTTGAAACCCAAAGAGGGCGGCGGCACACCCGCGCCGCCGGCTCCTCAACAAGGAAGTTCCGTCATGAAAATCGTTTTGGCCGTATGCATTCTGGCGATCGTCATCGTTGGATACACCGGCTACTCCAACCAGTCTGCCCTTGAGCAGAAGATCCAGTCGCTCGAGCAGGCCAGGGAAAAGTCCGACAACGGCATCGATCAGTTGAAAAAAGAAGCCACCGCGCTCGCTTCGGACATCGAAGTGGTCAGCAAGAAACTGGGCGTCACGGCCTCAGAACTCGACGCATCGCGCAAGTATGCGGAGAAACTTCGCGTCCAGCAGGAAGAAGCGAAACAACAGCTTGCCAGCGAGATCGCGACCAAGGCCAATACAACGGACGTCGCGGCCGTGAAACAGGAAACATCGACCAGACTTGCCGAGGTTCAGCAGGACGCCAATGCCAAAATCGGCACTGTTTCCGGCGAAGTCAAGAACGTGGCGAAGGACCTGGATTCCACCAGGAGCGACCTCGCCGCCAGCCGGCGGGAAATCACGGATGTCCAGAAAACGTTGAGTCAGCAAATCGCACGCAACGCCGGAGAACTCGCGGACCTGCGCAAGAAGGGTGAACGCGACTTTTTTGAATTCGACATCAAGAAGGACAAAAAGAACCCCCGGGCCCGCGTCGCGGACATCCAGGTCGAGTTGAAGGACACCGATGCGAAGCGCCAGAAGTACAACGTCGTCATCCATGTCGATGATGCGCGTCTCGAAAAGAAGGATCGGACCGCGAACGAACCGGTTCAGTTCCTGGTCGGACGAGACAAGCTGCGCTACGAAGTCGTTGTGAATTATGTCGACAAGGACCGGATCCGCGGCTACCTCAGCACACCGAAAGACAAGGTGCTCGCTGCTGAACGGCCGTCCTTCCGGCCCCCTCAGCCCCAATAAATCCCGGGCCGGAACGGCGGGCCCGCGGCCGCCGTTACAGCCGGTGCCCCGTCAGCGCCGTTGCCATGATCAGCGCGGCGGCGAGTCCCTGCACGATCAGCCAGAGCATCGAATAACCCTCTTCAGGACCGGACTGCCTCGCCCGCACGGAATATCTCCACAATGCGAAGGCCACCAGAACGATCGCCGCGGAAATGCCGTACAGGGCATGGCCGGTGATCGCTCCTTTGCTGATTCCGCCCAGTCCCGCAATCTGCAAGCCTGTCACGACCGCCGTCAGCGCCGTCAATCCCGACCAGAGCGAGAGGCCGAAGCCGGCGTCGTGCAACTCCGGGCGCTTTGCATAAATGGCCCATGCGTCGTAAAGGAATGCAAAAAGCGCCAGGACGATTGGAAAGTGAACGATCAAAACGTGAAGCGGAATTCCAAACATGGAGTGGACTCAGTCCTGAGGCGGCTCGAAGCAAAGGCGGCAGCGCGCCTCATACATGTCGCTGGCGCCGACGAGCATGCGGTCCGTATTATCCACCAGCCGGTGTGTGCGGTTTGCCGGCGCCCCGCAAATCACGCAGATGGCCAGCGTCTTGGTGATGTATTCCGAGATCGCAAGCAGCTGCGGCATCGGATCGAAGGGGCGCCCGCGATAATCCTGATCCAGGCCGGCAACGATCACGCGCTTGCCCATGTCCGCGAGTTTGTTGCATACCGCGACGAGTTGCATGTCGAAGAACTGCCCCTCGTCGATACCGATCACCTGGGTGCGGCCGTCCACCAGTTCCAGGATCTCGTTCGCCGTGGCGACAAGTTGTGACTTCAACTTCATGTCGCTGTGGCTGACGATGTGGTCTTCGCTGTAACGGTTGTCCAGCCGCGGTTTGAAGATTTGCACCCGTTGACGCGCGATCTGCGCACGCCGCAGCCGGCGGATGAGTTCTTCGCTTTTACCGCTGAACATGCTGCCGCAGACGACTTCGATCCAGCCAAGATTGCCACGTTGATACTGGAATTGCTCGGTCATGGTCTTAAAAAGAATCGAAAGTATAGCCCCTGCGTCATCATTCCCGGACGATGAAATTGCATGTCGCGCTTCTCGGGACCGGGAATGTCACTCGCGCGTTTCTGTATTTTGGTCGCAACGGAACTTCGGCAGAATCTCGACAAGCTATAATGCGCGGTATGCCTGAAATCGCGCGGCGGCGCTCGATTCCCGTCAAAGTCGGCAAGGTCTGTGTGGGTGGCCGCCATCCCATCGCCGTCCAATCGATGACCAACACGGACACGGCCGATGTGGCCGCCACAGTCGATCAGGTGGCGGCTCTCGCACTCGCCGGGTCCGAGATGGTCCGGGTCACCGTCAACACGCGCGAAGCCGCCCGGGCGGTTCCCGAAATCGTCGCGCGGCTTCACGACCGGCACATCGATGTCCCGCTGATCGGCGATTTTCACTACAACGGCCACATCCTTCTGCGCGAATACCGCGACTGTGCGAAAGCGCTCGACAAGTACCGGATCAATCCCGGCAATGTCGGCATGGGACGGCAGCACGACGACAATTTCCGCGCCATCATCGATGTGGCGCTGGATCATGAAAAGCCCGTTCGTATCGGCGTGAACTGGGGCTCGCTCGATCAGGCGCTGGTGACGCGCATGATGGATGACAACGCGCGTCTGCCCCATCCGAAGGATGCCAACGATGTGGTCATGGAAGCCATGGTGGCAAGCGCCGTTGAATCCACCGCGCTCGCCAGGTCGTATGGAATGGGAGAGGACCGGATCATCCTCAGCGCAAAGGTCTCCGGCGTGCAAGACCTCATCGACGTGTACCGGCGGCTCGCCGCCCGTACCGAGTGCGCCTTGCACCTGGGGCTGACCGAGGCCGGAATGGGCCGCCGCGGAATCGTCGCCAGTAGCGCGGCGCTTGCAGTCCTGCTTCAGGAAGGGATCGGCGATACCATTCGCGTCAGCTTGACGCCCTCTCCGGGCGGCGACCGTACCGAGGAAGTCCGAACGTGCCAGGATGTTCTTCAAAGTCTGGGGATTCGCAGTTTTTCGCCCAGCGTGACCGCGTGCCCCGGATGCGGGCGAACGACCAGCACGCTGTTTCAGGAGATGGCCGCCGATATTCAGACTTACCTGGTGTCCAGCATGCCGAAGTGGCGCGAAATCTATCCGGGTGTGGAGAACCTCAAAGTTGCCGTGATGGGTTGTGTGGTCAATGGGCCGGGGGAATCCAAGCATGCCCATGTGGGTATTTCGCTGCCAGGTACCGGAGAAGAACCGAAGGCGCCGGTGTATGTTGATGGAAGGCTGATGACCACTCTCAAAGGTCCCACAATCGTCGACGATTTCAACGCGATCCTGAACGAGTATCTGGAGACAAAATACGGGAATGCTCGAAAATAAAATTGCGCTTGTGACGGGCGGAAGCCAGGGCATCGGGAAGTGCATCGCCGAAAAACTGGGAGCGGCGGGCGCCACGCTGGCCATCGCGGCTCTTGAGAACGATGCGCTGCAGAAAGCCACGGCCGGCTACGAATCGAAGGGATTCCGGTTCAAGGCATACGGTCTCGATCTCAGCGTCGATGGCCAGATCGAATCGCTCGCCGCGGCCGTTCAGCGGGATCTCGGGCCCGTCGACATACTGGTCAACAACGCCGGCATTGGCGGCCCGACGGCGCCGGCCCACAAGATCGATCCGGCGGATTGGGACAAAACCCTCCGGATCAATCTCCGGACGCCCTTCCTGCTCAGCCGCGCGGTGATTCCGGCAATGATCGAACGCCGAAGCGGCAAAATTGTGAACATGTCGTCGATTGCCGGCAAGATGGCCTATCCGCTGCGGACACCCTATGCCGCGTCGAAATGGGCGCTTGTCGGACTCAGCCTGACGCTGGCCCAGGAACTGGGTCCGTACAATATTCAGGTCAACGCGATCTGCCCCGGTCCCACCCGGACCGAACTGATCGAATCCGTCATTCGGGCGCGCGCGTCCGCAACCGGAACCGACTTCGATACCATGGCCCAGGAATACGTTCGCGCCACCGCGATGAAGCGGATGGTCGCCCCGGAAGAAGTCGCCGATCTCGTCCTGTTCCTTTCGTCATCCCGGTCGGATGCGATTACGGGTCAGGCCATCGACATCAGTTGCGGTTACGGTTTCCGTATCGGCGATTAAATTTCGAAAAACCCAAGGAGAACTTCATGGCCACGGTGATTCAGGAAGATCTGAACTTCAATCACATCGTATCCAAACAGTTCGATCGGGCTGCGCAGTATCTCAAGATCAATCCGGCCCTTCTCAGCCAAATCAAAGCCTGCAATAACGTCTACTACTTCCAATTCCCGGTCCGCTTCTCCGATAGCCACTACGAAATCTTCGAAGGCTGGCGCGCCGAACACAGCCAGCACCGGAAACCGGTCAAAGGCGGGACACGGTTCAGCGAACTCGTGAACCAGGACGAGATCATGGCCCTCGCCGCACTGATGACCTATAAATGCGCGATCGTCGACGTGCCGTTTGGCGGATCCAAGGGGGGCGTCAAATTCAATCCAAAGAAATACACGCCCAATCAACTCGAGAAGATCACGCGCCGATTCACCGCCGAGCTCATTCGCAAGGAATACATCGGGCCCGGCGAAAACGTCCCCGGCCCGGACGTCGGCACCGGCGAGCGCGAGATGGCGTGGATGGCCGATACTTACGACACCTTCCATCCCGGGGGTATCGACAACCTGGCCTGCGTCACCGGCAAACCCGTTTCACAGGGCGGCATCGCCGGACGCCGCGAAGCGACGGGACGCGGCGTTCAGTACGGCATTCGCGAAGCGTTCCGGTACCCGGACGACCTGAAACCGCTCGGCCTGACTCCCGGCCTCGAAGGCAAGACCGTCGTCATCCAGGGCTTTGGAAACGTGGGCTACTATGCCGCGAAATTCCTGTCCGAAGAAGACGGCGTCAGAGTGATCGGTATCGGCGAGTGGGACAGCGTCGTCACCAAGCCGGACGGACTGGACATCGAAGCGCTCAACGAATGGCGGAAAGGCACCGGTTCGATCAAGAACTTCCCCAACGCCAAGACAAATCTGAAGCCCGAATCCGTCTGGGATATTCCCTGCGACATCCTGATTCCCGCCGCTCTGGAGAATCAGATCACCCTGGAAAACTGCGACCGGATCAAGGCCAAGGTCCTCGCCGAAGCCGCTAACGGGCCGACGACCCCCGGCGCCGAAGACGTTCTTCACGCGCGGGGCGTGATGATCATCCCGGACATTTTTCTCAATGCCGGCGGCGTCACCGTTTCTTATTTCGAGTGGGGCAAAAACCTCTCGCACATGCGCTTCGGAAGGCTGCAGAAGCACCTCGAAGAAATCAAGAACCAGAAACTCGTCGGTGCGATCGAACGATTGATCGGGAAAGAACTGGATCGCGAAGACAAGAATTTCCTGGTGCGGGGACCCGAAGAAATCGACCTGGTGAATTCGGGCCTGGAAGAAACGATGGTCAGCGCCTATCAGCACATTCGCGATGTTCACTATCTCAAGGCTCCCACAGACAGCATGCGCGTCGCGGCCTTTATCATTGCGATTCAGAAAGTGGCCCTGGCGTACGAACAGTTGGGAATCTTCCCGTAAGCGTCACGTGAATAAGGTAAATGTGGAGTTCAAAGCCCGGGTCGGAGACCTCGATGCAATACGGGAGAAGCTGCGGACCCTCCATCCGCGGGAGTTGGGCGCCGATCGTCAGCGGGATACCTACTTTGCGGTGCCGGATGGACGCCTCAAACTGCGCGAAGGCGGCATCGAGCAGTCACTTATTTTCTACAACCGGTCCGATCAGGCCGCGACCCGTGAAAGCCACGTGATCTACGCCAGTCTGGACAAAACGGACGAGTTACGCCGCGTTTTGGAGGCGGCCCTGCCCGTCCTGGGTGTCGTGGAAAAAGACCGGGAGATCTTCTACGTGGGGGATACCAAGATCCACCTCGACCGTGTCGAAGGCCACGGATTCTTCCTCGAAGTCGAGGCTCCAAACGCCGGGGAAGCGGACCGGTTCTTCAGGTTTTTTGGCCTGAAACCCGCGTCCTTAGAGGGCCGGTCCTACTCCGACTTCGCACGAAAAAACTTGCCGTGAGCGCGGCGGGTTCTGGTAAAGTTCAGGCCTATCGTCTGAAGAGGGAGTTCCTGAAAATGAAGACAAAAGTCATCTTGACGCTGTGTGTTGTCTTTGTCCTGAGCGTGGTTTCCACCGCGAGCGCTCAGGTGACGTTGGTTGCTGGAAGCGCTGAAGACAAAGCGTTCACCGCCGCCACAAGCGAGCAGAATCTCGATACGAAGATCACGTTGCTTCTGGAATTCGAAAAACAGTTTCCGCAGTCCAAGGCGTTGCCCGATATCTACGTCACGCTGATGGATGTGTATAACCAGAAGAACGACCGAGCCAAACTCATCGAAACCGGCGAAAAGGCCATCAAGGTCGATCCTGACAACTACACCGCACTGATGCACGTCTCGCGCAACTACGCCATCGAAAAGAAGAATCTTGCCGTTGCGGGACAATACGCGCAACGCGCTCTCGACGCGCTCGCCAAGAAGAAGGCGGAGCCCCGATACAACGAAGATTCCCAGTGGAAAGCGTATGTGGACAGCACCGAAGGCGCCGCGAAGGCCAACCTCGCATTCGTCAAGAGCGTCAAACCGTAGGTCAAACGAACTGGCGAACGAAGTGCGACGGGTCGAGAGCCTCTCCCGTCGCTCGTCTTAACATCTCATTCCATCCGTAACGCGCTCCCGGCTTGAACACCTTCTCCACCAGGTACGTTCCCACCTCCAGATTACCCACGTAGCTCTCCGACTTCACGACATTGCGGTGAATGTAGCCCAGAAGTTGTGAAGCCATCAGTTCCCCAAGTACGTAGTTCTGATAGTAAGCCGGCGACGTGGCCAGGTGCGTCTTCGAGGCCCAGTCCGGCAGGTCCCGGCCTTCGGGAGGAGAGACCATTTGATACCGCTCCACGTACTCCCACCAGAGACGGTTCAGATTCTGATCCGGATTCCGGTAAAGCTCCCGTTCGAACCGGACGAGTGTCAAAGCCCAGCGGAGAAAGATCAACATCTCCGATCGCAGGGTCCTGAATGCGCTGGCGCTGAGACGCTGCGCATCCGCGGTGGAGAGCCCTCCGATCTTCATCAACCATTCGGGATTCTTGGACATGCGGCCATTGAGCATCGCGATCGCTTCGGTCGTCAGGATATGAGCCGGAGTACGCAGAACAAACGGCAGTTGTTCGTCATGATACTTGTCGTAGATCGCATGGCCGAACTCGTGGAGCATCGTGCTCGTCCACCGCTCGTTGTCGCGGATATTGCACAGAACGCGGACGTCGCCCTCGTGGTCGACGTCGAGACAGAAGGCATGCTGCGATTTCCCGTCGCGCTCGTGGAGATCGGCCGTCCTCAGCAGATCGTCAATGTTGAGCCCGATGCTTTCGTAGTGCGCCCGCGTCAATGCTTCGATGTTTCGTCCCTTAAAGACCGCGTCCAGGGACTCGCCTGCTCCAACCGCGGGGAATTCCTGGAAGAAAGGGTCGGCGTAAAGCCACGGATGATTCTGCGGTTCGGTCACGCCATATCTCGACTTCAATGCCGCGTCCAGCCTGGACTTCATCCGTGAAAACGCGTCCCTGGAGAGATCGTCGAGCCGGGCGAAAACGGAAAAGACATAGTTCTCGTCGAGTTCCTGCAACTCGAACATCATCGAGTAATAATCGGCGTAGCCCAGCTTGCGCGCTTCGCGGTTTCGAATCCTGATGAGTTCCAGCAGCTTCGGCGCCACCGCGTGCCCGACCTGCTTGCCGGCCTCCCAGGCGGCGCGCCGCCGGTCGATGTTCGTCTCGTTTTGAAGGACGTCGCGAAGTTCGTTGTCCGATGCTTTTCCGTTTTCAAAGTTTGCCCTGAAGGTATTGAACAGGTTTTCAATCTCCGTTTCCCGTTCGACAATGTCGAGCAGCACGTCGTCTTCGATCTGGTTGGGAACGTAGCTGTCGTAGATCAGCTTGAACTGCCGCGCCTCGATCTCGGGCAGCCTGTCGGCCTCGGTGCGCCATGCGCGTAGCTGGCGGAAGTCGTCCTTGTTGCTGTAGACCTTGAGGTAACGTTCCTTCGATTCGACGAGCGCTCTTTCGCGCCGTTCATTGCCGTCGGTCGAAAGATCCCAGAATCTCAGGTTGTAGTCTTTATACAGAGGGGCGACTTTCGCTTCGTGTTCTTTGATGAATGAGAGAATGTCTTTGGTCATGCCGCGACAAAGTCCGTGACTTTGATGATTGTGACCCGCTTGCGAATCTCCTGTGCGACAACGGCATGGTACGGATCGGTCTGATATTCGTACAGGGCCGCCTCGTCGTCGAATTCCATGGTCATGGCCCACTGAAAATCCGTCCACATGCGGGGTACGTACCACTCTTCCCCCGGCTGCAGGAGGGCTCCCATGGCGAGGCGTTTGACCGAGGGGATCTTTGCCAGAGCCCGGCACTGTCCCAAAATCCATTCACGATCGGAATCTTCCAGATCGGGTTTCCAGTTCAGCAATACAAAGTGCCGGATCACTGCGCCTTCCTCACCTGAATGCGGGCCAGATCCTCGAAAAACGTGATCACTCCCGAATGGTCGAAACCGCCACGGCCGCCGGCCCTCATGGCCGCAAACACCTGTTCGACGAGCGCCGCCATCGGAATCGAAGCGCCGACCGATTTTGCGGCGTCGTGAATGAGATTCAAATCCTTGAAGTGCAGGTCGATTTTGAAGCCGGGGGCAAAATCGCCCGAAAGAATCTTTTCCGACTTCATTTCCAGACATTTGCTGTTCGCCAGACCGCCGGACAGCGCTCGAATCATTTTCTGCGGATCGACGCCGGCCTTTGTCCCGAACACCAGAGCCTCTCCGATCGCCGTGAGATTAATTCCGACGATGATCTGGTTCGCGAGCTTTGTGAATCCGCCGGTCCCGAGAGGCCCCATATGCGTGATCGTTTTGCCGAGCGCCTGAAACAACGGCAGCGCGCGCTCGAAGTCCTGTGGTTCACCGCCGGCCATGATCGAGAGGGCCGCGTCGATTGCGCCTTTCTCGCCGCCGCTCACCGGAGCATCGACCATGGCCACGCCCGATGGAGCGAGTTCCTTCGCGACGCTTTGCGAAACGACCGGATTGATCGTGCTCATGTCGATGAAGAGCTGGCCGGACCTCGCGCCCTCTTTAATGCCGTCCCGCCCCAGGGCCACCCGTTCGACGTCCGGAGAATTCGGAAGCATCGTGATGATGACGTCCACCTGAGACGCGACTTCCTTCGGAGATCCGGCCGGCTTCGCTCCAAGAGCAGCCAATTCGTCTACCGCGGCGCGGCTCCGATTATGAACGACCATGGAGAAACCGGCTTTGACGAGATTCTTCGCCATGGGCTTTCCCATGATGCCGAGACCGATAAATCCAACTCGCGTTTGCATGGGTCAAAACCGTATCACATAATCCAGCCATGGAAAAAGCCGATGCCCGCAAGGTTCGCGTGAAAGCGATCATCCGGATTCTGAAGAAGACCTATCCCGGTGTTCGGCTCGCGCTGGACTTCAACACGCCGCTCGAACTGCTGGTCGCGCTGATTCTCGCGGCGCAGTGCACGGACTCGCGGGTGAATCAGGTCACTCCCGGGCTCTTCCGCAAATACCGGAAAGCGAAGGACTGGATGGACGAGGACCGGACCGTTCTCGAACACGAGATCCACTCGACCGGATTCTTTCGCCAGAAGGCCGCCTCCATTCAGAAGTGCGCGGCGGCGCTGGTGGAGCGGTTCAACGGCGAGGTGCCTCGAAAACCGGAGGACCTGCTCACGCTTCCAGGAGTCGGCCGGAAGACCGCAAACATCCTTCGCGGGAATGCGTTCGGCGACCCGGCGATCGGCGTCGATACCCATGTGGCACGCGTCTCATTTCGTCTGGGGCTGACCAGGCAAACCGAACCGGACAAGATCGAAAGCGATTTGACGGAAGTGGTGCCACGCGCGGAACAGGTGAAGTTCTGTTCGCTGATTCAACGTCACGGCCGCGAGGTTTGTGTCGCGCGGAAACCCGGATGCGAGACCTGCGGGCTCGAAGAACTTTGCCCCAGGACCGGGGTGTAGGCGCCGGCTTTGGGCCGGCGCTTACTCCTCTTCTTCGCGTAATCGGGCGAGCACGGAAAAGTCTTCGAGCGTCGTCGTATCGCCGACCGTCGCCTTGCCCGCGGCCAGATCGCGCAGGAGCCGGCGCATGATCTTGCCGCTTCGTGTCTTCGGAAGAGTATCGGTGAACCGGATTTCGTCCGGCTTCGCGAAACTTCCGATGGTTCTGGCGACGTGCGATTTCAACTCGTCTTTCAGTTCCGGATTGGCGGCGTTGCCCGCGGCAAGCGTCACGAACGCGACAATCCCCTGGCCCTTCATTTCGTCCGGCCGGCCCACGACCGCGGCCTCCGCCACCGTTCGATGACCGACAAGGGAACTCTCGACTTCCATTGTTCCGATGCGGTGGCCCGAAACGTTGATCACGTCATCGATGCGGCCCATGATCCAGAAATAACCGTCCTCGTCGCGCCGGGCGCCGTCGCCGGTGAAGTACATTCCGGGAATGTCGCTCCAGTACTGTCGCTTGAATCGTTCGGGATCGCCGTAAATGGTGCGCATCATCGAAGGCCAGGGTTTCTTCACGACCAGGAAACCGCCCTCATTGGCTCCGACGGACTTCCCCTCGCGATTGACCACATCCGCAATGATGCCGGGCAGCGGTTTCGTTGCCGATCCCGGCTTCGCCGGCACAGCGCCGGGAATCGGCGAGATCATAATGGCCCCTGTCTCGGTCTGCCACCAGGTGTCGACGATCGGGCATCGTTCGCCTCCGATGTGTTTCCGGTACCACATCCAGGCTTCGGGATTGATCGGCTCGCCCACCGTTCCCAGCAGGCGCAGGCTGGACAAATCATGTTTCGCGGGCCACTGATCGCCCCACTTGATGAAGGTTCGAATCGCCGTCGGCGCGGTGTAGAAAATGTTGACGCGATACTT
>JAHFTY010000207.1 GCA_023265365.1 Acidobacteriota bacterium
CTTGGTCTGGCGGAAACGCATCAAACGCTGGTGTTGAACGGACTGCGCAGCCGGATCGTGGTGCAAACCGACGGACAGTTGAAGACCGGACGCGACGTGGCGATCGCGGCGCTGCTCGGGGCCGAAGAGTTCGGATTCGCCACATCGGCGCTGGTGGTTTCCGGCTGCATCATGATGCGGGTCTGCCATCTGAACACCTGTCCGGTCGGCGTGGCCACACAGAACCCCGGGCTCCGCGAAAAGTTCACGGGCAAACCGGAATACGTCGTGAATTACTTCCGCATGATCGCGGAGGAGGTTCGCGAGCTGATGGCAAAGCTGGGCTTCCGCACGCTCAGCGAGATGGTTGGCCGGAAGGACATGCTCGACGCGAAGAAAGCGGTGGCGCACTGGAAGGCGAAGAAGCTGGATCTTTCCTCCATCTTCCACATGACCGACGTCACTCCGAAGATTCAATGCTGCATTCATGAACAGGATCACGGCATCGACAAGGCTCTGGATAATCTCCTGATCGAACGCGCGAAGGACGCGATCGAGAACCGGCTGCCGGTCGACATCCGGCTGCCGATCCGAAACGTCAACCGGACCGTGGGCACCATGCTCGGCAGCGAGGTCACCCGCCGCCACGGCGCGGAGGGACTTCCGGACGACACCATCCGCATCCACTTCAGTGGTTCTGCCGGTCAGAGTTTCGGCGCGTTCATTCCCAACGGAATCACGCTGACCCTGGAAGGCGATTCGAATGACGGTCTGGGAAAAGGGCTTTCGGGCGGACGAATCGTCGTCTATCCGCCGCCTGCCTCGACTTTCAAAGCGGAAGAAAACATCATCGTCGGCAATGTCGCGCTCTATGGCGCAACCGGCGGCGAAGCGTTCCTTGGCGGCGTTGCGGGCGAACGGTTCGCTGTACGTAACAGCGGTGCGGTCGCCGTTGTCGAAGGCGTCGGCGATCACGGCTGCGAATACATGACGCGCGGACGGGTCGTCGTGCTTGGAAAGACGGGACGCAATTTCGCGGCGGGCATGAGCGGCGGCATCGCCTACGTCATCGACGAAGAGGGCGATTTCGCGCAGCGCTGCAACCTGGAGATGGTCGATCTGGAAACCTTTGCCGACCCGGAAGAGGAACGGATGGTGCGGCGGCTGATCGAACGCCACGCCGAACTCACCGGGAGCCGGCGCGCCCTCGACGTTCTGGAAAGCTGGGATCAGTACCGGGACAAGTTCCAGAAAGTCATGCCGCTCGAATATCGCCGGGTGCTTGCCGATCTGATGGAGAGTTCGGCCAAAACCGTGACCGCGGCCGCAGGACGTCACAATGGGTAATCCAACGGGTTTTTTCGAAATCGTGCGAGTCACACCTGAGCGGCGTCCGGTCACGGAACGGCTTCAGGACTGGAAGGAAGTCTATAAGGATTTTCCCGAAGACAAGCTGAGGGCGCAGGCGTCGCGCTGCATGGACTGCGGCGTCCCTTTCTGTCATCAGGGCTGTCCGCTGGGCAACATCATTCCGGACTGGAACGACCTGGTGTACCGCGACCGCTGGCAGGAAGCGATCGCGCGGCTGCTCGCCACCAACAACTTTCCGGAGTTCACCGGCCGCATCTGCCCGGCGCCCTGCGAGGGTTCCTGTGTCCTCGGCATCAACGCGGACCCGGTCACGATCAAGCAGGTCGAAGTCAGCATCATCGATCGCGCATTCCACGAAGGCTGGATCAAGGCGCAGATCCCTGCTGTCCGGACCGGCAAGCACGTCGCCGTGGTCGGGTCCGGACCGGCAGGACTGGCGGCGGCGGCACAACTGAACCAGGCCGGACACCTCGTGACGGTGTTCGAGCGGGCGGACCGCATCGGCGGCCTGCTGCGCTACGGAATTCCCGAGTTCAAGATGGAGAAGAGCGTTCTCAATCGGCGGCTCAGCCTCATGATCACCGAAGGCATCCGGTTCCGGACAAACGCCAATGTCGGCGTGAACGTTTCCATCGACGAACTGAAGAACCATTTCGACGCCATCCTTCTCGCCGGCGGCGCCACGGCCCCCCGGGATCTGCCAGTGCCGGGCCGCGACCTCGACGGAATTCATTTCGCGATGCAGTATCTGCCTCTGCAGAACAAGCGTTGCGAGGGCGATGAGATTCCCGATCGCGAATTCATCACGGCGAAGGATAAACACGTCGTGATCATCGGCGGCGGCGATACCGGCGCGGATTGCCTCGGCACGGCGCATCGCCAGGGCGCGAAGTCGGTGGTGCAATTCGAACTGCTGCCGAAACCGCCGGCCGAGCGCGCTCCGGATAATCCATGGCCGAACTGGCCGAACATCTTCCGCACATCATCGGCCCATGAAGAAGGGGGGACACGGGAATACGCCGTCCTCACCAAGAGTTTCAGCGGACGCGATGGACGGGTGGTCAAACTTCATGCGGTTCGCGTTGAATTCGCGGACCGGCAAATGCGCGAGATTCCCGGCTCCGATTTCGAGCTGAACGCCGACATGGTGCTTCTCGCCATGGGCTTCCTCGGCCCCGAAAAGAACGGGATGCTGGACCAGCTTGGCGTGAAACTGACGGAACGCGGAAACGTCGCCACCGATCCGGCCACCAAAATGACTTCGGTACCCGGAGTGTTCGCCGCCGGCGACATGTCGCGCGGCCAGTCTCTGGTGGTCTGGGCGATCCGCGAAGGCCGCGTCGCCGCGCGGGAGATGGATCGATTCCTCATGGGATCCACCGAACTTCCTTGAGAGCGGCGTTTTGTTGGGCGCCGGCCCTTCACGATGGTCCTGAATTTCATCGATGTGACATGTCTGAGGGTGTGGTTCCAAAATGAAGCCATGGAGTCGCAGGACGAGGACTTTTCCCCGCCTTGGCCAAGGCGGCCAAGGCGGGGTGCCGCGAAGCGGCGGGGCGGTTCGTTCAACAAAATCCATTTCTTGAACAGCACCACCCCGGCGCTTCGCGCCACCCCTCCTCGTCGGGCTCGTCGAGGAGGGGAAAACGCTTTTCCTCGATTTCGCTTCATTGGGACAGCAATGCTCAACGAGGAGACATCTGAGTTGTTTTCTCGTCGTGCGACTTTTTGTGCAAAGTCTCGAGGAAGGCGCAACGCTGATGCCAGCGCCAGTCCTGCGTTTCGAGCGGCTTGGACGGCGGTCAAAAGTGCCGCTCGATCAAGTTTGTGGATGAGGCAATAGATACGTGAATCTCGTGCTACAATCCCCCCGAAATCCTGAGACCGGGAGAAGTACGATGGCGTTAGAAGATCATTTCCGTGGGCTGGGTGACATAAAGATCGACGAACCCAAAAAGATGCCGGCTGGCGCGCACGCTACCGCTGCGGCCACAGCCGCTTTTGCGGCCGAGCCGACGCCGGCGGGCGTTGAAGCGGCGATGGTCCTGGTTGCCGCGGACGCACGGCAGGGCCGCGGATTCATCGTCGATGGAAAGGGACATATCGCCGCCGACTGCGATCTCGTGAATGGCGCCTCGCGCATCAAGGTCACCTCTCCGGACGGCGACATTTTTCTGGCGCGTCTGCTGCACAAAGATGAAAAGCGGAATCTGGCTCTGCTGGAAATTCCCTTCGCCACGCCGAACCACCTCAAGCTTGGCGATATCGGCAGCACGGATGTCGGCGAAGAGATCCTCGTCGTTTCCCGGCGCGGCAACTCGCTCGAGATGGGCAAAGCCATCATCACCGCGCTCCGCCGCATCAATGGAGTGGCCGTGATTCAGTTCGATGGAGGCCGCGAACTCGGCAGCCAGGGGACTCCGGTCATGACGCGCAACGGGCAGGTTCTTGGTGTTTGCAGTTCGAAGTTCGAAAGCAGCCAGGAAAATGTCGGGTTCGCGGTCAGCGTCAACGAACTGAAAGCGTTGATGCTCGCCGATTGGAACGACTTCCGGTCGTAACCGGTTCTCACGGCCGGCGACGTCCGAAGCCGGCTCCTACTTCCGGGCAACACGCGCTCTCTTCAGCGACGCCAGCCACGCCGAATCCGGGAAACGCAGACGCGGCTCCGGATCTTCGACTTGGTTCGCCAATCGTGCCGCCAGTTCGCGGATATCGCGGCTCACCGAATCGTTGGGATGCGTCAGCATGAATGGCCGGACGCTTTGAACGGTCTGATGCACTTTCTTTCCGAAATGGATCACGCCGATGTATTCGAAGTTCCGCAGGTAGAGATTGCGCAACAGCAGATTGTGGAAGCGCTCGAGGTATTTTTTCTCTTTCCCGCCCCGGTACATGTTGATGACGATTTTGATCCGCAGATCGTCAATGATTCCACGCACCATGTAGCCGGCGAACCGGTCCCATTCCTTCAGCCGGTCGATCAGCGTCTTCAGGTCGATGATCTCTTCGTGGCTCACGATCTCCTGGAGCTTGTCCCTGACGGGCTCGAGATAGGAGACCCGTCCCAATTCCTGTTCCAGCAGCCGGATGATCGCAGACTTGATGAATACGAACGCGTTCTGCATCGATAACGATTCCGGCACCACCACGACGATTCGTTCGCGCGCCGCCAGAAAGAAATCGAGCACATCCTGCGACGCTCCGGCGGCGAGATCCATGAGAGCGAAGCTGTAGTGCAGTTGACCGATGGCGTCGAGCAGGCGGTTCTTCCACCCGTCGGTGAGATTCCCGTTGGAGAGACTGTCAAAGGCGCCGGAAACCACGAAAAGGTTCGACAGTTCCGTCGAGGAAGTCGCCGAGGTCAGGGAACTGATGCGGTTGAAGATGAAGTCGTTGATCGTGGGGCCCGGCGATCGGACGCCGAGACAGGTGTTGAGATTGCCGCAACCCAGATCGAGATCCAAACCAACCACCTGCCCACCCGCCCCCAGACGCTGCGCAAGCGCAAGACTGAGGTTGGCCGTGATAAATGTTTTGCCGACGCCTCCTTTTCCGCTGGCGACGGCGATTGTGCGTTGGTTTCCGTTAAGCAGTCGATCCTCCCAAAACCGAGTCCATTATATACACCTGCGATATGATTTCGTCCGTATGGAGAAATTGAAATTCCTCCCTGCCAGAGCGCATCTCACACGCCGCGACGACGGCACAATGATTCTCCGATCGCCCGAACCGCTCGCGCCGTATGCCCGCTGCGTGGGCGAGTACCTCGAACGGTGGGCGGAACGATCGCCGCATTCCATCTTCCTCGCGCAGCGTGACGGCGACGGATGGCGCACCCTCACCTACGCTGAAACGCGAAGGAGGGTGAGGGCCATCGCCTCTTCCCTCCTCCGGCGCGATCTGACGGCGGAGGGCCCGGTCGCGATTCTTTCCGACAATTCGATCGAACACGCGTTGCTCACCCTCGCCGCCATGCACGTCGGCATACCCGTCGCGCCGGTCTCTCCCGCCTACTCCCTGATGTCCCAGGAATTTGCCAAGCTCCGCGCCATCTTCGAACTGATCCAGCCCACAATGGTTTTCGCCGACGACGGCGCGAGGTTTGCCGCCGCGCTGAGCGCGTTGCCGAAGAACTCGTTCGAAATCGTGACCAGCCGGAACGGCAATGCCCTGCCGTGTGCGTCCTCGTCATTCGATTCGCTCATCGACGGCGAGGATTCGCCCGCCGTCGATCGCGCTTTTACAAAGGTCATGCCGGACACGGTGGCCAAACTGCTCATGACCTCCGGTTCAACCGGGCATCCCAAAGCCGTCATCAACACCCAGCGCATGTTGTGCTCGAATCAGCAGGCCTTCCGGCAGATGTGGCGATTCCTCCAGGACGAACCGCCGGTCCTGGTCGAGTGGCTCCCGTGGAATCACACTTTCGGCGGCAACAATAATTTCAACGCCGTCCTCGCCAACGGCGGATCGTTCTACATCGATGAAGGGAAACCCGCGCCCAACCTGATCGAAACGACGGTCCGAAACCTTCGGGAAATCTCGCCGACACTCTACTTCAACGTCCCGCGAGGTTACGATCTCCTCATTCCCTACCTCGAATCGGACGAAACGTTGCGGAAAACCTTCTTTGCGCGGCAGAACCTGATCATGTATGCGGCGGCGGCGCTTCCGAAGAATCTGTGGGAGCGTTTGTACCGAATCGCATTCGACGCGAACGGGAACCGGATTCCACTCGTGTCCGGCTGGGGCTCCACGGAGACCGCGCCCGGCGCAACAATGGTGCATTTCGAATCGATTCGCCCCAGCGTTATCGGGCTGCCGCATCCCGGCACCGACCTCAAGATGATCCCTGTTCCTTCCGAAGACGGAAAGTACGAACTCCGCGTGCGCGGCCCCAACGTCACGCCGGGTTATCTGAAACGTCCCGATCTCACCGCATCCGCATTCGACGAGGAGGGCTTCTACAAGATCGGTGATGCCGGACGGCTGGCCGATCCGGACGATCCTGCGAAAGGCATCGAGTTCGCCGGACGGCTGGCGGAGGACTTCAAGCTGACCAGCGGAACCTGGGTGCACGTCGGCGCGCTTCGTGTGAAAGCGATCGAAGCGCTCCAACCCGTCGCCCAGGATATCGTGATCGCCGGCCACGACCGCGACGCGGTGGCCTTTCTGATTTTTCCGGGAGTTGGTGCGCGCGACGGACTGGACGATCCCGGGATCCGGGACAATGTCCGGCGCGGTCTGGAACGCCTGCGTGAAATGTATGGCGGCGCCTCGGCCTCGTGCGCGGCCCGCGCGATTCTGCTTCAGGAGCCGCCTTCGATCGATGCCGGCGAAATCACGGACAAGGGCTATATCAACCAGCGGGCGGTGCTCGAACGCCGGGCGGCCGTTGTGGAAGAACTCTACGCGGAACCGCCCTCTTCACGGGTGATCTGCTTATGAATCCGCTGCTCATTAAAGAAGAGGACGTCCGGAACCTGGCGCCGATGCCCGATGTCATCGCCGCGCTGGACCGCGCGTTCCGCGATCAATCGTCCGGGCAGGCTTATAACAATCCGCGCAGCCGGCTGCGCATGCCGGGCGCCACGCTGCACATGATGGCAGCGGCGATTCCCGGCTATTTCGGATACAAGGCCTATACCTCGGCTGCGGGCGGCGCGAAATTTTTCTTCTACCTCTTCAAGGCCGGAACCACCGAACTGCTGTCGGTCATGGAAGCCGATTCGCTCGGACAAATCCGCACCGGCGCCGCCACGGGGTTGGCGACCCGCCTGATGTCGAATCCCGATTCGACCGAAGCCACACTCTTCGGCGCCGGATGGCAGGCCGAAAGCCAGCTTCTCGCGATGGACGCCGTGCGCCCCTTGAAGCGTGTGCACATCGTAAATCGCAAGCCGGAGCGGAGGATTGCATTCATCCGCAAGATGCAGCCGCTGGTTCGCGCCGAACTCGTCGCGGCCGAGTCGGCGGAGCAGTCGGTTCGGGAAAGCCACATCGTCACCACCATGACCAGCAGCAGGGAACCTGTGCTGAAAGGCGAATGGCTCGCGGCCGGAGCCCACGTCAACGCCGCGGGAGGGAATCTCCTTCTCCGCCGCGAGGTCGACGATGAAACGGTCCTGCGCTCGAACCGCGTCGTCGTGGATTCCATCGATCAGGCGCGAATCGAAGCCGGCGAGTTCCTCGGGGTGATCGAAAGCGGCCGCCGGCACTGGGAAGACTTCGTGGAATTGCGGGACGTGGCCGCGGGTTTCAAACCCGGGCGCGACGCGGTTTCCGATATCACTTTGTTCAAGTCTGTGGGGCTCGCGCTGGAAGATGTCGCCATTGGAAAGCTGGTCTACGAACGCGCGACCGGTCTGAACGGGGTCTATAAATGAAACCGTGGAGTCGCCGGACGAAGGCCAAGGCGGGGCGCCGCCGAGCGGCGGGGCGGTTCGTTCAACAAAATTAATTTCTTCAACACCACCCCGGCGCTTCGCGCCACCCCTCCTCGTCGAGGAGGGGAAAACGCTACTCCTCGATTTCGCTCCAATGGGTCAGGAGTGCTTGCCGAAGCGCTCGCACAAAAACGCTACTCCTCGATTTCGCTTCAATGGGGCAGGAGTGCTTGCCGAAGCGCTCGCACAAAACGTTACTCCTCGATTTCGCTTCAATGGGTCAAGAGAGCTTGCCGAAGCGCTCGCACAATGTTT
>JAHFTY010000354.1 GCA_023265365.1 Acidobacteriota bacterium
GCAGAATGATCCTCAGCTTCGCCCGAACGAGCGCTTTGAAATCCGGCGAAGCGGATATTTGCTGCCAGTCGTTCACTGAACGGGATTGCCCCCCTGGCGTGGAGGCGCGAGACTCTCCAGCGTGACATAGCGGATGACCGCATCCGGCGTGCTGTAGTAGGCGTAGCGCGTGTTTCCTTGTGCCGCCGGCACAGCCACGGCTGCGTAATTCGTACCTGCGGCAATGATGGAGAAATTCAAACCCGAAACCGTTCCGTTGAATCTGGCGTCGAGCAGGCCGGCCTTGATGAGATCCGGTATGTTGCCGTACCTCCCCTGGTTTTGTGAAAGATACACAACAAGAGCCGTGTTCAACGTCCTCAACTGCGCCACTGCGGCGGATTCGTTGGCCTGCTGCCGGCTGCCGCCGAGATTCGTGACAACGACTCCCACCGGACCGTCATCCATTGGCGGACGCTCCGGCCTGGCGCCCTGCCTGGGCGCGGTGAAGTCGACACTGATCTGATCCGTGCCCGAAACCACAACCGACGCGGGTGACAACAATCCCGAGACACCGGCGCCCACCAGAGCCGGCACGTAGGTCCCTTGAGGAATTTTAGAAAAACTAAAACCGCCGCCCGCGTCCACAGACGTTTCGAAACTCGAAAACGCCGTCAGGTCGCTAAGCACCAAACGCACAGAGCCCTTTTCCGGATCCAGTCCGCTGATGCGGCCCTTCAAACTTCCAAAAGGCAGAAGGGAATCCATACTAAATGCCACGCGCAGTTCGGATGGGTCGTCTCCAATTTTTAATGGCTGCTTCAGGACGTCGTTTGAAGCGAAAGTCACGGACTTGACCTCATAGCCCAGCGGAAAACCGGTCACTTTCACCCGGCGTTCATCAGTTGGGACCTTCGCTCTGAAACTGCCGTCACGTTCGGGTTTTACAACGACGGACAGCGTGCTGCCCGACCCGGCAAACGTCATAACAAAGCCTGGAACGGCGCCGTCCCCTTCGACGCTAGCCACAATCCGGATTTCTTTTTCGGGCGGAACGACGATTTGAACTCCGGATACATCCTTATCTCCCACGTTGACGGCCGGCGCCGATGCCGCATCATTTGCAGGGATGAGGCGCGCGGTGTAGGTCGCGCCCTGGAGCACGGTCGGAAATTCGAACGCTCCGTCGGGATTGACGGGCGCTTCAATGGTGGACGTCGTCCTTCCTTCCAGACCCACCCGGAACAGGCCCTTCGCGGGATCGAACCCGACGACCTTGCCGCTTACTTTCACCCACGGGTTGGCCATCGTGGTTCCAAATCCGATCTGAAGTTCGGAAGGTCTTGCAGAAACGGTCATGGGTTCTTTCAACAAGTCGGCCGAACCGTACGTGAGCGATCGCAGGAAATAGGCCGGCGGGATTCCATTGGCGCCGGGCGCCGCGGCAACGCGGTAGTCTCCTTCGGGCAGCTTCAGTCTGAACGATCCGTTGGCCAGCGCATTCACGCTGAGTTGCACGGCCTGTGAGCCGTCACCCCCGGCATTACGGGTTGCAGCGAAAGCTCCATTGGGGGAGAGGGAAGGAAGTTCGCCCGCCTTACCGGAAGTGAATTCCAGGGATGACCCGCGTAAAAGAAGGAGCGAAAATTTTGGCGGAGGACCATATCCATCGACGGTCACGCGGCCAAAGACTTCTTTCTCGGGAGGAACCGCAATCTCGAGATCGCGAACATCCTTGTTGGGAATATCGACCGGCGCCAACGGAGCCGCAAGACCAGACGCCATTTCGACGCGGGCAAAATAGGCGCCCGGCGTCACTTTTTCTAATTTGAATGCGCCATCGGTATCCAAGGGAACTTCGTAGAGTTGATCCACAGCTCGGGCCGACAGCAAAGCATTCTTGATGTAGTTCGACGATCCGTCGCCGCCGGCCACTGCCACGCGCCCGCTGATCGCAACGCCCGGCGATATGCCCAGCGTGATCTTCAACGGAACCGAGGCCTGGTCGGCCGTAATCTTCAGGCTGCCGGCGAAGAGGTCGACCTTATCGGACGCAAGCGACTTGAGGTAGTAACCCGCCGGTAAACCGGTCAGCCGCACGAAGTACTGGCCTGCGGGTAATTGCGCCGTGAAGTTTCCGTCAGGCGTGACTGCAATGTTTGTCCGGTAAGCCGTTCCCTCGATCGCGGCGTTGAACCGGGGCCTTGTGTTTCCACCCTCGATCACAACCGTTCCAGCGACCGGCGTCAGGCGCGGAACGACAAGTTCAACTCCGGCCAGATCCCGATCGGAAACAACAATTGGAACGGGCTGCATGCCGGGCGCAAGTGTCACGGTGATCGTATATCGTCCGGGACGGACGTGCGGGATATCGAAGGTCCCGTCCGCCGCGATTGGACTCGAGAGCTGATTGTTGCCGCCAATCTGGACACGCTGCGTTTCCTGCCGCGTGGTCTGATTCGCGGGAAAGGTGACGTGACCCAGCACTCGCACTGCCGCCGATTGCGGCAAAACAAAACTGATCGGGTCCGGATTCGCGTCTGCCGCAACGGTGATTGCCGCCGCCGCGGTCTCGGCGGCAACGCCGGGATAGTACATCGGCGCGTCGTTCACCGAACCGAGCCGGACGTAGTAGCGGCCTGGAGCAAGATTCTGCATTCTGAACTCACCGGATGGATTC
>JAHFTY010000068.1 GCA_023265365.1 Acidobacteriota bacterium
ATCGGCCACTATCCGGTAAAACGAGCAGTCACCCATAAAGACCTGCTCCTCGAGTCGTTGTACCGAGCGGAAGAGCCGTGGCCCGGAGTGCGAACCATTCTCATGAAGAACGGAAAGAACCTGACGCTCCGTGCGGGACTGGCCGTTGTCGAGAGAAGGGAACTGTTCCAGATGACGTCGCAGCGCCGTGGCAAGAAACGGTAACGCGGACGTATCGGTCTCAACAAAGCGCTGAATCGGGGTGGGATCAGGCGATGTGAATTGAATCCAGGCCGCCTGCGCGGCGCGATACTGCGCTTCACCGGCCGGGAGGCGCGTGCCGGCCAGCGACGCCAGTTGGCTCGCTTCCAATTGTCCAAGTCCGACAAACTGATCCATGCCGGGGTAGCGCCCGACGCAAATGAGGCTCAACTTCACCCCGTCTAAATTCTGCCGGCTGAACCAGTCGAGGACCTTGATGAGGATCAGTTGGTCGGACAGCCGGTGGTCGAGCCAGATGACGACTTCCTCATGTTGAGAAAACGCAGCGAGCGTCTTTTCGCACCCTTCCAGGTATTGCCGCGCCTCCTCCAGCGTGGCATCGCGCATCCCGGCAATGAAGTGAGCGCGTGTTTCACGCCATGCTTCCGCATCAAGGCCGGCGGGCGCTGGCCCTTCGTACATCAAATCACGATATGGGGTTTTTGCTTTTGGGGGGAATACAAGGACTCCTATAATCCACGCCAACAAATATGTTCAAACACGATCTTGCCGCTGTAGTTCTTTGTGGAGCTTTGGGCGTAGGGCTGTTCGGCCAGGCGCCTTCCAAAGTCGAATTTCGTCGCGATGTGCAGCCGATCTTCCAGCAGAACTGCATTAGTTGTCATGGTCCAACGCAACAGATGAACGGGTTCCGCCTGGATCAACGGCGATACGCGCTGCCGAACCGAATCGGTGCGAATGGAGCCAGGATCGTCCCAGGCAAGAGTGGAGACAGTCCGCTTTATCTGAAGCTCACTTCAAATCGGTTCGGAATGCAAATGCCGCCGGCGGGGTCTCTGAACAAAGAAGAAATCCAGATCATCCAGGCGTGGATCGACCAGGGCGCGGAGTGGCCGGACGACGCTGATGAATCTCCCAAGCCTGCTCCGGACCGGAAGACAGTTCGCGTGCTGGAAGCCCTGCGGAAGGGCGACCGGAAAACGGTTGAAACCATCCTCAACGACGATCGCAACATTATTAACAAGCGAGGCGCTGACGGTGCGACTCCGCTCATGGTCGCGGCCTTGTATAGCGAGCCGGCGTTGGTTCGCCTGCTGTTGGAACGCGGAGCCGATCCCAATCTCAAGAACGATGCCGGCGCGACCGCATTGATGTGGGCCGTGGATGATCTGGAGAAGTCCCGTCTTCTTGTGGAACATGGGGCGGACGTCAATGCGCAGTCCGGCGACGGCCGCACCCCGCTGATGATCGCGGCGGCTCAATTTGGGGCGGCGCCGGTCATCAAGCTGCTTCTGGATCACGGGGCAAATGCTTCCGCGAAATCTCCGGCCGGCGGCGTGACTCCCTTGACGCTGGCAGCACCGTTTGGCGATGAAAGCGTGTTGCGCGCGCTCCTGGAACGTGGGGCCGACGTCAAGAGTGCCGCCCTCCCTGTGTTCGTTTCGACTCTGCGAACCGGTTGCACAGCATGCCTGGACATGCTGACACCATTGATCGACCGGAAAGTCTTCAGCGACGCGTTGTCATCTCCGGGAGCACCGGTCGAGAACATCGGAAAGATCCGGTTCCTGCTGGATCGCGGCGCAGACGTCAATGCAGCCAACGGCGCCGGCCAAACGGCGCTGATGACGGCCGCATATTCCGACATCGTTCCGGCAGAGACCGTCAAACTGCTGATCGACCGTGGCGCAGAGGTCAACGCCCGGAGTCGTCAGAACGAGACCGCTCTTCGTTTTGCCCTGCAACGAGGTCACACCGCGTCGGTCGATCTTCTCCTGCGCGCCGGCGCCATTGAAGAACCCGCAACGGACGCCGCCTTGCGCCGGCCGTCGCCCGCGAACTCGGCCAGGGAAGCCGTGCTGCGCAGTCTGCCCTTGTTGCAGCGAACGGATGTGAGCTTCTTCCAGAAGTCGGGTTGTGTTTCCTGTCATAACAATTCGCTGGCGTCCATGATGCTGGCAACGGCTCGCAGGAACGGCTTCGCCGTCGATGAGAAGGCCGGGCGACAGCAACTGAAAGATACCGGCGTCTACATCGAAAGTTGGCGGGATCGTCTGTTGCAAGGCATCGCCATTCCGGGTGGAGTGGACACCGTCAGCTACATCCTGCTGGGATTGGCCGCGGGAGATTATCCGGCGACCGAAGCGACGGATGCCGTGGCCCGATACCTCAAGCTGCGTCAGAGGCCTGACGGTCGATGGAGCATCGGGACTCAACGGCCGCCTATCGAGTCCAGCGACATTGAAGTCACGGCTGTTTCGATGCGCGCTCTTCAAACTTATGCGCCCATCACCCAGCGAGCTCCATACCACCTGGCCGTCCAGCGGGCCACCGCATGGCTGGCCACCGCTCAGGCGAAGACCACCGAAGACCGTGCATTCCGGCTCCTCGGCCTGGCATGGGGTAAGGGAAAGCAGGATGCGATCGAGAAAGCGGCCCACGAGCTGCTCGGCGAGCAGCGACCGGACGGCGGATGGAGTCAGCTTCCAACGCTCGAAAGCGATGCTTACGCCACCGGCCAGGCGTTGGTTGCATTAAGGGAGGCGGGTGCGCTCAAAGCGCCGGATCCCGTTTTCAAAAGAGGAGTCCGGTTCCTGTTGAACTCCCAATTTGAGGACGGTTCCTGGTACGTGAAGAGCCGCGCAATCAAGATCCAGCCTTACTTCGATAACGGGTTCCCCCACGGCCAGGACCAATGGATTTCCGCCGCTGGAACAAATTGGGCGATCATGGCTCTTGCCGCAGCGCCGTAAAAGGTATGTAGGGAGGCGTAGGACTCCGTCGCGCGATCGATGATGTCGATGAAAGATGTGCGGCAAATGTGGTGCGGGGACGCTCAGTGAGCAAGGAGATCTACTGCAACTTTATGCTCGACCACCAAGCAGATCCCGAACGGACACAACGACGCCGGGAAAGGCGACGGGTGAGACCGTTTCCTCACCAGTGAAGGTGAGCGCGGTTTCGTAAGCGTTGCCAACAGGATCGCGATAAACGAGAAGGACGTTGTGCTTCAGATCCTCGATCCAGTACTCGGGAACTCCAAGTCTGGCGTAGTGCGGCAGCTTTCTTCCCCGATCTTTCGAGAGGGTTGTCAGCGCAATTTCGACGACAAGAAGGGCGTGCTCGGCGCTGATCTCCGTGGAATCGTAGAAATCGTCGCGTGGTTTGGCAACCAGGACATCCGGCTTGGGTTCATTGTAATCATCGAGAACGAGTGGATTCTGAATACTTACGATTCCTCGGTTGCCCAGAGCCAGGACGAGAACCCGGGTCGTCCGGTTGGTGCATGCGGTATGCCGGGGTCCCGGGTTCGTCATGACGATAATCTCTCCGTCGAGGAGTTCAATCCGCTCGTCCTCGTCGAGGATTCCCGATTCGTACATCTTGGAAAGATCGTCTCTTGTAAAAAGTCTCTTCTCGGCTTCGATGCGCATAAGTCCCTTCTACCGCCAGCATACTTCAGCGCTGTAGTGATTGAATAGCACCACGTCACGCCCGGGCTGAAGCAATTGGCGCACCGTCGAAAAGTGGCACCGGTGAAGGCACAAGATCGAGTGTTTCGCGGTTTGCGCGGTCGAAATGTCCGCGAATTTCGCGACATTCGCATCGTCGAAATACAACTACGATTCTTCTGAATCTAATCACGGACTTGGCGCATCCATGGCAGATCAAAGCTTGAAATACCAACAGACTCTCGCGACGCGCAAGCTTGGCATTGTTGTGCTGCCTGCGAACCATTTGCCGTCAGTACTGCAACTCGCTCCGAAGATCGCGCTCGCTTTATCGGGATTATCGCCGGGATCTGTTGTCGAAAACGGACGCCACGAACACGGTGCCGCCGTACCTTTTTCGCAAGATGTCACTTCTGATCAGCTTCCTGCACTACTTCGGAATACCGGAATCCGGCCAGCCTCCCCATTGGTCAGGGAATGCTGATGGGAATATCCAATTCGATCCTGGCTGGGTTCACCGCGCGGAGTTTTGGCGGGAGTGGGTCACCATGCTCAACGTAAGATTCGACAAGTTTGAGCGCAACATCTTGGGCGATCTCGGTGCACTCGGCGATCGTGCGGCCCTGGGCCACCAATCCCGGAAGGTCCTGACTGGTGGCGACGTATCCCCCTTCAGGTAAGGACTCGATATCCAAGTTGATTACGGTTTCAGGCATGCCAGGCGTATACCCACGGATCGCAAAGAGTCCAGATGGGGACTATTCGTAAACCGACGAACGGATCAAACCCGCACTCGGCTGTATTGTCGGCTATTCAGAAGTGAGCGTTGGGGGAGCGTTTGCAGACATTCCTTCCCGAAGTCGCCAGGTGTTCCGGGAAAAGTGACCGCCAAATCGGCTTCGTCGAGCGATCGTGAGAGGCTTCGGTTGTCCGCGGGAATGCGCAGGTGAAGTCCTTGGCGTTACCGGCGAGTAGCCAACCAGCGATCGAATGATTTTCGGCTCTCGCCGCTACGGCGTCCCGCCAGAAGACCTTCGATGCCGACGTGTTCGTCAAGATCCGGCCACTCGATGGCATAGCCTTTACCGAGCAAAACCCAGTTCTGGCGTTCCTTTCGGGAGCCGTGGACAAGCCGTGGATACCACTCGAGTGGAACCGCAAGCGTCCTGCCATCCACGAGATCGACAATCAGCTTCTCATCGCGAATCGCAATCTTGAGTGCGGCCGGTTCCTTTTCAAGAGTCAAAGTAGTCATGCCAAGCCTCTATGAGGATTCTGTCATATTGCATCACGAGACGACTGATGTGGTCCAGTTCATGCTGCTTGAATCCCCGGTTCTTTGCCGCCGACACCGGGCTGAGCCAGAATTTCGCAATCTGTCGATCGCGCTTCACATGGATGTGAATGGGTTCCTCTCGATCCGCACTGAAGAAAACAAAGTCATACGGACCATCCCGCAAAACACTTGGCATACCCTCACGGACTTGGGCAATTCCAGTACCTCAGCCAGTTCGTGCGCTTTCTTATGGAAGTGCAGTTTGTCGCGAAAACAAAGGTCGCTAATACCTCGGATTTGCCGATTTCCGCTCATCGATACTCATTTCGAAGACAGCGATCGTGGCCGACCCCACCGGCTTCCGGCTCGACCGTCCGGTTACTCTTCGAAAAGGCGGAGGCGGCGGAGCAGGACGTCCGTGACGTAGAGCAGCAGGGCGGCGACGGCGAGGTAAGGCCATAGCGGTGTCGGCAGCGCGGTGGTTTCGCCGCGCGGGTTAAAGATCTCGGAGCCGTTGGGCTGGAACGAGCCGCCGGTTTCCGTGGCGATGGCGCGGAGCAATTCGGTGTTCGGCGGATAGAAGTGGTACTCGTCCGGATACGAGAACGGCAGCAGGCGCGACGGTCCTCCCGTCTGATCGCCGATGGCGCGGAACATGTAAGTGCCTTTCTTCAGCAGCGGCGTCCTGGCGGCGTAGGCGCCGGGGCCGATCTGGCGGATCTTCACATCCGAGGTGCTCTGATCGGGAGCGATGATGCGGACGTCGGTCTGCAGCTTGTTGCGGAACTGCCCGTCTTTCTCGACCGCGTTGATCGTTATCTGCGCCTCGTTGTTGACGCGCTCCACGCGAAAATCGAATTTGTCGTCGTCGCGCCGCCGCATGATCTCCCGGGTCAATTGCGCCCAGAACTTCGGATAGCCGTTCCATTTCAGCCAATCCACCGCCCATCGATCCTTCACATCCGACGTGAACGCGGCGGTCTTGCCCAGCCCATACTGCCAGCGGGCCAGCAGCGGGTCGGGGTTTTCTCCGGCCGTCGGGGCTTCCAGCAAAACTTCGGAAGTGTCTTTCGCCTTGGTGGTGACGTAACCGAGCAGGTTCGGCGCTGTTTTGAAGTCGATTCCTTTGAACGCTTCGACGGTTTTCTTGACGATCGGCTTGAACGGTTCTTCCTTCAGCGTCTTGCCGGTCGCCAACTCGGTTTCCTGGGTAAAGATCTGCGGGACTCTCGCCGCGTCTTCGATGTAGTAGGTTCGTCCTTTACCCCACTGCGAGATATTCTGCAGCAGTTCGCGATCCGACCCGCTTCCGACGGCTACCGTCGAGACGGTGATCTTCGCGTCGGACATCTTGGTCACCAGGCCCTGGTAGTCATCCGGCAGCGACCGGCCGTCGGACAGCAGAATGACATGCTTCACTTCCGTGCCGCCGCCCGCCAGTTGGATGTAAGCCTCGCGCAGGGCCGGATAAATATTCGTTTCGCCGCCGGCGATGATCGAACTGACGGCCTGGATCATCGTGCCGCGGTTGCCGGCGATATCGGTGAAGCGAACCGGCCAGTAGAAGTTGTAGTCGAAGGCCACGACGCCGAACTTGTCCGAGTCCTTCAACAGATCGAGGGGCGCCTTGGTGGCTTCCTTGGCCAGTTCGATTTTCTGGCCGCCCATGCTGCCCGATTTGTCGAGAACGACGATCATTCCCGTCGAGTTCGGCTTTTCCTTCCTGGTCTCGAAGGTCACCGGCAGAACTTCCTCGATGATCGTCCTGGAATATCCGCCGGCGCCGTAATTGTTTTCCCCGCCCGCCAGGATGAACCCGCCGCCGAGGTCGCGAACGTAAGTGGCGACCGTCTTCATCTGATCGTCCGACAGGGATCGCCGTGCGACGTCGCTGAGGACGATCAGGTCGTAGGCGTCGAGGCGGTCGACCGCGTTCGGGAAGTTTTCCGGAGCGATCGCATCGACTTTGAAGCCTTCCAGTTCGAGGGCCTTCTTCAGGTACTTGGCGCTTTCCGGATGGCTTTCGACGTAGAGAATCCGTGGCTTTCCTTCGACGACCACGGATTGTTTGAGCACGTTGTTTTCGCTGAAGGTGTCGCCTGCCGCTTTGATGCTCGCGTCGACGGAAACCGGACCGCTGTCCTCGCTCAGGTGCGCTTCGAAGGCGATCCGGTTCAATCCCTTCTTCAACTGGACCTGGCGTTTGTCCAGAGACTTGTCGCCGACTTTCAGTTCGACTTCACCGCCGGTGTCCACCTGGCTGTAGACGTGGACTTCGACGGGAAACGCCTCCTCCGAGGCGATGTGGGACGGCGCCATCACGGCTTCCACCCAGACGTCATGACTCGTTCGGGCCGGAACCGGCGTGGTGTAGACGTGGACGCCTTCCTGCTTCAAACGCGGCAGCATGTTCGTGATGTGGCCCGCGTTCTCGTTTCCATCGGTCACCAGAACCAGCCGCTTCAGATGATGCGGCGCGAAACTTCGCAGTGCCCGGTCCACGGCATCTTCGATGTCGGTCGCGCTTTGATCGATCGAGCCCTCGGACTCTTTCGCGGAAACGCTGACGCTCTTCAACTGCTCCAGCGAATCCATCACGCGGGAATTCGACCCGAATGGTATGAAGCGGGCATGATTCGGGCGGCCGGCGTTGTTGGTGTCTTCGATCCATTTGATCGAACTCTGAATCGCCGCAGGTGACACGCTTTGCGACACATCCATCAGATAGACGACGGAAATCCAGTCGCCGGAGCGCTTCAGAACAGGTTGCATCAAGGCGAGCACGAGAAGGACGACGATGGCCGAGCGAACGAATCCGCCGAATTTCAGATGCTTCGGACTGAGGTCCGTTTCCGACCCCCGCTGCACAAGCCACAGGTATGGAACGATGACGAGCAGCAGCAGCGGCCAGTAGGTGTCGAAGATCAGACTCACAGCGTGATCCTCTTGTGGTAGGTGTACCACTCCGCCGCAATGAGAACAGCAGCCAGACCGAGCATGTAAAACCACAATTCGCGCTGCAGCAGGCGCCGTGTGGACGCCAGGGCCGGATCGTTCCGGAAGGCGGACCGATTCACATCCGAGAAGTTCCGGTTCGCGAGGTTCACCGCAATGTGAGCGCGCTTATCGGCGGACGTCGCGGTGTAGAGGCCGGGTTCCAGCGCATCGAAAACCGTCTTATTGAGCTGCGTCTGGGCGGGGACATTCCTGTCGTCGATCGAACGAATCTGCGCGTTGACCATTGGCACTTCGACAGTGCCGGGTTCGCCGCGAAGCGCAAGCTGATCGCGGTTGAACCAGGCCAGGACGTTATCGACAAAGACCGGGAACCCGACGTGAAGCGGGAAGTCGGTGGACTGCAGATCGAACGTCAGCATCACCCATTTCGGCCTTTCGGAAGCCACAATCAGCGGCGCCTGCGCCGACGCCGCGATGACGGTCAGGTCCGCCGCGTTGATTCGCGCGGCGCGCTCGATCGACATGTCGTGGACCGAAACGAACTGCATGATGGGGTGGTTTTCCGACCATGTCGTGATCTGCGGTTTTTGCACCACACCCTCCGATGGCCGCAACCATGGCGCATCCGGCACGCCGATGATCAGGGATGGCCGGGACGGCGGCGTCGAGGGCGCGAACCGGTCGAAGATGTAGGCGTCGACGTCCGCTTCCTTGAAGTTGGCGGGCGACACCACCGAGAACTCCACAAACGAATCGAGCTTCAACAGGGTTTCCAGATAAGTGTTGCCGGTCGTCACCAGCATCGTCCGCGTGCGCCTCTTGATCGGCAGATAGGCGAAGGCCAGGTCGTCCATTTTCAAGGCGTCGTTTTTGGACTGGATCGCCGCGCGAATCGGACCGCCTTCGAAGGTGGTGAGATCGAAAATTTCCTGGAAAGTCTGCTCCGTTCCCAGATTCACTGTCTTGATGATGCGCTGGCCACCCGCCCCACTGATGGTGATATCGACCGCGGCGGGCTCGCCGAAATTCTGAACTTCAAGGTAGGCCTCGTAGCCCAACGGGATCGATGGCCGGGCCCGAAGCTCGAACGCGGTGATGCCGGCGTTCCTCGCCTTCTCGAAGACCGAAAGCCGTTTCACGCTTTTCGGCGTCTGGGGCAGCGACACGCCGTCCGAAATGAAGTACACCAGCGAATCCGAGCCATCCACTTTGGGAAATTGCGGGTCGGCCGCCACCGGCTTCATTTTTTCCAGCAACTGCCGCATCTCGTTGCGATCGGTCGTAAACGACGACGCGATTCTGCCGGACGTGTCGGAAATGCGGAATTCGGTCGACGGCCCGCCGCTGTTCAGCAGACTCATGGCTTCGGATATCGCGCGCTCCCACCTCGTCCGGCCATCGGCCCTGAGCGTCGCCATCGTGGGCGACGTGTCCATCACAATGACGATGCGTTCGTTCTTTCCGGTCAGCGCTTCGACTTCCGGGCGGGCCAGCGAAATCGCGATCAGCAGGGCGATCGTCACGGCAATGATGATCGAAAGGATCCGCCGGAGTTTTTCCATCAACGAATGCGACTGCTTGTCTTCCAGAACACGGCGCCAGAGCAGGGAGGAAGAAACGAAGACGCGCCGGTGACGGAGCTTCAGGAAATACAGAGCGATGATTGATCCGGCAGTCAGCGCTGCAAGCGCCGCCGTCTGAAGTCCACTGAGTGCGAGAAACGTCATTTCACGAACCTGCCCTGACGGAATACTTTAAGAATCAATTCCTCGAAAGGGAAGTCCGTCGCGGTCCGGACGTAGCCCAACTGATACTTCCAGCAATACGCTTCCAGTTGCTCGCAGAACTTTGTGTACTCGGCATGATACGCGGCCATGAGCGCCGGCGTGATGGTGATCTCGCGCGCCTGGTTGCTTTCGGAATCGACGAGCAGCAGTTCGCCCCGAAGATGCGGTTCGATCTCTTCGTGGCTCGCGATGTGGACGACGAAAATGTCGTGGCGGAAATGCCGCAGGATATCCAGCGCCGGCTCGAATCCGCTGCCGTCGAAAAAGTCCGAGATGACGACGGCCAGGCCGCGCCTCCGGGTGGACGTGCAGTAGGTTCTGAAGGAATCGCGCGCGTTCGTCGCGCCGCCCGAGGTGACTTCCGACAGGAACCGGAAGACCTTGAAAATCCGGCCCTTGCCGCGCTGGGGCGGCAGTTCGTCGCGAACCTTGTCCGCATAGGCGATGATGTTGATGCGATCGAGATTGGCCAGTCCGATGTAACACAGCGCGGCGGCGACGCGTTTGGCGTAGTCGAGTTTCGAAGGTTCGCCGAAGTTCATCGACTGGCTGACGTCGACGAAGAAATAAATAGGAAGGTCTTCCTCTTCCTCGAAAAGTTTGAGGATCAGCCGGTTCAGCCGGAGATACGCCTTCCAGTCCAGATGACGGAAATCGTCGCCCGAGACATACGCCCGATAGTCGGCAAATTCCAGACCGGTGCCCCGCTTCCGCGCGCGCCGCTCCGCCTTGAACTGGCCGGCGAAGAGGCGCTTCGAAATGATGTTCAGATATTCGAGTTTCTTTAAAAACTCGTCATCGAAGATGGTCGGAGTTGCTGACATATAAACAATTTCGGAATTCGGAATTCGGAATTCCGGTGTCAGGCACCGAATTGCCGGTGAAACGGGTGCCTGACACCGGAACTCCGAATTCCGGAATTCACTTCGGTTCCGGCGTGCTTTCCAGGATCGATTTCAGGATGGTATCCGTATCGAGACGTTCGGCTTCGCCTTCAAAGTTCAATAACACGCGATGACGGAGGGCGCCATAAGTGACGGCCCGGATGTCCTCGCAGGAAACATGGACGCGATTCTGCAGAAGCGCGCGGATCTTCCCGCCGATGACGAGCGCCTGCGCTCCGCGCGGACTCGCGCCGCATCGCACATAGCGCATCGTGGTCGCGTTGGCATGCGGCGGCCTGGGATGGGTCGCCAGCATCAGGCGGACGGCATAATCCTGAACGGGCCTCGCGATCGGCACGGCGCGGATGGTCTTGCGCATTTCGAGGATTTCGGCGCCGTCGACGATGCGGTTGACCTGCGGTTCTTCGACGCGCGTGGTCCGGTTCATGATCGTGTGCAGGCTGTCGACCGTCGGGTAGTCGACCTTCAGCTTCATGAAAAAACGATCCAGCTGCGCTTCGGGCAGCGGGTAGGTTCCTTCCTGTTCGAGCGGGTTCTGCGTGGCGAGAACGAAAAATGGCTCTTCGAGCCGGAACGTTCGCTTGCCGACACTGACGGTCGTCTCTTCCATGGCTTCCAGAAGCGCCGATTGCGTCTTCGGCGTCGCGCGATTCACTTCGTCCGCCAGGACGATGTTGGCGAAGATCGGTCCCGGCTGGAACTGCAGGAGCTTTTCGCCGTGTTTGCCTTCCTGGACGACGTTCGTACCCGTGATATCCGCGGGCATGAGATCCGGCGTGAACTGGATTCTCGAGAACTTCAGGTGCATCACGTTGCTCAGCGTGGACACCAGTTTCGTTTTGCCGAGGCCCGGAACGCCTTCGAGCAGGACGTGGCCGTGTGCAAGCAGGCTCATGATGACGCCGTCGATGATGTCTTCGTAACCCACGATCACTTTGGAGACTTCGTCTTTGATCCGCTTAAATTGATTTTGGAATGTTTCGATTTGTTGATCGATTGCCGTGCTCATTACTTCCCACGAGGAGGCCGGATTGCCTGAAAGTAGTTTTTGATAAGACTCTTGTATTCCCAGGGAATCTTATCCTGATTGAGAACGTCCTTCTGCGCGGGACTTAATTGAGAAGGGATGTTGCGGTAATCCAGCTTGGAACGTTCCTGCTTGCTTGCTTCTTCGAGATTCTGCGGTGTGCCGCCGTCGTTTTCGCCGGCCAGCTTTTCCTGCTCGAGCTTGACGTTGAGTTTCGTGGGAGCGCCCATGATATTCATCGGAGCCTGCGGCGCGCCGGAAGGGTTCTGGCCTGAGCCCGCGGCTCCGGCCTGCGCCTGATCTCCGGCTTTTCCGGGTTGACCCTGCTGGCCTTCCTGACTGCCCCCAGAGGAGTCATTGCGCGCCGAACCGGACTGGGCGCCGCTGTTGGGATCGCCCTGGCCGTCGGGATTCGGCTGACCTTCCTTCCCCTGCTGATTGCCTTGCTGGGCCTGCTGCGCGGCGCCCTGTTGACCGGCATTCTGTGCCGCCTTCGCCTGTTGTTCCTGCTGGCGCTGCCGCAGAGAATCCGCGAGGTTCTGGATATCCTGGCTCGCGGCATTCTTGGCCTGTTGATCCGCCATTTTCTGCTGGAGGCTCTGGACATCGTTTGCGGCCTGCTTCATGGCGTCCTGAAACGCTTTCGAATCCTGGTTGGCCAGACTGTCCGCCGCAGCCTTCATGTCTTTGGAAAGATTCTGCATGCCCGGCTTTGCGCTTTCGGCGGCCTGGTTGAGCGCGTCCTGAAGGGCCTTCATGCCTCGCGCGTCCTTCGCGTCCATGGCTTCTTCGGCGAGTTTCTTCAGCTCTTCCGCCGTGGACTTGAGGTCGTGTTCGGCCATCGCTTCGGAAACATCCTTCGTTTCCGGGGCGCCGGAAAGGTCCTTGGCCATCTCGTCCAGACCTTCGTTGATGTTGGCCATGTCGAGATTGCCTTCGGCGAGCTGATTCCTGAGATCGTCCAGTTGCTTCAGCGCCTCTGCAGGATCGATATTGCCGGCCTGAAGATTTTCGACGATTTCCTCGAGCTGCTTCACCAGCTCAGGCTGGTCCAGCTTCTGGGCCTCCTTCAGCAGCTTCTTCGTTTCGTTGATGAGCTTGAGCTCCAGCGGCGTTAACGAGAAGGCGGGTGCGGCCTGCAGCAGAACCCAGTTGTGGTTCTGCGAAAAAGGGGCGAAGTTCAAGGCAATAAGCAGGAGCGCGAGTCCGGCAGCGAAGTAGGAGTTACGCGGAATCGTTCGAGGATAAAGCTGTTCGATGTTCAACTGGGACGCACGGCGTGCCGCCCGGCGAACCTGGAGTTCCACCCATTCGGTCGATCGCTGCGGGGTGTTCGCTGCCGTGACGAACCAGTAAGCCGATTTGATTTCATCGCGAAGGGAGGCCCTCGTATCGATCGCCGCGGCGGCCTCCAACAGTGTGGCTTTTTGCGACATTTTCCAGCCCACGTAGGCGGCGACGCCGATCACCCACAAAACAAGGACGATAGCGACGGTTCTGCCGCCAAACGGCCGGAAAATGTCCCAGACCTTGAAAAGGACCGGGATCAGCAGGGAAATACAGAGCCCGAACGCCACCTCCCGGAGCAACCGATTCGTTCGCATCCGGCGCTCGACTTTCTGAAGCGACTTGATGATAAGTTCCTTGTCTGACATAAGGTTGGACCGCGCTCTGTCCTTCGCTGAATTCGAGTAAGCCTACCATACCCCGGAAGGCATCCCAAGCCGGCTTTGCACAAAAAGTCGGCCCGGAGAATCTTCAGGCGATTCGGTTTCCCCTCTTAACGGCGGTGAGGGGTGTGGCGCGAGCGCCGGGCGGCGCCTTCAACTGTTACGTGATCTGTTTCATTCGCGGTTTGCCGAACGGGACCTGGGCGGCGATCTTCAAACCGTAGGCTTCGAGCGCCACCAGTTTTCGAGGATGGTTCGTGAGGATTCGCATCGAGTGAATGTTGAGCGACGCCAGGATCTGGGCGCCTATCCCGTACTCCCTCTGCTCGCCCCTCAGGCCGATCGACTCATTCGAATCCGTCTGGTGTTTTCCGTGGTATTCCAGTTCCTGGCCGCAGCGGGTATGACCCATCTGATGCAGATAGAGGAAAATCCCGCGGCCTTCAGCCTCGATCTGCGACAGCGCCTGATCCATCTGTTCCTGGCAGTGGCAGGAGAGAGAGCCGAACACGTCGCCGGTAAGGCAGTGCGCATGGACGCGAACCAAAACGTCCTCCGCGTTTTCGATATTGCCCTTGACGAGCGCGATGTGGCTCTCGCCGTCGATGACGCTCTCGAACGAGATCATCCGGAACTTGCCGTGGCGCGTCGGCAGCACGGTCTCGCCGACCTTGCGTACGAACCGTTCGGTCTTCAGCCGGTAGCGGATGAGGTCCGCCACGGTAATCATCTTCAGGCCATGCTGTCCGGCAAATTCGAAAAGGTCCGGTACGCGGGCCATCGTTCCGTCCTCTTTCATGATTTCGCAAATGACCGCCGCGGAACCGAGGCCGGCAATGGTTGCCAGATCGACCGACGCCTCCGTCTGGCCGGCCCGGACGAGCACGCCGCCTTCGCGCGCGCGCAGCGGGAAGATGTGGCCGGGACGCGCCAGGTCGCCGGCCCGGGTTTTGGGATCGATGGCCGTGATGATGGTTTGGGCGCGATCGTGGGCGGAGATGCCGGTCGAGACGTTGCGTTTCGCTTCGATGGACACGCAGAACGCCGTTCCGTATTGGGACGTGTTGCTTTGATCCGAGACCATGAGCGGGATATTCAACTGGTCCAGACGTTCGCCGGTCATCGAAAGGCAGATCAGGCCCCGGCCGTGCCGGGCCATGAAGTTGATGGCTTCCGGCGTGACTCTTTCGGCGGCGATCATGAGATCGCCCTCGTTCTCGCGGTCCTCGTCGTCGACGATGATGACCATGCGGCCCTGCTGTATTTCTTCGAGGGCTTCTTCAATCGTTGCGAATGGCATAAGGTTTCAAAAGGTTGTCCACGTATTTCGCGATGACGTCGTATTCCAGATTGACGCGGCCGCCCGGCGTCGCGGCCTTCAGGTTCGTATTGTCGAAGGTGTGCGGGATTATCGCGATCGAAAACGTATGCGCCGAAGGCATGGCGGCCACCGTCAGGCTGATGCCGTCCACGGCGATCGATCCTTTTTCGACGATGTAGCGCGCTCCGTTCGCCGGGAAATCCACTTCCAGGTTCCAGCTATCGCCGTCGCGCGTGAACTGCCGGATGGTTCCGGTGCCGTCCACGTGGCCTTGAACGATGTGACCGCCGAACCGTGCGTCGGCGCGCATCGGCCGCTCGAGGTTTGCAAGCGAACCGTTGCCCAGCACGTCGAGCGTGGTGCGCGCCAGAGTTTCCCGGGAAAGCTCGGCCGTGAAGGTCCCGGCGTTGCAGGAGCGTACGGTCAGGCAAACGCCGTTGACCGCGATGCTGGAACCGAGGCCGATGTCGTCCAGAACTCTCTTCGCCGCGATTCGGATTGTGCGGAAGTCCGTCGACTCGTCGACTTCGACGATCTCTCCGACTTCTTCAATGATTCCTGTGAACATATCCTGTGATCATCACGTCCGGTCCCACGGTCATTGCGGTCACATCAGCCATCGGCAAGGCCTCGGCAAGCCGGTCGAAACCCTCGCCGCCGATCGCCGGAACCTCGCGTCCGCCGAGGACTTTCGGCGCGATGAAGGCCACTATCTTATCAATGATTCCGGCGCGCAACGCGTTGAAAGCCAGGTCCGGCCCACATTCGAAGAGGACGCTTTGGATCTCGCGCCCATAGAGTTCCTCGTTCAGCCCGCTCAAATCCCCGCGGAAGACCAGAAAGCCGGGAGCATTGTCGACTCGTCCCCGCCGGTCGAGGATCACGCGCAGCAACGGCCGCCGCCGCGGCTTTGTCGTGCGATCGGTCAGTGCCGGGTTGTCCTTCAGAAAAGTTCCGCTGCCTGTCACGACCGCGTCCACGCGATGCCGCAAGTCCTGAGCGGCGGCCCGTGAGGATTCCGAAGTGATCCATTGCGATTCCCCATAACGGGTCGCAATCTTCCCGTCCAGGGTCATCGCCAGTTTCAGGATGCCGAACGGACGGCCCCTCGTTTTGTAGGTGATGAAGGCTTCGTTGAGGCGCCGGGCTTCGCCTTCCAGCACTCCCACTTCGACTTCGATGCCGGCTCCGCGGAGCATGGCGATACCCGCGCCGTTCACGGCGGGATTGGGATCGGTCATCGCGGTGACCACCCGCTTCACCCCGGCTTCAATCAGCGCCCTGGCGCACGGACCCGTGCGTCCTTGATGAGAGCAGGGCTCGAGAGTGGTATACACCGTCGCGCCACGCGCGGCATCGCCGGCCTCCTCGAGCGCGCGGATTTCGGCATGCACCACGTCGTTGTAGGTGTAAAAGCCGCGTCCGGCCGTTCCGCGTTCCCCGACGATCAGCGCCCCGACCATCGCGCCGGGACTGGTGAGGCCGGTGCAGCGTTCCGCCAACTGGAGCGCGCGGCGCATGTGCTGGATGTCACGGTTAATGTCGGAGCGACTCGTAGGCATACGTTGGGAATCAGGCGGCGAACAGGGAGTCCACGAAATCGTCGGCAGAGAATTCGATGAGGTCGTCCATCTTTTCTCCCACACCGACGAAACGGATCGGGATCTTCAGATCCCTGGCGATTGCGGTGACCACTCCACCCTTCGCGGTCCCGTCGAGCTTGGTCAGGACCAGGCCGGTCACGCCGGCCGTTTTCGTGAATTCCTTCGCCTGCGTCAATCCGTTCTGGCCAGTGGTGGCGTCCATGACCAGCAGCACTTCGTGCGGCGCTCCGGGCACCTCGCGTTTGGCGATGCGCGTCATCTTCTCGAGTTCGGCCATCAGGTTGTTTTTCGTATGGAGTCGTCCCGCGGTATCGACGATGACGTAGTCGATCTTGCGCGCCTTCGCCGACTGAAGCGCGTCGAACAAAACCGCCGAGGGATCGGCGCCGGCCTTTTGTTTCACGATCGGCACATCCGAGCGCGTGGCCCAGATTTCGAGCTGCTCGGTTGCGGCGGCGCGAAAGGTATCGGCGGCGCAAAGCATGACGGACTTGCCATCCTTCCTGAAGCGATTTGCAAGCTTGCCGATGGTCGTGGTTTTTCCGACGCCGTTCACACCCACCATCACGAGCACAAAAGGGTTGCCTTCTTCGACCTGCCGGGGCGGCGCGTAGTTCACTTTCAGGATCCTGCGCAGTTCTTCCTTGATCGCGTTCTTCAGTTGTGTCGGATCCGAAAGCGTTTGCCGGGAGACCTGAGCACGGATGGAGGCGAGAATCTCTGTCGTGGTATTCACACCGATGTCCGCGCCGATCATGATGGCTTCGATCTCGGCCAGCATGCCGGCATCGATTTCCTTGCGCCCCTGAAGAAGTTCCTCGAGCTGCTCGGTGAAGTTCTCCTTGGTTTTTCCAACCGCCTCTTTGATCTTTTCAAAAACGGTCGGTTCTTTTTTCTTGGGCGGGCCAAACAACGTTATGAATTCCATTGAATCATTCCTCTCGCAGTTTGCGCTCCATCAGATCCGAGATCGCGTCCTGCGGCTTCAGGCCTTCGTAGAGAATGCCGTGGATTTTCTCGGATATCGGCATCTCCACGCCCAGCCGCTGCGCCAGTTCGACCGTGGATCGGGCTGTTTTCACGCCCTCGGCGACCATCCTCATGTTCGAAGTGATCTGTTCGATCGAGCGGCCTTGTCCGAGCGCCACTCCCACCCGCCGGTTCCGGCTCTGTTTCCCGTACGACGTCAGCACCAGGTCGCCAAGCCCCGCCAGTCCCGACAGCGTTTCCCGGCGTCCGCCACACGCCACCACCAGACGCGTCAGTTCAGCAAGTCCGCGCGTGATCAAAGCGGCTGTCGCGTTTGAGCCCAGTCCCAGTCCTTCGACGATACCTGCGGCGATGGCGATGATGTTCTTGACGGCAGCGCCGATCTCGACGCCGACGATGTCGGCGTTCGTATACAGGCGGAATCGCGGCGTGGACAGCTCCTGCTGAAGGGTCAGCCGGAGTTGTTCGCCGGACGATGCCACAACCAGCAACGTGGGTTCTCCCGCCGCGACTTCGCCGGCGAACGTCGGTCCGGAGATGGCGGCAACCTTTGGATTGAAGCTGACCGCGTCCACGATCACTTCCGACATTCGCATCAGCGTATCGTTTTCGATCCCTTTGGCGGCGCTCACGAACATCATTTCCGGAAGGAGATCCGGCAGCATCCGGTTCATGACCGACCGGAAGACGTGCGACGGCACCGCGATGATGACGATGCCGGCCCCGCGAAGCGTGGTCTCCAGGGAGTTCGAGACCTGAACCGGCTCCGGTATTCGGGCGCCGGGCAGGTAGACCGGATTCTCCCGGGTGGCGAGGATCGTTTCGACCAGGTAGTGCTCGAACGCCCAAAGGCGCACTTCGCGGTCGGCGCGGCTCTGAGTGATGGCGAGAGCGGTGCCCCAGCCGCCGGCGCCAATGATTGCGATGGGGGTTGTCATGGGTTCGCGGTTACATGCCTATCGTCGCGGTGACTCCAGCAGGTATTCCCTGACCTTATTGTATACCGCGCCTGCCGGCTTCAACGTGCTTTGGAAAAGGTGGAAGCGGTCGACGGTGAACGAGCCGAACGCCTGGTTTTCGTACTTCTCTGCCGCCGCCACGAGCGATCCTTCGATCCGCATATCCCGCGCTCGAGCGAGCGTGAGGTGGGGCCGGAACACCCTCTTTTCCTTCTCGAATCCCAGACGCTCCATGCGCAAGTCGATCTGCTGGGCCAGTCCTTCCATGGTGGACGCTTCCAGACCGGCCCAGAAGACGCGTGGAGATCGATTGCCGGGAAAGAACCCAATGCCGCTAACCGTGACCGGAAAGGGCTTCCACGTGAGGCCGACGAGCGCCTCATCGATTTCCGGCAGGCGCTGTTCGGGAGTTTCGCCGAGGAATTTCAACGTCAGGTGAACGGCATCCGGAGAAACCCATCGGGCCGAGGTGGTGGCGGGCCTGAGCTCCTTCTGCAGTTCGGCCAGAGCGTGCCGGACGGGACCGGGCAATTCGATGGCAATGAAGAGTCGCATGATCACATCTTCATCAGGATCTGCCGCACCATGTTCAACGCGGCCTGCGAGGCCTGCCACCGCACTCGATGGCGATCGCCGGGAAACGAAAATCGCCGGTGCAGCGTCTCGCCGGGAACGGCGACGGCGATGTGCACCGTCCCCACGGGCTTCTCCTCGGATCCGCCGTCCGGTCCTGCGACGCCGGTGATTCCGACGCCGACGGTGGTGTTCGCGCGTTCTCGAATGCCTTCGGCAAGACCTCGAGCGACTTCCTCGCTGACCGCCCCCTGCATCGACAAAAGGAGCGGAGGAATGCCGGCAAGCTCCATCTTGGACTCGTTGCTGTAGCAGACGACGCTCGACATGAAATAGCGGGAGGAGCCCGGGACGCCCGTCAGCCGTTCCGCAACCATGCCACCGGTGCACGATTCGGCGAGGGAAATGGTCGCATTCTTGAGGACGAGCATCAGACCGACCACTTCCTCGAGCGTCTGTTCGGCTCGAGCAAAAATGAAATCTTCGAGAGAATGCTCGATTTCTTCGGCAAGCTCCCGGATCTGCCGTTCGGCGTCTTCCGTATTCTTGCCGCGAGCCGTCAGCCGAATCTCAACCTGCCCCGGCTTGGCCAGAATGGTGGTCTCGACATTCTTGTGCTTCGTGTAGATCGGCGCGATGCGAGCATCCAGCGACGATTCGCCCAGACCCGTCGTGCGCCAGACGCGCCGGGCCAGAGTCACGCCGCCCGCGAGTTTTTGAAAACGCGGCGCGCAATACTTCTCGAACATCGGTTTCAGTTCGGAGGGCGGCCCCGGCAACAGGGCGATGTGATGTTTCCCGGTGGAAATCCAGAGTCCCGGCGCCGAACCGTGGTGATTGACCAGGATTTCGGATCCCGTCAGGATCAGCGCCTGGCGCGCGTTGTTCGGAGCCATCGTGATGCCGCGGGACTTGAAAAGCGATTCGATCCGCCCGAGCGTGGCGTCGTCGAGGACGAGCTGCCGCTGCAGCACACGCGCCACCACTTTCTTGGTGACGTCGTCTTCGGTGGGACCCAGGCCGCCGATCGTGATCAGAATCGGGGTCCGCGAGAGACAGCCGCGGAGCGCGTTTTCGAGGTAGTTCTCATCGTCGCCGACAATGGCCTTCATCACGACGGTGATGCCGAGAGCGTTCAGTTGCCCGGTCAGGTAGGACGAATTGGTGTCGACGAAGCCGGGCGTGAGAAGTTCCGAGCCGATGGCGATGATTTCAGCGGAGACCATGAGTTACGGGAGCGGCTTTCCGCCGATGCCAAGCCGGACTCTGTAGAGCGAGCCGGCATCGGCCACCACCAGGCTCTCCCGGATGTCAAACGCGAGTCCGACCAGGCTCAGCCCCGCGACCGCCAGTTCCGGCTTGCGCGGATCGCGGAACTGGAAAATGCCCCGCCGGCCGCGATACGACGCCACACCGTAGAGCGTGCCTGCGATGTCGAACGCGAGACCCTGCGGCCGGCCCAGACCGGTGAAGAACCGGTCCACTTCGCCGCTCGGCGAGACGCGATAGATCGAATCGAAGCTCGATGTCGTCGGGCCGGCAACGTAGAGATAGTCGTCAAAACCAAACGCGAGATGATAGGCAGCGATACTGGGCTCGATCGTGGCGAAGACGAAGATCTCCTTGTTCGGGCTGATCTTGAAAATACTGCCGCTTCGATCTCCGACGTAGAGATTGCCGTCGCGGTCGAAGGCGAGACCGGTCGCGATACCCATTCCTTCGATGTACGTTTCGATGCGTCCAGCGGGATCGACGCGGTAGACGTTGCCTTCGAACCGGCTCGACACGAAAAGGTCTCCCGACAGGCTGAACGCAAGCCCGGTTGCATTCATGATATCGGTGACGAAGGGGGTCACCGCGCCGTTGGGCGTGACCTTGTATATCGATACCGGCGTTTTCTGGCCGCGTGGACCGCTGTAGGTGACGTAGACGTTGCCTTCACTGTCGATTGCCGGGTTCGCCACCGGATGCAGGTTCGATGCGAGCTTGCGTCCGACTTCGTACGGAAACGGATGGCTCGTATCGCCGTTGCTCCGGACGACGAGCATCGACGTTCCCGTTTCTGCCGACGAATCCGGAACTTTCGCAATGATGTGCTCGCTCGAAGCGACGGTCACCTGTCCCGCAAAATCGCCAAAGCTCACTTCCGGCCGGGTTGTCCCGCTTAATTCCATTCCGGAATACTCGATAACGACCTCGCCGCCCGGCAGAGCGGCCCTCGGCATGACCTGTTTTATGGTGATATCGCCCATTGCAAAATCGTCAGTACG
>JAHFTY010000208.1 GCA_023265365.1 Acidobacteriota bacterium
TCAGGCAGATGGGCGGCGACGCGAAGAAGATCAATCCGCTGCAGCAGGTCGACCTCGTCATCGACCACTCGGTGCAAGTCGACGCATTCGGAAGTTCCGCGGCCTTCGGCGTCAACGCCGACCTCGAACTCGAACGGAATCGCGAGCGTTACATTTTCCTGAAATGGGGCCAAAAGGCTTTCCAGAACTGCACGGTCGTTCCGCCCGACGTCGGCATTGTGCACCAGGTCAATCTCGAGTACCTTGCGCGCGCGGTCTACGTTCTGGAACAGGATGGGAAAAAGACCGCCTACCCGGACACGCTCGTCGGCACCGATTCGCACACCACCATGATCAACGGAATGGGCGTCGTCGGCTGGGGCGTGGGCGGAATCGAAGCGGAAGGCGCGATGCTCGGCCAGCCGCTCACGATGCTGATTCCCCAGGTCATCGGGTTCAGGCTCCACGGTCAGCTTCCGGAAGGCGCAACGGCTACCGACGCGGTGCTGACCGTCACTCAAATGCTGCGTGCAAAAGGAGTGGTCGGCAAATTCGTGGAATTCTACGGTCCGGGCCTCTCCAACCTTTCGCTGGCCGATCGCGCGACAATCGCGAACATGGCCCCGGAATATGGAGCCACCATCGGCTTCTTCCCGATCGACTCGGAAACCCTCAACTACATGCGGCTGAGTGGACGCGATGAAGATCTCGTCTCCCTTGTCGAGGCCTACGCCAGGGCTCAGGGACTGTTCCGGACGAACGACTCTCCGGACCCGGTCTTCAACGACACGATCGAACTCGATCTCTCCTCCGTTGAGCCCAGTCTTGCCGGCCCGCGGCGTCCGCAGGATCGCGTAACGCTCGGCCAGTCCAGGGAGGTTTTCCGCAAATCGCTCGAGTCGATGCTGGAAAAGCAGGCCAAGCCCAGCAGGAGCCCGATCACGGTCGGAGCCAATGGATCGACGTTCGATATCAAACACGGCGCTGTCGTGATCGCCGCCATCACGAGTTGCACGAACACATCCAACCCCTCGGTCATGGTGGCGGCAGGCGTTCTCGCCAGGAAGGCCGTCAACCTCGGACTGTCCGTCAAGCCCTGGGTCAAAACCAGCCTCGCTCCCGGATCGCGCGTCGTGACCGCCTACTTGAAAGACAGCGGCCTGCTGCCGTTCCTGGAGGCGCTTCGATTTCATGTCGTGGGTTACGGCTGTACGACCTGCATCGGAAACAGCGGTCCCCTGCCCGAACCCATCGCCGCGGCGGTGAAGGAGGGAAGCCTGGTGGTTTCGGCCGTTCTCAGCGGCAACCGGAATTTCGAGGGCCGCATCAACCCGCTCGTCCGCGCCAATTACCTGGCTTCGCCACCGCTGGTGGTGGCGTACGCGATTGCCGGGAACATGGACATCGATCTGACGACGGAACCGCTGGGTCACGATCCGAACGGCAAGGCCATCTACCTTCGCGACGTCTGGCCGACCCAGCAGGAAGTGCAGGCAGCGATTCAGTCAACGATCAAAGCCGAAATGTTTCGCAAGGCGTATGAAGAATCGCTGCAGGGAGACGAACGATGGAAAGCGCTGCAGGCGCCGACCGGAGAACTCTTTCAGTGGGATGAGAAATCAACTTATGTGAAACGGCCGCCGTTCTTTGACAATATGCCGCGCATGGCGCCTCCCATCCGCGACATCCGGAGCGCCCGTGTCCTCGCGGTTCTGGGAGATTCCGTGACAACCGATCACATCTCTCCTGCCGGATCCATTCCGGCGGACAGCCCTGCCGGAAAGTACCTGATCGAAAACGGCGTCCCTCCGAAAGATTTCAACTCGTACGGCGCCCGCCGCGGAAATCACGAAGTCATGATGCGCGGAACGTTCGCCAACATCCGGCTTCGGAACGCGATGGCCCCGGGAACGGAGGGCGGCTTTACGCTCAACCTCCCCGACAGGACCCAGACCACGATTTACGAAGCGGCGATGCAGTATCAGTCCGAAGGCACGGCTCTGATGATTCTCGCCGGCAAGGAATATGGCTCCGGTTCGTCCCGCGATTGGGCCGCGAAGGGACCGCGGCTACTGGGAGTTGCGGCGGTTCTGGCCGAAAGCTTCGAACGCATCCATCGAAGCAACCTGGTCGGAATGGGCGTGCTGCCGCTGCAATACAAGGCCGGCGAAAATGCCGAGAACCTGGGCCTGACCGGATTCGAGTCCTACGACATCGAAGGACTGTCGGCGGGAATCAAGCCGCTACAAACCGTCAAAGTCCGAGTGCGAACCGACGACGGTCAGGCGAAAACGATCGAAGCCATCGTCCGCATCGATACTCCTTACGAAATCCAGTACTACCAGCACGGGGGAATCCTTCAATACGTCCTGCGCCAGCTTATCGGATGACCACGAGTTGGAGTTTTCCCCGCCTTGGCCAAGACGGGGTGCCGCCGAGCGGCGGGGCGGTTCGTTCAACAAAATCAATTTCCTGAACGGCACCACCCCGGCGCTTCGCGCCACCCCTCCTCGTCGAGGAGGGGAAAACGCTTTTCCTCGATTTCGCTTCATGGGGACAGCAGTGCTTCAACGAGGAGACATCTGAGTTGTTTTCCCGTCATGCGACTTTTTGTGCAAAGCCTCGAGGAGGTGGGAAAACGCTTTTCCTCGATTTCGCCTCGTCGACTCGTCGAGGAGCGTGATGCGACGCGCCCGGGTGGTCCTTGACGTGCAGCAACAGGGACGTGACGGCCTTTTCCATTTCGGGGATCCGGGTCCGGCTTGACGGATCGTGGTTTATCGCGTTCTTCTTTTTCGCCTGGACCCTGTCGGAGGGTTATTTCCCGCTGCAGGCGCCCAATTACCGGCCTTTGACGTATTGGATATTCGGCACGATCAGTGCCCTCGCCTTGTTCGGTTCCGTTCTCACTCATGAGTTGAGCCATTGTGTCGTTGCACGAAGGCTTGGTGTCCATGTGCGTCAGGTCACACTGTTCATTTTCGGAGGCGTCTCTGAGATGGACAAATCGCATCCAGACACTCCGGCTTTCGAATTCAAGATCGCAATGGCGGGTCCGATGTCGAGCCTCGGCCTGGCGCTTCTTTTCGGCGGGCTGTCGGCCCTGTTCGGACACCGCATTGGGCACATTGCCGCCGAAACTCTGCACTACCTGATTTACGTCAACGTCCTGCTTGCGGTATTCAATCTGATCCCCGGTTTTCCGCTGGATGGCGGCCGCATCCTGCGCTCGTACCTTTGGCATCGAAGCGGCAGTCTCGGCCGCGCGAGCCGGTCCGCGGCGCGGACCGGGAGCCTGGTCGCGGCTTGTATGATTGCGGTGGGTCTGGCATCACTGCTGACGGGAGGATTCGTCATCGGCATATGGCTGGCGATGATCGGGCTGTTTCTGAAGAAGTCCGCGGAGGCCGAATACCGGTCGTTCATGGTGCGCGACGTCCTCGAACACGTCAGGGTCGGAGAGATCATGTCGCCGCCGGTGGCCGTTCATAAAGGGATGACGATCACCGAACTGGTCAACGACTACGTCTTTCGCTATCACGATCGAGTGTTTCCGGTGCTGGACCGCGACCGTTTCATCGGGATGATCGACGTCCGCGCATTCAGGAAGCTGAAAACCGACGACTGGCCCAACACTTTCATCGATGCTTATCTGGCGGACGAGTCGCTCTACGCCGTGCTCGATCCCGATATGCAGGCCTCCGGCGCGCTGCGGTTCCTTGTGGAGCACCCCATGTCGAAAGCCCCGGTCGTCCGCGGCGAAACGCTTCTGGGCGTGCTCACCAGAGTCGACCTCGTCGAAGTCATCGCTTTGAAGACCGACCTTGCTGCCTGATCATTTCTGCTAGGATAGCCACCCATAACAGAAGCGTATCCGACGCCGGACCCGGAATTGTGGTGTTCTGCCACAGGCTCATAGGCCTTTTGGAGCGATGCAAATGACTCGACCCGTTTATAAGTATTACGACCTCGTCATGGCGTTATTCGTCACGATTCTCCTGTGCTCCAACATCATCGGAGCCGCCAAAGTCGTTACCGTGTGGGGCTTTACGTTTGGCGCCGGCGTTCTTTTCTTTCCGATCAGCTATATCTTCAACGACGTGCTCACCGAGGTGTATGGCTACGCCCGGGCGCGAAAGGTCGTGTGGGCCGGTTTCGGCGCGATCATTTTCGCGTCGTTCATGAGTTGGGTGGTGGTCTCGTTGCCGCCTGCGGCGGGATGGCACGATCAGAATGCCTACGAGTCGGTGTTCGGCCAGACTCCCCGCATTGTTTTCGCATCGTTGACCGCCTTTTTCATCGGTGAATTCGCGAACTCCTTCGTCCTCGCGAAACTGAAAATCAAAACGAATGGCCGCCACTTGTGGTTCAGGACCATCGGATCCACGGTGGTTGGCGAAGCGGTCGATTCGGCGGTGTTCTATCCGGTCGCTTTTCTGGGTGTCTGGGAACCCCGCCTGGTGCTGACCGTGATGATGAGCAACTATGCCATCAAGGTGTTGTGGGAAGCTTTTGTGACGCCCGTGACCTACAAGGTCGTCAATTTCCTGAAGCGCGCGGAGCACGAAGACTTTTTCGACCACAAGACCGACTTCACGCCCTTTTCCATCGAGGTGTAGGCGCCGGCATCAAACCGCCGATTCATCCTCAAGCTTCAGGCACACTCCATTAGATGCCCAGGATGTTTCTCGTTGTTTCCCCCAGGCCGGACTGCCGGACGGCTTTGGTCTGCGGCGTCACCTCGACTTCCGGATCGGTTTCGCCCGGATTGATGAAGCGATTCGCCTCGATGCCGGCCTGTTTTGTATACAGTTCGAAGTAGCGGCCGCGGCTGCGAATCAATTCCCGATGGGTGCCGCGTTCAATGATGAGTCCATCGTCGAGCACCAGGATTTGATCGGCGCTGCGGATCGTGCTGAGGCGATGGGCAATCACGAACGTCGTGCGGCCCTGCATGAGGGCGGCGAGCCCCTCCTGAATGAATGCTTCGCTTTCCGTGTCGAGGCTCGACGTGGCCTCGTCCAGGATGAGAATGCGCGGATCGGCGAGGATTGCCCGGGCGATCGCCACGCGTTGGCGCTGGCCGCCGGACAGTTTCACGCCGCGCTCGCCGATGATGGTGTCGTATTGTTTTTCCATCCGGAGCGCGAATTCGTCCACACGAGCGATGCCGGCAGCGCAAAGGACGTCCTGACCGGCGGCGGCGGGCCGGCCGAAGAGGATGTTGTCCCGGATCGATCCGTCGAAAAGAAAGTTGTCCTGCAGCACGACGCCGAGCTGAGAACGGAAGGAATCCAGCTTGAGGGTCGAGATGTCGATTCCGTCGATCAGGACTTTCCCTTTCACCGGTTTCGCAAACGCGGCAACAAGTCCGATCAAGGTGCTTTTGCCGGAGCCCGAAGGACCCACCAGAGCGGTCATGCTGCCTGGAATCGCGTCGAGCGAGATGCCCCGCAAAACCGGCTTTCCTTCCTCGTATTCGAAATGAACATCCTCGAACCGGATGTGCCCCTGCATGCCGCCGATGCTTTGGTTCCTCGCAGGATCCACGTCTTCCGGCTGCTCGTTCAGCACTTCGTGCATTCGATCCAATCCGGCAAAAGCTTCGGTGATCTGGCTGCCGATTCCGACGATCTGAAAAACGGGCGCAACCAGAAAACCCATGAACAGCGAATACGAAAAGAACTGACCGACCGACATCTCGCCGCTGAGCATCATTCTGCCGCCGACGATCATGACGGTAACGCTGACCATGCCCATCAGCAGGGTCGAAGTGAATCCGATCGCGGACTGGGCGAACAGCGTTTTCCGCACGTTGTCGAACAAACGCATCGCACCGTCGGCAAATGTTTTCGCTTCGCGCTTCTCGGCGTGAAAGCCCTTGACCACTCTCACGCCGCCCAGAGACTCGGTTAAGCGTCCGGTCACTTCGGCATTGATCACCCCGCGTTCTCGAAACATCGGGCGGACTTTCGAGAATGCGAACTTCAGAATCAGCCCAAACACGGATAAAAACACGAGCGCCACGACGGTGAGCGTTGCGTTGATCCGGATCAGCATCACAAAGGCGATGATGGCCGTGAAGATTCCACCCACAAGCTCGACAAGGCCGGTTCCCACAAGATTGCGGACGCCCTCGACATCCGACATGATTCGCGATACCAGCGCGCCTGTCTTGTTCGCGTCGTAATAGCGGACGGGGAGCCTGCCGATATGCTCCTGAACGCGGATTCGCATTTCCGCAATCAGCCGCTGGGCGGACGAACTGAGCAGCTGAACCAGGGCAAAGGACGTCACGGCCTGTACCGCCACGGCTCCGCCGACCATCGAAGCCAGCGGCAACAGCAGATCGCGATTGTGCTTGATGGCGATGTCGTCGATGAGGTATCTCGTGGAAGCCGGCAGGACCAGCCCGGCCACTCGATTGATGAGAACCAGGACCAGCCCCAGCGCAAACAAGCGGCGGCGCGGCCAAACCAGATCGCGGAGGTCGCGGTAAATATGGGAAGGCTGCAATTTTTTCCTGGGCGGAACCGGACGTGTGGTACTCATTAGGGCCTATCGTATATGAAAAAACTCTTTTCCTTGATGATGCTGTTCACCTTGGTCACCGCGGTCTCCGGTCAGGCCCTCAAACGCACTGCCGATCCCAAAGAGCGCGGCTACCAGGAGTCCGATTTCCCGCGTGTTCAAAAGGTCGCGCCGAACGTCTACACGTACGAAGCGGTCGTGGGCTCACCGAACGAGCGATACACCACCAACAGCATGTTTGTGGTCACGAAAGACGGGGTTCTCGTGGCGGACGGCCAGGGGTCGCCGGAAGCGTTGAGACTGATGTTCGCGGCCATCGCCAAGATCACTCCGTTGCCCGTGAAAATGATGGTGATGTGCTCCGACCATGGCGATCACACCAACGGAAACACGGCATTGCCGACGGGTGTCGAACTCATCGCACACCCGAATTCCAGGGCCAATCTCGAACGGCAGGCCAACGCGCCGAACCGGCCCGCCACCGCTCCAAAGATCGTGATGCCGGGATCATCCCTGGCGCAGGACAAACGCGTGATCAAAATGGGGGGTACCGAGATTCAAATCCAGTTCCTCGGGAGGGCCCACACCGGAGGCGATCTGGTGGTCTATCTTCCGAAGGAAAAGGTCCTCTTTACGAGTGAGATTTTCCTCAACCACCTCTTTCCCGCGATGCGTTCCGCGTATCCTGCCGAATGGATGCAGGTCTTCAGAAAACTTCAGAAGATCGACGCGAGGATGATCATTCCCGGACACGGTTTCGTGGACGACCCGAAGACGCTGAAGGAAGAGTTGCAAGCCTACATTCGATCGACCGAAGCGGTGATTGCGGAAGCCACGCGCCTCCACAACGCGGGCATACCGGTCGACGAAGCCGTCAAGCAGGCAAAATGGGGCGAGTTCACCTCCTGGAGCGGCTCTGCGTCGCAAGGCCCGATCGCCATTCGCCGCGTTTACGACGAACTCGACGGAAAACTCCGGTAGCCCCTCCCCATCGACATTGACGGGATGTAGCCTGCCTGAGAGAATCCGTGCCGGGCCTGATACTGTAGCGGTACTGATCCAGAACTGAATACTCGTTGGGAACAGGATGGTCGCGTCGAGATATCCGGACGACTCAAAACCTTTAAGAACCGAAATGTTCGAGTTGAAGCTCGTGAAGGACGAGTATCGGCTGAACTCCGTTCTGATCCCAGCGCTCCGCGCCTTCGGCTTCTGTCTTCTCTCCTTCTACGTCCTCCTGTACGACGCTCTCATCGCCCGGTCTTTTTCGCCACAGCGGTTCGGACTCTACCTTTCGGTCACTGCCGGATACACCTTGCTGTCGTGGCTGCTGCTGAAGCGCTTCTACGGCAAACACCGCGCCGTCAATCTCGGCGTCTTGTTCCTGATCCTGGATGTGCTCATCATCCTCTGGGTGATCTACTTCTCAGGAGCCGAGAACAGTCTTTTGTTCTTCATCCTGATCATGAGAGTCGCGGACCAGAGCG
>JAHFTY010000209.1 GCA_023265365.1 Acidobacteriota bacterium
GTGACCTGGCCGCCTTCGCCACGCCCGGCTTCCGCGTCGTACGCGTTCGGCTGAACTTTGAATTCCTGGATCTCGTCCACCGACGGCTTGTACACGTAGGTGAACACGTTGTGGGTCGTGTTGGAAATGCCATCGAGCGTGAAGTTATTGCCGCGCTCGTTGGCTCCGCCGATCGTGATTCCGCCTCGGAAGCCGAGGCTGGAGCCGGGTTGCGGAGGGGTCGCGCCCGGAATCAGCAGCGCGAGCTTTTCGAAGTCGCGAGAGTTCAGCGGCAGTTGTTGAATCTTCTGGTTGTCGACCACGCTTCCGAGCGAGGCGGATGTCGCCTGCACCAGCGGCGCCTCTTCGGTCACCAGAACCTTGTCGCTGACTTGACCGACCTCCAGCGTAAAGTCGATCTTCGCGCGCTGATCCAACTGGATCTCGATGCGCTGCCGCACTTCGGTCTTGAATCCGGGCAGCGAAGCCGTGACGCTGTACGCGCCGGCGGGAAGTTGAGGAACCGTGTAGTCACCACGCTCATTGGTGATCGTCGTTCGACTCTGGTTCGTACCCACATTATTGACCACCACTTCCACTCCCGGCAGCACGGCGCCCGATTGGTCCTTGACGGTTCCTTGAACGGTACCTGTCGTGGACTGTGCAAATGCCGAAAAGGAAAGTGTGAGGATGATAACGAAAAGTCTGAAAAGCCCACCCATGCACACACCTCCAAAATACAAAACACGCTCGAAAACTCTATTCTTTGCCGCGTAGCTTAGTCTGTGGCGGTGGAAAAGGGAAGATAGGGAAGTTCAAAGTTGGCCGGTGAATTGAAATTCCATCCCAACCATGCCGCCGGCCGTCATCTGGAGATTCTGCCCATTTCCTAACTAATCCCTTGTAATTCATACGTTTCCAAATTTATAGTTCTGGGCAACTATGAATAGATATCGGTTTGCCCTCCTATGCGTCACCGGTTTGTCTCTCCTTGCGGCCCGCAACAACCTTGCCCAGCAGCCAAAACCGGCCGCGCCTGCAGCGAAACCCATCGTCCAGTCCGTGGCTTCCATGTCTTCGGAAGCGCAGACGGCCGTGATCAGCAAGTACTGCCTGGGGTGTCACAACGATAAGTTCAAGTCGGGCAATATGTCCCTCACCGGCTTCGGCGTCGAGCACCCTGAGAAAAATCCGGAACTGACGGAGAACATGATCAAGAAGATGCGTGTCGGCCTCATGCCGAAAATGGGAGCGCCGCGGCCCGACGCCGAAACCATGAAGTCTTTTGTGGACGCGCTGGAAACGGCGATGGACAAGTCCGTTGCCCTTCGGCCGAATCCCGGCAGCCGGCCTTTCCAGCGATTGACGCGACGGGAGTACGCCAACTCCGTGCGCGATCTTCTGGGCATCGAGGTCGATGTTGCCAAGTTCCTTCCCCAGGACAGCCTGAGCGATGGTCTCGACAACATCGCCGACTCGCAGGCGTTTTCGCCCGCTCTCATGGAGGGCTACATTCGCGCCGCGGACCGCATCAGCCGCGAAGCGCTCGGCGACGCGAAAGCGGAGCCGGCTTCCGAGGTTTACAAGATTACCCGGACGGCGTCGCAGCTCCGGCACGTCGAGGGAGCGCCCTTCGGAACACGCGGAGGTTTCACGACGGTTTACAACTTCCCTGCCGACGGCGAATACAACTTCCGTTCCCTGCTGCATAGCACGTCCACCGGCCAGCTCTTCGGCAACGTCAAAGACGAACAGCTCGAAATCTCGATCGATGGGGAACGCGTCGCATTGCTGACCATCGAATTGTCGATTTCCGAAGGCGCCACGACGGGGATGAACCTCTACTCCGGAAAGGTTTCTGTGAAGGCGGGGCCGCACCGTGTCACGTCGGCGTTTTTGGCGAAGCATTCGGAAGTCGTCGAAGACGACATCGCCGAAATCGAACACAGTCTCGCGAACACGGACATCGGAACGGACAAGGAACTCACGATCTATCCGCACCTGCGTGAATTCGAAATCACCGGACCGTACACCGTATCGGGAATTTCCGAGACGCCGATCCGTAAACGGGTCTTTACCTGCCGGCCGATGAGTGCCGCCGAAGAACTTCCCTGCGCAACGAAGATCATTTCCGACCTTGCCAAAAAGGCGTATCGCCGGCCGATTTCCGCCGACGACATGGAAGGGTTGATGTCGTTCTACGAACAGGGACGCAAACAAGGCGGCAACTTCGAATCCGGAATCCGCGCCGGGCTGCAGGCCATTCTCGCCAGCATGGATTTCGTTTTCCGCTTCGAGAGAATCCCGGCGGGCGTCAAGCCCGGACAGACCTATCGCATCGGCGATCTTGAACTGGCGTCGCGGCTCTCCTACTTCTTGTGGAACACGTTGCCCGACGACGAACTGGTGGGCCTCGCGAGCCAGGGCAGACTGAAAGACCCGGCCGTCTTCGAGAAACAGGTCCGGCGCATGCTCGCCGATCCGAAATCGGAGTCGCTGGCGACGAAGTTCGCCGGCCAGTGGCTGCACCTGAACGACATCGAAGGTCTGCACCCGGACGCGTTCTACTATCCGTACTACGACTACACACTGGCGATGGGATTGAAACGTGAAACCGAGCTTCTGTTCGACAGCATTGTCCGCGAAGACCGGAACATCCTCGACCTGCTCACCGCCGACTACACGTTCGTCAACGAGCGGGTCGCGCGGCATTACGGAATTCCGAACGTCACCGGAAGCCGGTTCCGCAGGGTCCAACTGGTGGAGGACTATCGCAGAGGTCTGCTGGGCAAGGGCGCGATCCTGGCGCTGACCTCGGTCGCCGACAGAACGTCTCCGGTTCTTCGCGGGAAGTGGGTGATGGGAGTGCTTCTGGGAACGCCGCCGCCGCCGCCGCCCCCGGCCGTGCCCAAGCTCGAAGAAACGGGCTCCGTTGCCGACGGCAAAACGCTGACCGTGCGGGAGCGCATGGAGATGCATCGCGCCAGTCCGGCCTGCATGTCCTGCCACTCGATGATCGACCCGATCGGTCTCGCCCTTGAAAACTTCGACGTGACCGGACAGTGGCGCACCCGCGACACCACGTTCGCGTTGAACGAAGAGGGCGGGCGCATTCATACAGTCGGATTGCCCATCGACACGAAGAGCAAGCTCTTCGACGGAATGCCGCTGGATGGCCCGGCGAGCCTTCGACAGGGAATCCTGAATCACAGCGACGCTTTCATTCAGAACCTGGCGGAAAAAATGCTGGCCTACGCCATCGGCCGCCGCCTCGAATACTTCGATATGCCAACGATTCGCACGATTACGCGGGCCGTTGCGAAAGACAAGAACCGCTTTTCCTCGCTCATCATGAACATCGTGAAGAGTCCGGCGTTCCAGATGAGCAAGGCGGAAGCGGCGCCGACGGACGCAGACAAGAAGAACTAAGGAGGACGGATGTTCATCACGAAGAAGCACATGTCCCGCCGAACGGTGCTCAAGGGAACGGGAGCCGCGATATCGCTGCCCTTCCTGGAATCGATGCTCCCGGCGATGACTCAGGCTCCGAAACCCATCACCCGGCTGGCCGCCATGGAAATCGTGCACGGCTCCGCCGGCGCCACGCGTTTCGGATCCGAGAAGAACATGTGGTCCCCGGCAAAGGCCGGAGCGGATTTCGATCTCACGCCGACCAGCATGCTGCCGCTTGAACCGTACAAGGATCATTTGACGATTGTCAGCAATACGGATATGCGGCAGGCGGAAGCCTTCAGCCTTCCAGAAGTCGGCGGCGATCACTTCCGGTGCAGCGCGGTGTTCCTGACGCAGGCCCATCCGAAACAGACCGAAGGATCGGATGTCTTCTGCGGCGTCTCCTTCGACCAGATCTACGCCAACAAATACGGCCAGGACACGGCCCTGCCCTCGATCCAGCTCTCCATCGAGAGTGTCGATCAGGCCGGTGGCTGCAACTACGGTTACTCCTGCGTGTACACAGACTCCATCAGCTGGGCTTCCTCCACAAAGCCGCTTCCCATGATCCGCGATCCACGGATGGTCTTCGATCAACTCTTCGGCCAGGGCTCCACCGCCGAAGAACGATCCGCGCGCCGGCAGACGGATCGCAGCATCCTGGACTGGCTCACGCGCGAGGCCGCCCGGGTGAAGTCGCAGCTTCCGCCGAGAGATCGGGCGCGGCTCGATGAACACCTCGAGAACATCCGCGAGATCGAGCGGCGCATCCAGAGAATCGAAGCCCACAACTCCGGCGGAGAAACCCGCGCTCTGCCGACCGCGCCGGTCGGCGTTCCGGACTCCTTCGAGGAACATGTCAAGTTGATGTTCGATCTTCAGGCAGTGGCCTTCGCCGCCGACATCACGCGGGTCTCGTCATTCAAACTCACCCGCGATTCCGGCGGCCGAGCCTACCCGGAAAGCGGCGTCAGCGCGGGTTTCCACGGCGCCTCGCATCATGGCGACAATCCGCAGCGCATCACGCAGTTCGCGATGATCAACAAATACCACGTCAGCATGATTCCTTACTTCCTCGAGAAGCTGAAGAAGCTGCCTGACGGCGATGGAACCCTGTTCGATCGCACGCTTGTTCTTTACGGTTCGCCGATGGGCGACCCGAACGTTCACAATCACCGCCGCGTTCCCTTCTTTATGGTGGGCCGCGCGAACGGCGCTTTGAAGGGTCGGCAGCACGTCATTGCGGCGGAAGGCACACCGTCCGCAAACATTTACCTTACGATGCTTCACCGGCTCGGCATCGAAGCCGAAACGTTTGGCGACAGCACAGGAGAATTGGCGATATGAAATCAATGGGGGGAATCTCGATCACTCTTTTCGGCGTTCTCTGCATGACGGCAATCTTCGTTGCCGCATCCGGGGACACGCGGGTTGCCGATGCGGCCATGAAGAAAGACAAGGAAGCGGTTCGGTCGCTGATCAGGCAGGCGGTCGACGTGAACGACGCCCAGGGCGACGGTATGACCGCCCTGCACTGGGCCGCGCTGAACGGCGATCCGGAAACCGCCCAGATGCTGATCCACGCCGGCGCAAACCTGAAGGCCAGCACGCGGCTCGGCGCCTACACCCCGCTGTTCATGGCTGCCAAGAACGGCAACGCCGCCATCGTCGACGCGCTCTTGAAGGCCGGCGCCGATGCGAAGACCGCGGGATCGACGGGCTTGACGGCCCTGATGATGGGCGCGATGTCCGGCGACAGCGAAACGGTACGGCTTCTTCTCGAAAAAGGAGCGGACCCGAATGCGAAAGAATCCGAGCGGGGCCAGACCGCCCTCGGTTACGCCGCTTCATTCAATCGCGCGGAAGCCATCAAGCTGCTGGTAAAGGGCGGCGCGAAGGTCGATCTGCCCAGCAACCTGATCAAACCGGCCGAGCCGATCAAGAAACTTTTCGATATACAGAATCAACAGGCCGCCGCAGCCGCAACGGCCGCGGCGGGCAACCGTGGACCGGTCGATCCGGCCCAGGCCGCCATCAACAACGGCGCTGACGGAGTGGCCAAAGGCGGTGGAAATCCGAAAGGCCTCCTGACTCCATTGATGTACGCCGCGCGGCAGGGCCACATGGACGCGGCAAAGACGCTGCTCGACAACGGCGCCAGGATCGATGCCGTGAACGGAGACAACAGCACCGCCCTGTTTCTTGCCACCATCAACGCTCACTTCGACCTGGCCAAAATGCTGATTGAACGCGGGGCCGACGTGAACATCAGGAGCATGGATGGCGCGGGGCCGCTTTATGGCGTGGTCAACACGCAATGGGCGCGGAAGTCCTTCCAGCCGCAGCCCTCCCCACGGTACGAGAAGACCACCTACCTTGAACTCATGACCCTTCTTCTGGATCGCGGCGCCGAAGTCAACGCCAAGCTCACGAAGGAACTCTGGTACAGCGAATACAACCGCACTCTGGAAAGCTCCAGCGCCGTTGGAACCACGGCATTCTGGAAATGCGCCGAGGTCGGCGATGTCGACGGAATGAAACTGCTCATCTCGCGCGGGGCCGACCCGAATGTCGCATCGAACGAAGGCGTCACGCCGCTGTTGATGGCCGCCGGCGCCGGCGTTCACGGCAACGACGACGTCAGCGCCCCCGCAGGACGCCTGGCCGCAATCAAGTATCTTGTCGAAGAACTTCACGCCGACGTGAACGTCGCCGACGGAGCCCGAGGATCCCGCGAAGAACCGACGCCTGCCGAACGCGTTCCCGCCCTGGGCGGCCGCGTCGGAGGCGGCTACACGGCGCTGCACAACGCCGCGGCCCGCGGTGACAACGCGATGATCCTCTATCTTGTCTCCAAAGGCGCCCGGCCCGACACCGTCAGCCGCAACGGCACGACCGTGGCCGACATGGCCAACGGTCCGCGCCAGCGCGTTCAACCGTTCCCCGAGACCGTCGCGCTTCTCGAAATGCTCGGCTCGAAGAACAGCCACAAATGCGTTTCCTGCTGATCTGACCAAAACCTTGCGGCCCGGGGGTTCAGCCCCCCGGGCTGTCCGAATCCTCGTCGTTTCATTCGCCGTCACACCCGAATCCATGGACTTCCTGTAGTATGCACGGCGAGGAGAAGAAACCATGACCAACGGCAAACACACACCGGTAAAGGCGGACAACCTGCCGAAACCGGCCGGGCCTTATTCCCCTGCCGTCATTTTCGGCGGGTTGATTTTCGTTTCAGGACAGGGCGCCACCAACCCTCAAACCGGGCAGCTTGCCGGCCCGGACGTGGAGAGTCAGACCGGGCAGGTTCTTCGGAATATCGAGTCCATCCTGAACGCGGCCGGTTCGGATCTGAATCACGTGCTTCGCTGTAATGTGTATCTCACCGATATCGGCGAGTTCGCGAAGATGAATGAGGTGTACAGCCGGATGTTCGGTGACAACCGTCCCGCCCGCACCACGGTTCAGGTCTCCGCGCTTCCCGGCGCCGGTCTGCGAGTCGAAATCGACTGCATCGCCTACTCCAACCCGGCGAGTTGAACCGCGGCGCTTCGTTTTGATTCACGGACCAGGCGTTTTTTCCCTACAATTTCCAACACTATGGCGATCATCAAACTGAACGTGAACGGCAGGACACACACCGTCGACGTGGATCCGGCGACACCGCTTCTCTACGTGCTCGCCGACGACCTCGACTTCAAAGCGCCGAAATTCGGGTGCGGCCTCGGCCAGTGCGGCGCATGCACCGTCATCGTCAAAGGCCGCGCGGTTCGATCCTGCATCACGCCGGTCAACACGGTCGCCGGCGCGGACATCACAACGCTCGAAGGCCTTGGCACAATCGAGAAGCCGCATCCGCTTCAGCAGGCCTTTATCGACGAGCAGGCCGTGCAGTGCGGCTTCTGCGTCAACGGCGTGATCATGACGGCCAAAGCCTTTCTGGACGCGAATCCCAAGGCAAACGAGAAGCAGATTCAGCAGGCCATGTCCAACGTCCTTTGCCGGTGTCACGTGCATCAGCGCATGATGGCAGCGATCCGAAAGTACGCGAAAGGGGTGACCGCATGAACCTCTCACGCCGCACCTTCATCATCCAATTCAGCCTGGCCGGCCTCGCTGCGCCTCTGCTTCGCGCAGAACAGGGCAATGCCCCGGCGCCCCGGCTCGACGGAGCAAGCAGCAATCAACTCGACGGATGGATCGCCATCGCGTCAGACGGAAGCGTCACCGCATATACAGGCAAGTGCGAACTCGGCCAGGGACTGTATACGGCTCAAACGCAGTTGATCGCGGAAGAATTGAGTGTCCCGTTCTCCCGGGTAAAACTGATTCAGTGCGACACGGACCTCACACCCGACCAGGGCACCACGTCGGGAGCGCAATCGCATCCCACCAACTTCAACCAGGGCGCTCTCGCACTTGCGGGCGCAACCGCGCGCGAAACGCTATTGAGCGCCGCGGCGAAGAACTGGAGCGTCGGGGCCGACCAGCTCAGCGTGAAGGACGGCATCATCAGCATGAAGTCCGACGCGTCGAAAAAGATCAGCTACGGCG
>JAHFTY010000355.1 GCA_023265365.1 Acidobacteriota bacterium
GGTCGTTCGTCGGCGGGGAGCCGATCGTCAATCGCTGGAAGCGGATGAAAGATGTTCCTGCCACGAACGTCGTGAGTGATACGTTGTCAAAAGATCTCAAGAAGCGCGGTTTCCGATTCGTCGGCAGTACGATCATGTACGCATATATGCAGGCGATTGGAATGGTGAACGATCACACGACGGACTGTTATCTCAGCCGGACGCGCATTCGGTAGAACGGGACACGCGCTGCCATCAGTTCTGCTTCGGATCGGCTTCACATGAATCCATGGCCGCATCGGGCGCGATCAGCACGGGCTGTCGTAAGCCTTCCGGTTTTCGAAGTGCGGCACGAAACGTCCCGGCCTGTCCTCGTGGTGAAGGATCGATCAGGCCAGCTCATGAACAGCAGTTTCCAAAAACTCAGAATGTTTCGGTTGTTCCTCTCTGGTTTGTTTAGTTTCTTTGGTTTGTCTGGTTTCCCTCTCCGCCAACCAAACGAACGAAACAAACAAGAGAAACGAAATGAACCAGCACGCCCCGCTCCTCTCGCCTGTCCCGCTAGGCTCGCAGGTCTCGCACCTCCCCATGAGTGGAGCGTGATTTCTTTTGGGGAACAGGGTATTCTGCGGCGGTTAGAATCGATCCTTGTCTGATCTGAAGACATCATGTCGCTTCATCCTGATTTTCCAACCTCACCGTATGCGCCGCTTGTCCCTGCGCAGCGGTGGTTTCCCGCCGATGAAGCGCTTCGTAGCACCGCCTACGAGAAGCTGTTGCCGCCGCTCGTGGCGAACGTGCGTGAGGAAGTGTTTGCGTGGCGCGAGAAGGGCTACCTCGGCGCATCTGCGACGTCAGGGGCCTTGCTCCGGCACTGGTTCGAAATCGAGCATCTGATCGAAAACGCCGACGGGTCGCTTTCCCCCTTCCGTTACTATTACGCCCAGCGCGAAGCGGTAGAGACGGTGATCTGGCTGTTCGAGGTTCGCCGCGCTCGCGACAAATACGATCTGCTCCGGTTCGATGCATCGGGTGCGGTCTCGTCGGGCATGTTCGATGAAGACTGGCCACGCTATGTATTAAAGATGGCCACAGGGGCAGGGAAAACCAAGGTTCTTTCCCTCCTCATCGCGTGGAGCTTCTTCCACAAGCTCTACGAGGCGGAGTCCGCGCTTTCGCGCAATTTCCTCGTCATCGCGCCGAACATCATCGTGCTCGACCGTCTGCGGGCCGACTTCGACGGTCTCAGGATTTTCTTCAACGACCCGATCTTGCCCGGCAACGGGCACGAGGGACGCAACTGGCGGGACGACTTTCAGCTCACCCTCCACATCCAGGACGACGTGCGCGTCGTCCGCGACACCGGCAATCTGTTCCTGACCAACATTCATCGCGTCTTTCTCGGTGAGGTTGCCGACCCCTCGCTGGAGGACGACGATCTGCGCGAGTACTTCCTCTCTCCATTCGGGGCGAAGCCTATCGGCAAAACCACCGACAGTAAGACCGACCTCGGAGAGATTGTCCGCGAAGTGGAGGAATTAGCCGTCTTTAACGACGAGGCGCACCACATTCACAACCCAAAGATGGCCTGGTTCAAATCCATTCAGGACATTCACCACAAGATGTTGCAGAAGGATCGCCGCCTAGCCTTACAAGTGGATGTCACCGCGACACCGCGTCACGACAACGGGGCGATATTTGTCCAGACGGTGTGCGACTATCCGCTCGTCGAAGCCATTCACCAGAATGTTGTTAAACATCCCGTCCTTCCCGACGCAGCCAGCCGTGCCAAGCTTCAGGACCGCAAGAGTGCCCTCTTCACGGAAAAATACACCGACTATCTCGGGCTTGGCATCGAAGAGTGGAAGAAGAGCGCCGCCGAGCATCAGCCTCTCGGAAAGAAAGCCGTCCTGTTTGTCATGGTGGACGACACCCGCAACTGCGACGACGTGGGCGCGTATCTTCAAAAAATCTGTCCCGACCTGCAAGATGCCGTGCTAGTCATCCACACCAAGAACAACGGCGAAATCTCCGAAACGGCATCAGGCAAGAAGAAGGAGGAACTCGAACTCCTCCGTAAACAGTCCAACGAAATCGATTCATGGAAATCCCCCTACAAAGCCATCGTCTCCGTCCTCATGCTCAAGGAGGGCTGGGACGTGCGCAACGTCACCGTGATCGTTGGGCTCCGGGAATACAGCGCCGAGAGCAAAATTCTCCCGGAGCAAACCCTGGGGCGAGGCTTGCGTCGGATGTATTTCGGCACGGACGCGAAGGAAACCGTGTCTGTTATGGGCACCCCCGCGTTCATGGAGTTCGTCGAATCCATCCAGACCGAGGGCGTCAGCTTCGAGCACGTCCCGATGGGCGGTGGTTCGACACGCCAGGACTCGCTCATTGTTGAAGTGGATACCGACAACCCGGAAAAGAATCTTGACGAGCTCGACATTCCACTTCCCAAGCTTACCCGCCGCTTTCATCGCGACTTCAAAGATCTCGACGCGCTCAACCCGGCGGCCTTAGGCAACAAGCGGCTGCCTCTGAAACCATTCACGCCGGAGGAGACACGCGAGATCGTCTTCAAAACGATGCTCGACTCGGAGATCCATCACACCATCCAGCTCGACGGTTCCGGCCCTGCCGACTACCGCTCCGT
>JAHFTY010000356.1 GCA_023265365.1 Acidobacteriota bacterium
GGAATACCGGTTCTTCCAGAGCCTGTAGCCGAGGATCACCACCGGCTCGGCGCCTTTCTGGTCTTCGCCGGGAGCAAAGTCCCGGCCGATGAGCGGCTGTTGCCCGAGGACGCTGAATGCATTCGCGGTAAGGAATGCACCTTCGACCTGTTCGGGCGCGGCACGATCGTCGCTGATGTTCAAGCTGAACTCGTCGGATGCCGCAATGCCGTCGAAGGCGCGGCTCTGGGTGCGCCAATCCTGGAGCTCGGCATGCGATAGGTTCGTCCTTCTTCCCGCGCGCGGCTGCCAGGACAACATATAAAGCCGGTCCGAATTCCGGAACACGGGTCCGCGAATGAACGCCGCATTGACGATCGTGAACCCGGTCGCGTTGACTCCGATCCCGAGCGCCACAACCACGACAGCGACGGCCGCGTACCATCGTTCTTTCAGCAGGAGGCGGAAGGCGAAGCGCAGGTCCTGAAACATGGTGAACTCCTTATGAAATGGTACGCGGAAGCTGGAGACGTTCACATTTCTGTGTCAGAAGACATAAGCGATCTTGACGAACGCAGTGTTCGGCTGTGCCGAACGTTCGCCAAATGCGGCTGTCCCACGCTGAAATGCGAATTGAACGGTTCCAAACGGCGGCTTATATCGCCATACGAAGACAGTCTGAAGATTCTTGCGGCCAATCGCAGAGTTGGTTTGGAAGAATACTTTCAAGAAGAGATCACGAGTGAAGTTCTGTGTCGCTCGCATCACGTGAATCACCGTCGCCGAACCGGCAGGATCAGGATTGAGCCAGAATCGGGACAGGCGGTATTCCACAGAAAGCGAGTCTCCCAGCTTCCGTCGAAGGATTCCTCCAAGCAGCTTGAAATCGGAATCGAAGTTCTTGCCGAACTGGTAACTGACCAAAGCCGACTGGTACTGGCGCGTGTTATATCCCAATTCGAAGCCATTGCGATGGTTCCGGAATCTCTTCTCGAACAACTTATACTCGCTTGTGTGCGACATTCCGCCAGACCACCGGTTGCGGAAGTCCAGGCGTAGAGATTCGTCAATCTGCCAGCTTCGAAGGACGTTTCGCTGGCTCCAATAGATGTTGTAGTTCGAGTCGTAGGCGATACGCTCGACCGGACGATTCACCGGCCAGAATCGTTTTTCAACGGCGCCGTCCATTTCGCGCCGGTCATCGTCGCGGACAAAACCTGTCGCGTTCGTATGATCGCCAAAACGGTCGCCCATGTGGGTGTACCGGACGTGCACATGGCTCGTCGATGTGTCGCGGGAAGGACGCGCAAACCACGCCCAATTGCCGCCTCGCTCCGGGCCATGAGACCGGATCAGTTGGCCTGTGAAACTGAATGTCTCGGTGAAGTACATCGTCGTATCGAGGCCGAGAGTGCCACGGTTTACTCCGCCGAGCGCCCGGTTGGCGCCCATCAAAGCGATATTAGAGGATTGGAGAACATCCTTCTGCAAGCGCAGGACCGCGAAGTTCGCCGAAGCCAGTCGAGAAGATCCAGCGCTAACGGGAACCGGATCCGTTTGTGCGGTCAGTACCGAGTATTGGAGTCCCGGGCGCCGGCCCAGAAACTTAGCGCCGGCTCTGATGCCGGCGATCCGTCTGGAATAGAACGTCTGGATACGCTGCCGATACTGCTCGGAACCTTCGAGGAAGAACTGTCGCTTCTCCTGCAGCCCCACCTCGAAGCGAGTGAGGTTGATTTCTTCTTGATCCGCTTCGATCGTGGCAAAGTCTGGGTTAACCGTTAGGTTGAAGGTATTGTCGGGAGTCAAAGCGTAGCGGAGATCGATGCCGGCGGCGTATTCGGCATCGCTGTTTTCCTGGAAACGGCCCAGGACGTACGGGATGACGGTGTATTTCTGTTCTGCATTTTCCAGGTCCAGTCCTGTCAACCGTCCGGACTGAGAAATGCGGAAGCGATCTTCCATTGGTCCCGCCCAGAAGCTTGTTTCGAGCAACCGCCGCGTTGTGCGTCCGAGATTCAGACCCCAGGTTTGGCTCAGTCCGGCGGCGAAACGAAGCGATGCAAACGGAATGGCAATTTCGGCACTCCATCCGTTGTCAGTCCTGATCGCTGCGGAATGCCATGTCGCATCCCAGGTGTTCTCGACGATTTTGCCGTTCTCTCCGATGCGGCCGTCGGCCTGCGTCCCGAGAGCGTTGGTCATGAAGAAGTACGCAGATCGGAAGTCGTTGAACGTGTCCAGCACGACAACGACGGCGTCATCGTTCATCAGATCGCTATCGCGCTCCGCGAGTTGTGCTGCGATCCGTAAAGGCTGAGAGTCGAAGCACCGGAAACCGAAGTAGATGTTCTTTGCATCATATGTAACGTAGACATCCGTCCGCTCTTGTGCCACCTCGCCACGATTTGGCTCGAACTGAATAGCGACTGCTACATTCGGGGCGTTACTCCAGACTGGATCAGTCAAAACGCCATCGATCCGAGGCGCCTGCGTTGCCTTCGTTGCGGCGATGTTGAACTGCGCTGCGGCATCGCGTGCAAATAGCGAAATGGCGGCTCCTGTAAGAAGGATGATCGGGAATCGAGCGGCTCGCATCTCAGATCCTCTCAGGCATTAGTTTATGAGGGTGCGGGTCTGAAAATTGTGAAAATTG
>JAHFTY010000210.1:0-4518 GCA_023265365.1 Acidobacteriota bacterium
CCTGTCGCGTTTGGCGTATTCGGTGAAGCCGCCGGCCATGGCGACGGCGTCCAGAAGGGTGGCCCTGTTCTGAATCTTGTAAATGTTCGGATTTTTCACTTCGCCCAGGACGGAGACTTTCGCGCTGTTCACTTCCACGACCATCACGTTCACGGTCGGCTCCGCCACGAACCGGCTCAGTTTTTGCGTGATTTCATTCTGCAGTTGAGCGGCGGTCTTGCCGCTGGCGGGCATCTCGCCGATCAGAGGCAGCGAGACTTTGCCGTCGGGCCGAACCACCACCGTTGTGGACAACTCCGCTTCTTTCCAGACAAACACCTGAATCCTGTCCTCCGGACCAAGCTTGTAGTCGTTGTCGCCAAACGCGCCCGGGCGGCTGTCCGGCGCCTGCTGAGCCGCTGCGGTCAGCAGGAACATGGAGAATGAAACGATGGCTACGGCTGCTTTGAATCTCATCTTTACTCCTCGGGGGCCGGTGGTGTGCGATTCGAGAACGTAAGAGAGGGAGCACGAGGCGTGCCGACCGGCGGTTTCATGTAAGTGGCGGGGATTGCGGCGGTTTCGCGGCGGAGATGTTGAAAGGCGGTGTGAACGTCGATTCTACTTAAGAATTGCGGTGCATCACGCGGGCGGGAACGCCCGCGTGATGCGGAGAGGCTCAGAACATCGGCTGGAAGCCGCCGCCGGCCGCCGGTTTCTGGAAAGCCGGAGGAATGCTGTGGCGGTTTTCGATCTGCCACCGTTTGAGCTTGTTGAGAAGAGCCTTGTAACAGATGTTCAGACGGCGCGCGGCCTGTTTGCGATTCCAGGCCGTCTCTTCGAGGACCTTGAGCACGAGTTCCTTCTCCGCCTGCTCGGCGGCGCGCGACCCCACATCTTTCAGCGACATCTTGTCTTCCTTCGGCTTCATCGGAATCACCACGGCGCCCTGAGCCGTCGTGCCGTTGTCCTTGAGTTCGGCGAGAGTCATCTCAATGTCCGGAAGAATGAGGTACCGCTTCACCGCGTTTTCCAACTGTCGAATGTTACCGGGCCAGTCGTAGCGCAGAAACGCGTCGAGCAATTGAGGTGAGATCTCCTCGACGGCGCTCTTGTAGCGCTCGCGATACTTGAACATGAAGTAATTGGAAAGCACCGGAATCTCTTCCCGGCGTTCGCGCAGCGGCGGCAGGTCGAGCCGGATCACGTTCAGCCGGAAATAAAGATCTTCGCGGAACTTTCCGTTGGCCACCGCTTCTTCGAGATTGATGTTCGTGGACGCGAGCACGCGCGCATCGACGCGCACTGTGCGTTTTCCGCCGAGACGCATGTACTCGGAGTCCTGCAGGACGTGAAGCAGCTTCGCCTGAAGGTGCGGGCTCATCTCGCCGATCTCGTCCAGCAGCAGCGTTCCGGTGTGCGCGAGTTCGAACTTGCCTGGCTTTTCGTTCATGGCGCCCGTGAAGGCGCCCCGCTCGTAGCCGAACAACTCGGACTCCAGAAGATCGTGGGGGAGGGCGGCGCAATTCACTTTGACGAAAGGCTTGTCGTGCCGGCCGGAATGGTTGTGGATGAAGCGGGCAAGCACTTCCTTGCCGACGCCGGACTCTCCGAGGATCAGGACGGGAACGTCCGTGTCCGCGACGTGCTTGGCGATGTCACGAATCCGCGACATCCTCGGGTTGTTGGACAGGAAATCGCCGGACTCGTTGTACTGATCGAGCTGCTTGCGCAGCGACTTGACTTCCTCTTTCAGCTTTTGTTTCTCGAAGGCGTTTTCGATCGCGAGTTCGAGTTCCTGCTCCTCAAACGGCTTCACCAGGAAATCCGCGGCGCCCAGCTTCATCGCATCGACCACCGTTTTGGTCTGGCCCACGCCCGAAAGGATGATGACCGGAAGCGAGGCGTTGAGCTTTTTGACACTCTCGAGGACTTCAATGCCGCTGGCGCCCGGCATGACGACGTCAAGAATGAGCAATGAGGGCACATGCCCTGCCGATAGTCTGGCCAGGGCCTGATCTCCCGATTCGAGACATTCCACGATATATCCGCACGAGCTCAAGAAGTCCGTCAGGTAACTCCGCACGCTGCGGTCATCGTCCACAACAAGAATCGATCGTTTAGTCATTTACCGGCCTTCCTCCCAAAGGACACTCGTCCCTGAATTATTTCGTATCCGCTTGTGCAACGGGAGTTCCATCAGTGCCGGCAAAAGACACTTTTGTGTAGAACAGGAAGTAACTGACTAACCCGCCGCGGCTTATACCGGAACCTCAATTCTCACGAATGCCACGCCAGACAAGGCTTTCAGCCCGAACGAGGGAATTTGACAACGACCGGTGGACGTCCGGCGCCACTTTTTACGCGGAGAGTGGCAGACGGTGCGAGTCGGCATTCAGCAGGATGGTAAACGTCGAGCCGCGGCCGAGGCGGCTTCGGACCTCGAGCCGGTAGCCGAGGATCTCGCACAGGGACCGGCTGATCGCGAGGCCCAGTCCCGTTCCTCCCCGCCGGGGAGGCCGGGGAGAGGCCGGCGCGGTCACCTGCTGGAACGGCTCGAAAATCTTTTCCAGTTGCCCGGCGGGAATGCCTCGCCCGGTGTCCTCGATATCGATCCGGACCGGCTTGTGCTCCACCACGTGGACGCGAATGGTCACGCTGCCCCGGCTGGTGAACTTCAGCGCGTTGTCCAGAAGGTTGATCAGAACCTGCTTACTGCTCTTGGCGCGATTCGCTTTTTGTGCCGCTTCCATCGCCAATCGCTGCTCTTCAGCCCGCCGGCGTTCGGTGATATCGCGAATCACCGCCGTAAAAAACGTGCCTTCGTTTGCGCTCCAGGAGGCGAGGGAGAGTTCGAGTGGAAAATCGGAACCGTCTTTGCGGAGACCTTCGAGTTCCACCCTTTTGCCGACAATGCTGAACTTCCCGCTCAGGCGGAATCGCTCGAAGCCGACCCGCTGGCTGTCGCGGTAACGCTCAGGCAGCAAGAGCTCGATCGGGAAGCCCAGAATCTCGTCTTCGCGATACTGGAAGATGTTCTCCGCGCCCTTGTTCCACAGCATGATTCGCGCATTCTCATCCGCAAGAATGATGGCGTCGTTTGCGGACTCAACCACGGAGCGGAACCGTAGTTCCGAGGCCCGCAGTTCCCCGTTCGCCCGGCGCCTCTCCTCGAACGCGCGAAAACGATCGACCGCATAACGGATCGACCGCTCCAGAAGAGCCGGATAGAGTTCCGTTTTAACCAGGAAGTCCGAAGCGCCCGCGCGCATGGCGTCGACGCCGGTCTGGTCGTTGCCCTGGCCGGTAAGAAGAATAATTGGACTCTTGAGGCCCCGCCGGTGAACTTCCTGAAGAAACCCGATTCCATCGCCATCCGGGAGGTGGTCATCCACCAGACAAACGTCGTAGATCCCCTTCTCGAGCGCCTCCAGTCCCCCGGCTACAGCGGGATACCAGTCCAATAGAAAGGGCCGGCCGGCGGTTGCGGCCAGAAGACGGCGGGTGATCCAATAGCCGGTCTCCTGGTCCTCGACCAGAAGAACCCTCAGCGGCGCGCCACTCATATCCGGGATCGATGCAAGCGGGTCGCCAATGCAGGCGTGGCAGCGCGTCTTACGAATTCGATTTGGGGAGCCAGCGTTGGATGGTCGTGAACAGGACGTTCATGTCGAGGATGGGTTTCGCCACATAATCGTCAAAACCGGCCGCCAGATACTTTTCACGATCGCCGACCATGGCGTGGGCGGTGAGCGCGATCACGGGGAGGTCATGGATCTGGGAATCGTCGCGGATTCGCCGCAGAATCTCCGTTCCGTCCATTTCCGGCAGGGAGATATCAAGAATGACCACGTCGGGACGGCTCCTTTTGAATGCGGCGAGAGCCTCAGTCCCGCTGGCGTATTCCTCGATTCGGTACTGGTCTTCGAGAATCGTGCGAATGATCAGTCGATTGTCCGAGTTATCGTCCACAACGGCGATCCGGCTCATCTGCATCCCTCAAACCTTTCAAGCGAGCATCTCGGAGGCCAACCCCGTCTGCGGAGCGTAACAGGATTTTGGAAGATTCCAACAAATTCGAAATCCGAATTCCGCATTTCGAAATTCTGCTATAACTGTCTGTTTGTTTATGAAGAAGTTGCTGATTCTGTCGTCCGACACAGGGGAAGGACACAACAGCGCGGCCAGCGCCATCCACCTTGCCGCGAAGGCGGCCGGACTGGATGCCGCCATCCGAAAGCCTCTTGAGGAATCCGGCAACCTCAACCGCAAGCTGGGCGACTTTTACAACACGCTGCTGACTCGAAAGCCGCAATGGATGACGGCCTATCTCCGGCTGATCGATCGGATCCGGCCGAACGACCGGAATTTTCTCTACAAAAGGGTGAGGAAGTTCATCGGGAACTTCCTCGATTCGGAGCGACCCGACCTGGTTCTTTCCGTTCATCCGATGCTGAACCACATGATTCCCCGATACATCAAAGAGGAACGGATCGGCCTTCCCTTCTATACGTTTCTCACCGACCCTTTTCCGCCGTT
>JAHFTY010000210.1:4528-7951 GCA_023265365.1 Acidobacteriota bacterium
CGCCGTTCTGGCGCGGATGGGCTTCCCCGTACGTGGACCGCTACTTCGTGGTGCGCGCCGAGGCCCAGCAGGCCCTCGCCGCAATGGGTGTGGCGGCATCGAAAATCGAGCGGGTGCCGATGCCCGTGCGCCAACAGTTCCAGCGCGCGACCATGACCCAGATCCGGAGTTTCCGGCAGGAACTCAAGCTCGACGATTCCAGCCTTGTGCTCATCAACGGCGGAGCTCGAGGCGGCGGCCCGATACCGAAGATTTATGAGACGGTCCGCGCAGCCACGCCCGCGTCGAACATTGTGGTGATCTGCGGCCGGAACGAGGCCCTTCGCGAGCAGATCGACCGCCTCCACCATCCCAAAACGCGGGCGTTCGGATTCGTCGCCGACATTCACCGGTTCATCGGCTCGAGCGATCTTGTTTTGACGAAGCCGGGAGCCCTGTCCACTTACGAGGCGCTGGCTTGCGGCGTCCCCCCGGTGCTGCTTGGGATTCTGGCGCTCATGCCCCAGGAATCGGGAATGTTCGAAGCGGCCACGCGTTATGGTTTTGGCTTTTCGGCCGCGACCTTCGTGGAACTCGAAAACATCATTCGTCTCGGACCGGCCGAATGGAGCCGCAAGCGCGACGCGCTGATGATGTTCTATCAAAGCAGCTCCGGGAAAGAGCTGATCGAAAGGATTCAACCCGCTCATGCCCGTGCGTAAGAACGTCTTAGTTACCGGCGCCACCGGTTTCCTCGGAAGCCATCTCGCCTACCGCCTTCTGGAACAGGGCCACCACGTGTTCGCGCTCGCGCGGAGTTCGAAGGCTGCGCCGGCTATACGGCGCGTCGAAGATACGCTTCGCGAGGTGGCCGGATCGGATGAAGCGCTGCAGGAGCACATTGCGCAACTCCGTGTCATCGAGGGAGACATTTCGCAGGCCGATCTCGGACTGAACGAGACGTCGAAACGCGAGATCGTTTCGTCCGCGGACGAAGTCTGGCATTGCGCCGCATCGCTGTCGTTCGCCGAAGACGACCGCGACGAAATCTTCCGCATGAACGCCGGCGGAACCGGGCAGCTGCTCCGGCTCGTCGAACAGATTCCCGGCCGGCGGCTGCATCATGTGAGCACCGCGTATGTCGCCGGCAACCGGCCGGACGTCGCGATGGAAACCGAGATCGATGTCGGACAGACGTTCAAAAACCCGTACGAGGAATCGAAGTGCCGCTCGGAGTTGATGGTTGCCGAAGCCCATCGCAAAGGGCTCGCAAGATCGACGGTGTATCGGCCGAGCATTGTGATTGGGGATTCGAGAACCGGCAGAGTCACCCACTTTCACGGCGTCTACGCGTTCATCAGGGGATTGTGGGCGGCCCTCGAACGGATCCGCCGGAAGATGCCTGAAGGAACCGTGGTTCACCTGCCTCTGCGCGTTGCCGGCTCGACATCGACAACGCTGAACTTCGTTCCGATCGACTTCGTCGTCGACGGCATGATGGCCGTCGCCGCGCAGGAGACGAGCATGGGCGGGACCTACCACCTCACGAACCCGGAACCCACGCCGAACACGCTTTGGCTTTCCAACATCACGCGAATCATGGGCGTCACCGGAGTCGAGATTGTCGACAAAAAGAGTTTCGACGAAACCCCGATGACCAGACTTGAAGCCCTGTTCCAGAAACAGATGGCTTTCTACTACATGTACCTTCAAGGCGAGCCGCGATTCGACTGCCGCCGGACGGCGGCCGCCCTTCAGGACACCGGCATCTCGTGTCCGCGCGTGACGGTGGATTTCATCGAAAAGATGATGGGCTGGTACGTGAACTACCTGGCCGGAAAAATCCCAGCCTGACCGGTCATTTCCTGTTTAACGGGCTGAAGCCGGAGTCGAAAAACAGGAAATGACAGGCCAGGATTTTCTTACAGTTGTTCCATGAACTGCGCGTAACGCTCGCCAAGTTTTTCGGGCGCAAACTCCTTCCGGAATCTCTCGACACTTTTCCCGCCCATCCGCTCACGGCTCGCCGGATCGCGCAACAGGCGATCCGCCGCCGACAGGTATTCCGCGCCCGTTCCCGGCGTCAGCAGCGGATCGCCGACCAATTCGGCGGCCGTATTGAACTCGATGTTCGTGGCGTGGCGCATCGCGATCACGGGTTTGCCCGCCCCCATCACGTCCAGAACCGCGATTCCGCCCGTATCCGGAAACGGGACAAGCAGGAGATCGATGGCTCCAAGCAGGGGCGTCGTGTCGACGGTTTCGCCCAGGAAACGAAGCCGGGACAGGACGCCTTCGGAATGAAGCATCCCTCGAATGGCCCGGACGTCACTCGCGCCGGCAAAAAAATGGAAGTGGCTTGGAAACCGTTTCAACAGTTCGACCAGGACCTTCAGAAACCCGGAGTGATCGCGCGCCAGGCCGGAGAAACTCGCAGAAACCGTGCTCGCCGAATCGACACCGAGACCGGCGCGCGTCTGAAACAGGTTCGACTGAATCCGCTCCTCAACATCGGATGAGGACGGAATCCAGACGGAGGGGCGCGCCTTGAATCGGGACCGCTCCAGACTGTTTTGAGAAAGATGGATAAACCCGTCGAACAGGTCGGCATCCATTTCCGCGTCATGGTTCACGTTGACCTGGACCGGCGCAGGGTGAAGACTCGCGACCCTCGCGGCAATCTGATCCGAGAGATTCGCGTGGTAAAAAACCAGTTGGACGGCGGCCTCGCGCACGGCTTCCGCCAGCCGGTCCGAGCGCTGGACAAAGTCTCCTTCCACGCCGGCGGCGGGCGCGGGGTTCCAGAACCAGGAGGATGTCGCTTCGGTGGAAAAGATGAACGATTCGATTCCCTGCCCTTTCAGGCTCTCCTCGAGCATCCTCATATACAGGCTGATCGGCTGGCCGGCCGACATGGAACGGACGACGTGGGCGACCCGCGTCACCTTCCCGCGCAGCTTTCCCGGCACGCGATCGCCGCTCCACTCTTCAAAAACCTCTCCGATCCGGCGAACCCGCCCCGGATCGAGACCGGCCTGAACCGCGCGTTGAAAATAATCCATTGCCGAGCCGGGATCGACGTCCACCAGTCCGCTTCCCACGCGAAACGCCACATCGGCCAGACGCTGGTGCTCCCTGGCCCGGTACAGGGCCAGCGTGAACGTGTGGTTGATCAGGTCCGAGGCATACCCCGACTGGGTGGCGGCCCGCTCGAGAAGTTGCGCCGCGCGCCGATAGTCGCCGTTGTTGAACGCCTCGAAACCCTCTTCGTAGCCCATGGTTCCATTGTAATGAAAGAGACCAAAATGCATTGACTTGCAGTTCAATGAATGGGATTTTGCTTCATTCACCTTCTCAAAATTCAACGGAGGAAATTATGGCGAGTTTTCGAAACCTGATCTGCGCACTGATGGTGCTCGCGCTGTGCACCACAACCGTAACGGC
>JAHFTY010000069.1 GCA_023265365.1 Acidobacteriota bacterium
CACCAGAAGCATCGACGGCACAACGACGATGTAAGCCACGATGTCGACCCCGCCGGTCTCGAATACCATGGCATTCATGAACTTCTCGACCGCGAAACCCATCGCCAGACCGATCGCCGCTCCAATCCCGACCAGCATCAGACCCTTGCCCATCACCAGGCGCAGCACGTCCGCGCGTCCCGCGCCGATCGCGATCCGGATGCCGATTTCGCGGGTTCGCCGGCTCACGTTGGCCGCCACCAGCCCGTACAAACCGGCAACGGCCAAAAGGACGCCTACCGCGCCCATCGTGCCGACCAGTTCGATCGCCACCGCCGGCCCTTCCACGGCGGTGTACCGGTACAGGTCGTCATAACTCCTCGTCTCCAGCATCGGCATGTTGGGATCGATCGTCCGGAGCACATCCTTCAGCGGCCGGACTAATTCCATCGGATCGCCGCTCGACCTCAACATCAGGACCAACCGCTGCACCGGCTGCTGGGCCACCGGCAGATACACGAAATCGACCGCCTTGCTGGGAGCCTCTTCATACTTGATGGTCTTCGTGACACCGACAATCTCGACCGGCGCGCCTCCGCTGCTGTCGAGACGGAAGTGCCGGCCCACCGCCCCGGCGCCCGGCCAGTAGTGTTGCGCGAAGTGTTCGTTCACAACGGCGACGCGCGGCGCCTCCGCCGTATCGGAAGTCATGAAGCCCCTGCCCCGCAAGATCGGCACGCCCATCGTCTCGAAAAAACCTTCATCGACGGTGTCCATGATCGACGTAAAACTTGCCCGATCACGCGGCATGACATAGCCGTCGGGCACGAAGGCGATCTGGGCGAAATCGCCGAGACCGAGAGGAGGGTTCTGCGTGAGACCCGCGCTCCGAACTCCGGGAGCGAACCGCACACGTTCGGCCAGCAGTTTGTAGAACTGCTGGGTCTGGACGGCGTTGTACTGCGCCAGCCGCGGATCGAACCCGGCCAGCAGAAGGTGGTCCTTTGCGAATCCATGTGTCGTCAGGACGCTTTGACGGAAATTTCGCGCCATCAGCAACGATGCTGTCAGCAGCATCAACGATGTCGCCACCTGCGCCACCACCAGCAGATTCCGCCCCCACATGCGCTTGCGGCCAGGCGCGTCCCCGTCGGACGATTTGAGACCATTCACCAGATCCAGGCGCGTGCTCTGCAGTGCCGGCGCCAGGCCGCACAGCAGCGCACTCCATCCGGACAACGCGATCGCGGCCAGCAGAACGCGCATATCCATGCGGAACGGAAGTTTGACCGGCAGTTCGGCCGGAATCTTGACTGCGGTGAGGAACTGAATGCCGCCGTACCCGACCGCGACTCCGCCCAATCCGCCCAGACACGCCAGAATCAACGTTTCGGCCAGTAGCAGCCGGATCAGCCGGAAACGTCCCGCGCCCATCGCCAACCGCACCGCGATCTCCCGCGTTCTCGTGCGGGCACGGCCCAGAAGCAGGCCGGCCACGTTGGTGCAGGCCACCAGCAGCACGGCCAGCGCAAGAGTCGTAAAGATCACACTGAATCTCCAATAGATGCTGTCGGTCCGCGTGCGCATCTCAAATTGCGTGCGAACCGCCGCGCCGCGTTCGCGATTGAACTGCGGATACTCGCGCTCGAAGTCCTGCGCAAGAACCGCGATTTCGCTTTGCGCCTGTGCGATCGGGATGTCCGGCTTCAGCCGGGCCTTGACGAATAACTCCCGATCGTCCCGGTCCTCGAGAAAATTCTTCTGAGGATTGGTCGAAAACACCCGCGACATCGCCAGCGGCATATAGAAGTCGGGCCCGCCGAAGATTTCCATCCCCGGAAACGTTTCGGGGACGACGCCAATCACAATGAAGTCCGTGCCGTTCAGCCGGACGGTCCTGCCGACCACGGACGGATCGCTCGCGAATTCCTGCTTCCAGAAATCCCGCCCCAGCACCAGCACGGCATCGCGCCCGGGAACCTCATCTTCCTCGTTCCGGAAACCGCGGCCCAACTGCGGTTCCACTCCGAGGACCCGGAAATAGTTGCCGGACACCATCATGCCGCCCCGGACCTGCGGCGTGTCCCCGGACTTGGCGCTGAAGCCCACAGACCCCGTCGCGACATTTGCAATCACGCCGTCATAGCTTTTCGTTTTGCCGCGGATGTCGAGATATTCGCGATACGAGAAAGAGTCGAAGGCGTTGTCGCGCGAAGTGCTCACCAAAGTGACCACGCTTCCGGGATTCGGCACGGGGTACGGCCTGAAGATCAACGCATCAACCATGCTGAACGGCGTCGTGGCCATGCCGATTCCCACCGCCAACGTGACCACCACGAAAGCCGACAGTCCGGGCGCGCGGCGCAGGCTACGGAACGCGTAACGCAGGTCGTCGAGGAAATCCGTCAACCAGTGAATGCCCCGCATGTCGCGCATCTCCTCTTTTCGTTGTTCCAGCCCGTCCATCGCGCGCAACGCCCGGTAACGCGCCTCATCCGGCGGGAGTCCGCTCGCGATGCCCTCCTCGATCTTGTGCTCCAGGTGGAACTGAAGCTCCTCGTCGAGTTCCCGCTCCACCCGGCGTCCCCTCAAAATCGATCTCAGCCGCAGCGGCAACGTGAACCGCCAATGCTTTATGCGCATGGAATCTCTACGCCTCCGAAAGCCCGATGACTTGCGAGATCGCCGACGACAACCGCTGCCAGTTCGCCACCTCCGATTCGAGCTGCTTTCGGCCCAGCCGCGTGAGCGAATAAAACTTCGCACGCCGGTTATTCTCCGTCTGCTTCCACTCGGCCTTGATCCAGCCTTCCTGCTCCAGCTTGTGCAATGCCGGGTAGAGAGAGCCTTCACTCACCTGGAGCACATCCCCGGAGACGGATTTCAATCGAACACTGATGGCCCATCCATGCAAAGGTTCGAGCGCCAGAATTTTCAGGAGAAGAAGATCGAGAGTGCCTTGAACGAGGTCGGTTGGCTTGCTCATATCGGTTTCCGAGATGAGAGTAACGCGTCTTATCTCGGTAAGCAAGGGGAAGGTTGAAGGCTGAGGGGAAGTGGGCGCGACCGGGATCGAACCGATGACCTCTACCGTGTCAAGGTAGCGCTCATTCCAACTGAGCTACGCGCCCGGGAAAACACAAACTATAAGGCCCGGTTGACGAGGGTGTCAACCGAGCCTTTGAAAATGGGGAAATGACTGGGCTGGCCCCAGTCTGGCCTCGATTTAATGGCTGGCGGCGTGGTGGCGATGAACGATGTAGAGGTCATATACGATCGGCGCCGATTTTCATCATTCGGGGTCAGACCCAAAGAACTGATAAAGCAAGGGTCTGACCCCACCGAAAATGGGCGCCGAAGGTGTCTGACCCAGAATTACCGTCTTCTGCCACGGGCTGTTAGATCAGGGCGCTTCAGGTGGCAGCGGCGTCATGGATTCCCAGTTCGGACCTTGTTTCACATCCACGGTCAGCGGGACGTCGAGTTGGACGACATTCTGCATCAACTCGCGGATCGTCTCGCAGATGTGAAGCTCGTCCGCGGGGACTTCAAAGATCAGCTCGTCGTGAACCTGCAGCACCATGCGGGTGCGGAGCCGCCGGCGTTTCAATTCATCGGAGATGTGAATCATCGCGAGCTTGATGATGTCTGCGGCGGTTCCCTGAATCGGCGAATTGATCGCCGTGCGTTCCGCCATGCTGCGGCGCATGCCGTTCTTCGAATTGATCTCGGGATGCTGGCGAAGACGGCCGAACAGGGTGCGCGTCACTCCGGAATCGCGAGCGAGGCTGAGACATCCTTCGATATAGCGCTCCACTCCCCGGTAGCGCATGAAATAACGATGGATGAAGTCTGCGGCCTCGTCGGTCGAAATGCCCAGTTGCTGGGCGAGCCCGAACGGTGTTTGACCGTAGACGATTCCGAAATTCACCGCCTTGGCCTGCCCGCGCTGATCGGACGTGACGGCGTCGATCGGAATGCCGAGTACTTCGGCCGCCGTTCGCCGATGTATATCCTCACCCGCCGCGAAAGCGGCTGCCAGGCCGTCGTCGCCGGACAAGTGGGCGACGATTCGCAGCTCGACCTGAGAATAATCCGCCGCCACAAACGTCCATCCCGGCTCCGGAACGAAAGCGCCGCGAATCTTCCGCCCGACTTCCGCGCGAACCGGAATGTTCTGCAGATTGGGATTGGTGCTCGACAGCCGGCCCGTCGCGGCTCCGGTTTGATTGAACGACGTATGGAGCCGGCGGGTCATCGGATCCATCAGTTTCGGCAACGCGTCGACGTAGGTCGATTTCAACTTCGAGAACTGCCGGAATTCGAGGATCAGCCGCGGCAGATCATAGTCTTTTGCCAGATCCTCCAGTACTTCGACGGCCGTGGAATACTGTCCCGATTTTTTCAGTTTGCCCCTGTGCGGGAGATTGAGTTTCTCGAAAAGGATGTCGCCGAGCTGCCGCGGCGAATTGATGTTGAATTCCGTTCCCGCCACTTCGTAAATGCGGCGCGTCAGATCGTCGAGCTGGGCGCCCATTTCAATCGACATGCGATCGAGGACGTCCGTGTCGAGGCGAATCCCGGACAGCTCCATGTCGACGAGAACCGGAGACAACGGGACTTCAATCTCGTTGTAGACCCTTTCCGCATCGCTCTGCACCTGAGGGCGCAAACGGGCATCGAGTTTTGCGATCCACGGGGTGCGCTCGTCGAAGAACGTGTGGCCCAGCAGATCGAAGACAACGTCGTTGATCTCGTACTTGCCGCGATTCGGAAAAAGCAGGTAGGCCATCAACTGCGGATCGTCAAACGGCGGACTGGCGGTAATCCCGTGCCGGCGCAGCTTCAGCAGAGTCTCCTTGAGATTGAAGGTGACCTTGCGAATCGCCGGACTCGCCAAAATCGCGGAGACCCGCTCATCCAGGCCGACGTGATGCACCGCGCCCTCACCCGTGTAGAGGGCTGCGCGATCGCCCTCGACGTCAAAGAACACCTCGTTTCGAATTTCAGGCAGCTCGCCCGAACTGACGACCTCGACCGCCGGCGCGTTCTCTGCCGGCAGGTACTCCTTGATCATGTTGGTGAACTCGAGATCCTTCAGCAACGGCATCAACGCTGCGCGATCCGGCGCCTGAACCCGGAAGTCCTCGATGTTCAACGTAAGCGGCACGTCACTGGAAATGGTGACCAGCCGTTTGCTCAGCAGAATCTGATCGCGATTCTCCAGGAGCGACGCACGATGCCTCGCGTTCGTTACCTCGGAGGCACGATCCAGCAGCGCGTCGATGGAGCCGAATCTCTGAATGAGATCCTTCGCGCCTTTTTCGCCGATGCCGGGCGCGCCGGGAACGTTGTCCGAAGCGTCTCCCCAGAGGCCAAGCAGGTCGGGGATCTGCCCGGGGGAAACACCGAATAGTTCCTGAACCTTTTCGCGATCCACGATCAAATCGTCTTTCGACGTGTTCAGGATCAGGACGGTATCGGCGATCTGGTAAAGATCCTTGTCCAACGTGACCACCACCGGTTTCAAACCCTGCGCGACAGCCTGTTTTGCAAGAGTGGCAATGATGTCGTCTGCTTCGTATCCCGGAATCGCGAGAATCGGAATGCGCATCGCTTCGCAGAACCTGCGGATGTACGGCATTTGCTGAGACAGATCCGAAGGCATCTTCTTGCGCGTGGCCTTGTAAAGGTCATACTGCGCGTGGCGCGCCGTCGGTTGCGCGCTATCCAGCGCCACGCAAATATAGTCGGGCGGGAACTTATCCAGCACTCGCCGCAGCATGATCGCAAATCCATAGACGGCATTCGTAGGAACGCCCTGGGAATTGGAGAGCGCATCGCGTATCGCGAAGTAAGCGCGATACGCCTGCGACATGCCGTCAATGATGAGAAAAATGGGATGCTCGATCGGTGCCATCGGTGTAAATCACACAGCCTGTGCACAAATGTACACGGTTTCAAGTCGCGATTGTTCTGGTAAGTTGGTGCCGTGCACGAACAGACGATCGCAGATGCGATTGAATTCAGAGGCATCGGACTTCACACCGGCGAAATGGCGGCAATGCGGATTTTGCCTGCGGCTCCGGGCAAAGGCATCGTCTTTCGACGGGTTGACCTCGATAACTTCGAGATTCGCGCCGATGTCGGTTCTGTGGCGCGCGTCGCCTACGCCACGACGCTGATGAAGAAAGGCGTGTGGATTTCCACCGTCGAGCACGCGTTGTCCGCGTTGTATGGCGTTGGCGTGGACAATGCGTACGTCGAACTCGATAACTTCGAGGTTCCCATCCTGGATGGCAGCGCCCTTCCCTATACCGAGGCCATTGCCCGGGTGGGACTGGTTCAACAGAGCCGCCGGCGCAAGTATCTGCGAATCACGCGGCCCTTCCAGTTGGAGGAGCAGGGCAAGACGATCGGCATCTTCCCGTCGCACACGTTCAGCATTCGATACGAAATCGATTTCCCTCATCCGGTTATCGGCGAACAACGGCTCGAAGTCGAGCTGGCGATCGGCAGTTTTGCGCGGCTGATTGCCCCGGCCCGGACGTTTGGTTTTTATCATGAAGTGGAGAAGCTGCAGGCGAGCGGACTGATTCGGGGCGGGTCGCTGGAGAACGCGATCGTATTGACGGAGACCGGAATGTTGAACGACACGGAGCTCCGCTTTCCGGACGAATTCGTTCGGCACAAGATCCTCGATCTTCTGGGTGACTTCGCGCTGATCGGCCAGCCGGTACTCGGACGCCTGGTGGCCAACAAGGCCGGGCACGCGCTCCATACCCGGTTTGTGGCGGAGTTGCTGGAGAGCCGCAGTCATTGGGAGCTCACGGAAGATGCGCCGATGGCCGTGACCGCCGGCTGATTCCGTCCGCGACTCTTGCAAAAGTCAGCACTTCCACTCGTGAGGCTCCGCCTCGCTTCAGAACTCTGGACAATTCATTCATGGTTGCGCCCGTCGTCAGGACGTCGTCCACGAGTATGACTGTCATTCCATCCACGTCCGCTCGCAGCTCGAATGCGGCAGACAGGTTATGCGCGCGCTGGGAGCGGCTAAGGCCGGTCTGTGTCGGCGTTTTCTTTCGTCTCCGGATCAGTCGCGACGCCACGGGCAGACCGAGCGTTACCGCGATCAGCTCCGCCTGGTTGTAGCCGCGTTCTCTTTCCCGGGACCGGTGAAGCGGGACGGGGATCACGAGGCGGCCTTCAAAACCCTCCTTCAGCGTTTGCCTCAGGCGCATTCCGATGGGATTGGCCAGTGACACGCGGTCCGAGTACTTGAGGTGATGGACAATCTCCCGCGCCGTGTCGTTGAACAGGACGGCGGACCGCGCGAAGTCGAAAACAGTGCCACCGGTGCGGCAATGGATGCATCGATCCTCAATTGCGGCTTCGGGCGCGCCGCACCTCGGGCAAATGGGTTGCGGCACGGGTTCGAGCGTATTCCAGCAAGCGGGGCAAACCGAGCTGTGCCGGCGTTCGAGGACCGGAAGGCCGCAGATGATGCACGCGACGGGAAAGAGGAAGTTGAGTACGGAATCGATCATCTTGCGAGTTGGAAAACGCGCAAGGGGCGCCGCCATTATGACACAACGGGAACAACGACGAACGCCGTCACCGCGAATACGGATGATTGTGAATGGTGGACAGCGCGCGGTAAATCTGTTCGAGGAGAAGGACGCGGCAAAGGTCGTGGGTGAAGGTCAGCGGCGACAGAGACCACACGACGTCGGCGCGTTTCTTTACCGCGGCGGAAACGCCGTTGAAACCGCCGATCACGAACGTGAGGCGTCGTGGATCTTCCCGCATGTGCCTGGCGACCATCTGGGCAAATTGTGGAGAGGTCCATTCCTTCCCAACCGGATCGAGAAGGACCATGCGATCCGATGAATCCAGCGAGGCAAGAATCTTTTCGCTCTCGGAATCGATGCGCTTTGCGTCGTGGACGCGCGGCTCCTTCGCCTCGATGATTTCCAGCGGAAGGAACCGTTCGATCCGCGAAGCATAATCCGAGACCAGGCGCGCCAGGTTCCCGTCGCCGGTTTTGCCGATCCAGAAGACGCGGATTTTCACGAGCTGAGGATGCGCCGCACCGTGTCTCGAACGACCGTGACTTCGAAAGGTTTGGCGATCCAGGGACAGCGGCTGGTTTCGAGGAACCGCAGCGTCTGCGGATTCATCAGGTCTCCGGTGACGAAAAGCACCCGGCCGGCCAGGGGATTGTTCTGACGCTTCAACTCGTCAAAAAAAGCAGGTCCGTCCATGTCGGGCATCTTGATGTCGGTAATCACGAGGTCGTATTTGTCTCTCGAGGCGAGGTCGAGCGCTTCGCGGCCGCCGCCCGCGGTCATCACCGCGTGGCCGTCGGAATGAAGGAGTTCGGTGAACAATTCGCGCATATGGTTTTCGTCATCGACGACCAGGACTTTTCGCGCGCGCGGCACTGTTGCCGGAACTTCAACGGCGGCTGGCCGTTCTTCGAGAACCTGGGTGACGACCGGTAACTCCACCGTGAAGGTGGCGCCGAAGCCCGGGGTGCTCTCGACCGTCATCCGGCCGCCGTGCTCGGCGATGATGCCCTGGCAGATCGCCAGTCCGAGCCCGGTTCCTTTGCCGACGGGTTTGGTGGTGAAGAACGGATCGAAGACGCGCCGGAGATTGTCAGGCGGGATGCCGGGGCCGTTGTCTTCGAAGAGAACTTTGATCGTGTTTTCGTGCCGCCGCGTTCGAATCGACAATTGTCCTTTGCCGTTCGCGTCGAGCATCGCCTGCTCGGCATTCACGAGGAGGTTGAGGAATACCTGCTGCACCTGGTGAGGATCGCACAGAGTCGGCGGCAGATTCGGCGCGAGGTCGACAATCAACTCGATATTGCTGACCTTCAATTCATACGCGCGCAAGTCTACGGTTTTTCCAATGATCGAGTTGACGTCCGAGAGTTTGCGCTCCGGCTTCTTCTGTCGCGCGAAGGTCAGAAGGTTCTTGACGATCTTCGAGGCGCGTTCCGCCCCGTCGTGGATTCGAGTGAGCGGCTGTCGATGTTTTTCATCGACGCCTTTCATCATCAGCAGTTCCGTGTGGCCGATGACGATGGTCAGGGGGTTGTTCAACTCGTGCGCGATGCCGGCCACCACCTGCCCCATGAGCGCCATTTTTTCGGATTGCAGCAGGCGGTCGTAAGACGATCGAATCCGCAGCTTCATGTCCTCGAGCGTGTGGGCGAGTACGCCAATCTCATCGGACCGGTCCGTGGTGAACCGGCCCTCCAGATCTCCGGCCGCGATCCTGCGCGCTTCTTCGGTAAGCAGTTCGACGGGTCGCATGAAACTTCGAACAACAAAGATCAGCGTGGCCATCACGACGGTCATCGAGAAGATGCCGATGCCGGTCAGCAGCGATCGCAGGCTGCGAATGTCCTGGAGCGCGCTCGCCTCCGGTTCGTCGGTAACGATCAGGAACGGAGCCCGATCAAGCGATTTGAATGCCACGATGTTTTCGCCGGCCTGCACACCGCTGTTTGACGTTTTGCCCATCTCGGTCAGCCGCTCACGATAAGGCAACTGCCTCATCACTCGCGATGCGTTCGTACCGGCGACGACCAGCCCTGCGGGAGTGACGAGTTGCGCGTTCGTTTCCGCATTCGGCCTTGAGTTGAGGACTGCGGTGATGACGTCGTGACTGGTGGGTATGGCGCCGATCACGTAACCGACGACGGCGCCGTCATGTCCACCCACGAGGGTGGCGGCCATCAGGATTTCGTTCTTTCCGCTCGAGCTTTCCCACGGGATCAACGTGATGTTTGGCGCAGACTCGACACGGAAGGCATCGCGGACCTGGTTGAATGGCGGGTATTCCGTGTTGACGATGAGCTGGTCGCGCGGTTCGCTCCAGATGATGCGTCCCTGCTCGTTCACGATGAACAGTCCGGCCGTGAACACGTCCGATTTGTAGGTCAGGTAGTGGAGCGTGTCGAAGGTCGGAAGGTTCGGAGTTTCCTGTGCGATCGTTTGAAGGCCGTTCAGCAGGAGCGGCAGTGTCGCGATGACGTCGATCTTGGCGGTGCCGCGCGAAAAGAACTCGTCCAGCGTTCTGGCTGCCGTGTCGACCGCCTGCTTGCGGTCCTGGAGGTGCCTTTGCGTGCTTTGGTTGATGGAGAAACGGCTCAAGCCGACATAGACGACGAGCAGAAGCGTCACGCTGATTGCGACAAAGAGAAAACTCTTCTGCCTGAGGTTCATCGCCATTGTTTCGCCAGTTTACTTCTTCAAATCGAAATTGACGTCCCTGAGGTCGCCACCCGTTACGGTGATCTCGACCGGCGCCGCCTTCGCGTACTTTTCGTGCCAAACTCTCAACACGTATCGACCGGGTGGAACGTTGGGAATAGAGTAATTTCCGCGGGCATCGGAGACAGCCGAATACGGAGTGTCCGTAACCACAATGTATGCCGACATTTCCGCATGAATGTTGCAGAGCAGCGTGACGATGCCCGGTTTTGAAAAAACCTGATACTTGGACTCCTTCACCGGGTAAGTGCCGAGCTGAAATTTCAGGGTCGGTCCGGGAGAAAAAACGTTGTGGCGAACGACGTCGCTGTTGGGAAAAGCAACCCGGGTGCCGACGAGAATGGCGAGAACATGAGGTACGAACTTGAGGTTGAACTGGTCGAGCACCACCGGAGCGCCCGGAGGAGGGAATATTTTCGCCGGCACTTTGTCGATATAAACGACGGCATCGCTATTGTCCGGAGCGCGGGCAACGGTGACGCGTCCGGTGATATTCGCGGCTTCGACATGGACCGTCATCATCGCCGCGATGACAGCGCACTTCAGGAAATCAGAACAAAAACTCAAGGCGTGCCAATCCTTCGTTGAGACCCGTGCGGGCCGTACCGCCGGGCGACAGGTGATTAAAGAGCCGGCCTTCCACCACGACACGCACATTTGCGCGAATCGCGATATTCACCGCCGGCAGGACCTGCCGTACAGCGCGTCGTCCATCGCTGTAGTTGGTTTTCTCGAAACGGACGATCGGCATGAGCCACGGAAACAGCATGTAATCCGCCTCGGCATAGAAAGCGGAACTCCGGATGGACCGCCGCGCGCTGTCCCGAATGTTGTCATGGCCCACGACCACCGCGCCGAACAGATTCAGGTTCCCGATGTAGGCGTCCACCTTTCCGCCGGCTCTCGTGAATTGATTCTCGACGGCCGGGCCGGTGACGCGGGTGACGCCCTTCCCGCGATATCCATAGGTTCCAAACGTCAGCGATTTTTCGGCATAGCTGTTGATGGGAACTTCGCCGTCGACTTCCCGGCGGGATCCAACGACACCGTGACCGCCCACCTTGTACGATGCGGTCCAGTACATGTCCTTGAAGTTGTTGTTCTCGGCTGCTCCGCCGGTCCCCTGAACAATGCCCGCGGCATACTCGACGCCGCCACGATTGTCCGGGCCGGTTGCCGCCCCCCACAATTCGATTCCGGCGTCCTTATCGCGCATTCGGACACTGTCGGCGACGGGGCGATAGTCGCTGATATTGAAATTCTGCGCCGTCGTTCTCCGGTATCCGGACGAAAAAGGCTCGGCCCGCACATCGATGCGTCCCACTTTAAGAACGGCCCAGTTCGTTCCCGGCTTCTCCGGCGTGAGCCGGAATTGAGCCCACGCGCGATCCACGACGAGCGTATTGGTCGCGCCGAACATGAAGACCGATCCAAAAAACGACACCGTGTCTCCGGCAGGCCCAACCAGGTAAAGCGAAAGGAAGCTGGGAAAGTCGAAGTTGACGTTGACGGGCTGCGACGGGCGCATGTTCACGTCGGTTGCGACGCGGAATGCGACCGGAGGTACGCCGGTTATCTTCCCGGGCCATACGGCTTTCGGCCAGAGCTGCTTCCAGGCGGGAGCGCCCAGAGAGACGTCCTGGCTTTTCAGGAGTTTCTCTTCCGCGAGCGGAATGCGGTACCCGTTATTCCGGAACGCGATGCCGAAGGGATTCAGTTTGGGAATGATCGCGTGGCAGGTCGTGCAGGACGTTTCGTATCGACGGGCAAACACGGGAAGCGCCGACGCCGAATCGCAAACCGCCAGTATCAGCGCAGCCAGGAACATGAACCGCACATTCACCGGAATTCCATTTCCTTCCATGGGGGCGAGAGGTGCCCGCAATTTTAGCCCAGGGTTCAGTCGAGTCCGTATTTCTTTCTTTTTTCCAACAGCGTTTTCCGGCTAATCCCGAGGATCTTCGCGGCTTTCACTTTCTTACCACGGGTCTGCCGCAACACTTCCACAATGTATTCCTTCTCCACGTCGTCAAGAGACATCATTTTTGAACTCGATAGGCGCGGCGTTTGCCAGGACGACGGCAGGGCTTCCGGCGTGATGTCGCGGCCGGCTGAGAGCAGCAGGGCGCGTTCGAATCCGTTGCGCAGTTCGCGGACGTTGCCGGGAAAGTCGTAGGTTTCGAGCACGGCCTTGCAATCGGGATGGATGTGCATCGCCTTCCGGTACTTCTTTTCGAGTTGCCCCATAAGGTATTCGGCGATGCCGAGCACTTCGCTTTTGCGGTCGCGAAGCGGAGGGATGCGAACGGTGATGAGGTTCAGGCGGAAGAAAAGGTCCTGCCGGAAGATCTGGCGTTCCACCGCCCTCGACAGGGAAATACTGGAAAGAGCGACGATCCGGCAATCGAGCTCAATCGGTCTTGTGCCGCCGAGCCGGTAGTACTGTTTCGCCTCGACGACGTTGAGGAGTTTGGCCTGAACGTTGAGGTCGACATTCACGATCTCGTCGAAGACCACGGTTCCGTTCTGCGCCAGATCGAGTTTGCCCACCTTGGAATTCACGGCGCCGGTGAACGCTCCGCGCTCGTAGCCGAACAGTTCGGATTCGACAAGGTCGTCGGGTAACGACGCGAAATCGATCTTGATGTAAGGATTGTCGCGCCAGGGGCTCTGGAAGTGGAGCCATTGCGCCAACGCGTCTTTGCCCGTGCCGCTTTCGCCTTCGATGAGGACCGTGGTGGTGTTTTCGAGAACGCGTTCGAGCGTGCGGTAGACGGCGATCATCGGCGAGTCCGCCGCGAAGACAAACGGATAGTGAGGGGCCGCGCTGCTCGACATGGTGGGTGACGGGTTACGTCGCCTGGCCGATCAGCTCATGAACGTCGCGCCGTTTTCCGGCGCGCCACAGGCGTTCGAGGTCGTAGAACTCCCGGGCCCTGGCGGAGAAGACGTGGACCACGAAGTCGACGTAGTCCATCAGAATCCAGTCGCCTTCGCCCTTTCCTTCAATGTGAAGCGGACGCACTCCCTGCCGGCGCAGTTGCTCGTCAATACCGTCGGCGATGGTCTGGTTGTGGCGGGAAGAGGTGCCGGTGCAAACGATGAAATGATCCGTGAAGGAGCAGATTCCCGAAAGATCGATCCAGACAATATCCTGCGCTTTCTTCTCGAGAGCTGCTTCGATGGCTTCGGCGAGTTGGTTGTCTTTTTGCATCAGTTGGTTTTGGGCTTCTCCCTTGTCAGGCGTAGAGCTTGTTTTTTTCAATGTAACTCCATACTTGTGGCGGTAACCACGGCGTCAATTCTTCGCCGCGCTTCCGAGCCTCGCGAATGTCGGTGGACGAGATCGGCTGCTCGACGAAGGGCAAATAGAAAACGGATTTCCCGGCGGGAAGCTGAACCGGCTCGCCCGGTTTCAGGACTCGGAACGGCGCGACGTCTTCGCGGAACGGGTATCCGGGCCGGTTGACGATGACCAGGTGCGCCAGGTCGAACAGCCGGCGGAAGTCCTTCCAGCTTTCGATTTCCTGGTACATGTCCGTGCCGACGATGAACAACAGATCGGCGCCGGGATAGGACTGGGTCATCTGTTCGAGCGTTTCCACGGTGTAGCGTTTCTGTAAGGCATCCACTTCAAGAGTAGACGTTCGGAACTTCCCAAACGGTGTGGTCGCAAGCGCCACCATCGCGAAACGGTGAAACGACGACGTCATGCCTCGGGACCGCTTGTGCGGGGGAGTGAAGGCCGGTACGAAGTGCACCTCATCGGCCTGGAAAGTATCGGCTACGGACTGCGCGGCTGCAAGGTGGCCGTTATGGATGGGATCGAAGGTCCCTCCGATAATGGCAATCCTCACGAGAGTTTTAAAAGTCCGCCCGGAAACTGGCAGCCTTTCATGAGAGTTTTAAAAAAACCTTATTTTTCAACTCTTCGAGACCCTCACCGGTTACGGACGAGATTCTAATCATGTCCAGATCGTTTTGTCTACACCAGCGCTGCAGCTTTTTCACCTTCGACGGCACAGCGGCATCCATCTTCGTGGCCACGACAATCGTGGGTTTCAGCGGAAGTTCCGGATTGTGCTCCGCCAGCTCGGATCGAATGGCTTTGTACTCGACGATCGGATCTTCATCGCTCAATCCGGACACATCCACCAGATGCAGCAGGACCCGGCATCGCTCGATATGCCGCAGAAACTGTATGCCGAGACCGTGGCCGAGATGCGCGCCTTCGATCAGGCCCGGAATGTCCGCCACGACGAAGCTTTTGTCCATGCCGATGGAAACCACGCCAAGCTGTGGCTCGAGCGTCGTGAACGGATAGTCGGCAATCTTCGGCCGGGCGGCCGAGATGCGCGAGATGAGCGTGGACTTGCCTGCGTTGGGGTAACCGACCAGTCCGGCGTCGGCCAGTAGTTTCAGTTCCAGCTTCAGTTGTTTTTCTTCGCCCGGCAGGCCGTCCTGCGCGCGTGACGGCGTGCGGTTCGTCGACGACGCGAAGTGCGCGTTCCCATGGCCTCCCCGGCCGCCGGCCGCGATCGGAAAACGGTCCTGCGGGTCGGTGAAGTCGTGGATGACCTCCCCGGTTTTCTCGTCGCACACGAGGGTGCCGACCGGAATCCGCACCTCGATGTCCGCTCCACGCTTTCCCGTCTTGTTGCTTCCCTGGCCGTGCGAACCCCGGCCCGCCTTGAAGATGTGATCGTAGCGAAACCGGAGCAGGGTGTTCTCCTGTGGATCGGCGACCAGGACCACGTTTCCCCCGTCCCCGCCGTCGCCACCGCTGGGACCTCCGCGGGGAACGAATTTTTCGCGGCGAAAGGCGATGCAGCCGTGACCGCCATCCCCGGCTTTCACGGTGATTTTTGCTTCGTCAATGAACATGGGTGTAGTCGCCGGCATCAGCCGGTGCGGACCGGCTGACGCCGGTCCCTACTGAGGCTGGATGCTGATGAAGCGGCCGAATCGGCCTTTGTCTTCGAAACGGACGATACCGGTGATCTTGGCGAAGAGCGTGTCGTCTTTGCCGATGCCGACGTTGACACCCGGTTTGAACTTGGTTCCGCGCTGCCGGACCAGGATCGATCCGCCGCTGACGAGCTCTCCTCCGAAGCGTTTCACGCCAAGCCGCTGCGAATGGCTGTCCCGGCCATTTCGTGAACTGCCGACTCCCTTTTTGTGAGCCATCTGGAAACTCCTCTGACCGGCGGTCATCGACCGCCGCTACAAATTAAAGCGTGATGCTTTCGATCCGGACGGCGGTGAAGTTCTGCCGGTGTCCGTTCGTCCGCCGATACTGCTTCTTCCGCTTCTTCTTAAAAACAATAATCTTTTTGGCCCGATCATGCTCGAGCACGGTGGCTTCGACCTTCGCGTTGGACAGCAACGGGGTGCCCGTCTGGAACTTGCCGTCGTTTTCGACCAACAGCACTTCGCCCAGCTGCACTTTGGAACCCGGCTCACCGGCCAGGCTCTCCAGCCGGATGGTCTGTCCCGGCACTACCCGATACTGTTTGCCGCCCGATCGGATCACGGCGTACATAGACGTATCCTCCTCGATAAAGACAAACGCTGATTCTAAGGGCCGGGTTCACAGACTGTCAACGGCGCTTTTGAAGTTCAGCGGTTACTTCCTGGCCTTCGGATGGGCTTTATCGTACTCATTCTTCAAATGCTGGAGCGTGACATGGGTGTATTTCTGGGTCGTCGACAGGCTGGAGTGTCCAAGCAGTTCCTGGATACTCCGAAGATCGGCCCCGCGCTCCAGCAGGTGTGTGGCAAAGCTGTGACGGAGCGTGTGCGGCGTGATCCGGCGGCTGGACGGCAGGCTGAGGCGGAAACGGGCCACCAGCCGCTGGATGTCGCGGGAACTCAAACGGTGTCCGTTCAGGCTCACGAAGAGCGGACGCCCGGCGTCCTTTTCCGTATCCCCGAGGCCGAGCCGGTCGCGTTCTTCGAGGTAATCCCGAATCGCGCGGCCCGCATAATCGCCGAAAGGGACAATCCTTTCCTTCTTCCCTTTGCCCAGAACCTTGACGAGTTGTTGAGGCATGTCCAACTGGTGGTCGCTCAATCCGACAAGCTCGCTCACGCGCAGTCCGCTCGCGTAGAGAAGTTCGAGTATCGCCCGGTCGCGCCGGTCCTTGAGCGAAGCGCCCTGCGGCAGTTCGACGAGCGTTGCGGCCTCATCGACCTGAAGAAAGGCGGGAAGCTGTTTCGGCAGTTTCGGCGAGGACACCAGGTCCGCCGGATTGGCCGCCAGATGCTGTTCCCGGACCATCAGTTTGAAGAAGCTCTTGAGGCAGGCGAGCTTTCGCGCGACTGAGCTCTTTTTCAATTTCCGTTCGTACATCGATCCGAGGAAATCCCGGATGACGATGTGGTCGACGCCGGTCAGCGGCGTTTTGCTCGTGTCCAGAAACTCAGCGAACTGCCGGAGATCGCGTTCGTAATTGCTGATGGTGTGCCGGGATGCGGATTTGTTACGGAGCGACTCGAGGAATATGCCGATGTACTCCTCCAATCAGTCCTCCTGCAGAAGCTCTTCGACCGCGGCTTTGTACAGGTCGAGCACCCGGCGCGTCCACGGCCCGGGTTTGCCGTCGCCGACCGGTTTTCCGTCGACTCGAACGATGGGGACGACTTCGCGCAGCGTGCTCGTCAGAAACATTTCCGACGAGCGGCTGATTTCTGCGGGCCTGAAGAGTCCCTGGACCACGTCCATGCCGATTCCGCGCGCCAGCTTCACCACGGCGCCTTTGGTAATTCCTTCAATAATCGCCGCTTCGGTGCCGGGCGTTTTGAGCGTCGAACCCTGAACCATGTAGATGTTGCAGGCGATCCCGTCCGACAGGTAGCCGTCCGTCGTCAGGAGTATCGCGTCATGCGCTCCTTTCGCCCTGGCTTCGCGCGTGGCCAGCACCTGGTGCATGAGGTTTCCCGTCTTGTAATCCGCCACCATGCCGCCTCGAGGGATCGACGAGACAACCATTTCGACACCTTCCGAATACATCGTTCCGGGGAAATCCGGAACGGGCGAGACCATGATAACGACGGCCGGGTCAGTGCAGGTCTCGGGGTCGGCAGTCCCTTCTCCGGCGCCCCGCGTCACGATCAACCGGACGCGTGAGTCGCCGGCATAACCCGCGGCGTCGATTGTCCGGACAATTTCGTTTCGGAACCCTTCTCGCGGCCATGGCAGCTTCAAGAAGACGCCTCGAGCCGAGTGTTCCAGCCGCTCGAAGTGTCTGGCAAAGAGGAACAGTTTCCGGTGATAGGTCCGGAACGCCTCGTAGATGCTGTCGCCGTAGAGAAATCCGTGATCGAAGATCGAGATTGCCGCCTGGTCGGCGGGAACGATCCGGCCGTTGATGTTTACGCAGGTCTGCATGTTTCGGTGAAACTCGAGAGTGCTTCCAGGGCTCGCGCGCAGAGCATCTTCTGCTTGTCCGATTTGGAGACCTTTCCCGGATGGAAGATCGCAGGGAGCAGCCCGAAGTTAATGTTCATCGGCGCAAACTGTTTCTGGGGCGTGGAGACGTAACGGCACAGCGCGCCCATCGCTGTTTCGGGCGGGAGCACCAGCGGGTCCTCGTGCCGGAGTTGCCGGGCCGCGTTGATACCCGCGATCAGCCCGGATGCGACGTTTTCGATGTAGCCTTCAGTGCCCGCCAGTTGTCCCGCGAAGAAGACTCTCGGGTCTTTTCGGGCAGCCATGGTCGGCAGAAGAGTTTGCGGAGCATTAATGTAAGTGTTGCGATGGATCTGGCCGAGTCTGAGAAACGTCGCATTCTCGAGACCGGGGATCATCCGGAAAACGCGGCGCTGCGCGTCGAACTTCAGGTGATTCTGGAAGCCGACGATGTTGTAGCTGGACTGCATCAGGTCTTCTTGCCGCAACTGCACGACCGCCCACGGCCGCCGGCCCGTGCGGGGATCCTCCAGTCCAACCGGACGCATCGGGCCAAACCGCAACGTGTCGCGCCCGCGGCGTGCGAGTTCTTCGATGGGAAGGCAGGACTCGAAGTACTGAGGTTCTTCGAATTCGTGCATCGGCACGCTTTCGGCATCGATGAGCGCGTCGTAGAACGCGTCGTATTGTTCGCGGTTCATCGGGCAGTTGATGTAGTCGCCGGAAGATTTTCCGTACCGTCCGGCCTTGAAAACCTTCGATGAATCGACGGTGTCCGCGTCGACGATCGGACTGATCGCGTCATAAAAATAGAGATGGTCGGCGCCGCAGAATTGGCGAACGGACTCCGACAGCGCCGGCGATGTCAGCGGGCCGCTCGCAATAACGACGATTCCCTCCGGCGGAATGGCGGGCGCTTCTTCGCGGATCAGTTCGATATGCGCTTCCCCGGAAATCGCCTCGGTGACCCGCTCTGCGAACCTCTCGCGGTCGACTGCCAGCGCGGTGCCCGCGGGCACCCGCACCGAATCGGCGATCTGGAGGAGGATCGATCCCATCCGCCGGAGTTCCTCTTTCAAAAGCCATGAAGCCGCATAAGGCTGGTCCGATTTCAAGGAATTGCTGCAGACGATCTCGGCGAGCTTTTCGGTGCGATGAGCCGGAGTGGCGCGGCCGGGCCGCATTTCATAGAGGCGAACCTTGATGCCGAGTCTGGCGATCTGCCAGGCGGCTTCGCTTCCCGCGAGTCCGCCGCCGATCACCGTGATGCCGTCCGTCATGAATGCAGTGTAACCGATCGGTGCATGGTCCGGTCGCGGTCTACTGTTTGTAAATCGTGCCGTTCTTCATCACGAACTTCACCTTGTGCAGTACGGAAAGGTCTCTGATCGGGTCGCCATCGACGGCGATGAGATCCGCGAACAATCCCTCCTTGACGCGTCCGATCTTGTCTTCCATGTGGAGAATCTTTGCGTCGACGGAGGTCGCGGCCCGCAACGCGTCCACCGTGGACAGGCCGAAGCCGGCAAGCAGTTCGACTTCTCTCGCTTCCTCGCCGTGCGGAAACACACCGACGTCGCTGCCGCTGCCGATCGTCACGCCGGCATCGAGCGCCAGTTTGAACACGGCTTTCTTACGCGGATTGGTCGAACTGACGGAAAGCGTCGGAATGTAGGCCACGCCTTTTTCTTTCATCACCCTGAAGACTTCCGCCGTGCCGTTATCGCCGTGCTCGATGGTCTCGACGCCGGCCATGGCCGCCCGCCGCATCCCTTCCGGAGTCGAAGCGTGCGCCGTAACAGCCCGTCCACTGCTGCGCGCAGTCTCGACCATCATCCGGATCTCCTCCTCGGAAAAGGTCGGCGCGGCCGTGTTGTTCGCGCCCCACCGGTAATCGGCGTAGATCTTGATCCAGTCTGCGCCGTGACCGATCTGATCCCGCACCACGTGAATCACATGGTTGCCGTCCGCTTCCTCGGCGCCCTGCGGAATCTCCCACTCGGCCGCGAAACCCTTGGGGCCGTAGCTCCCGGTCGCAACGATCGCACGGGTCACCACCAGCATGCGCGGCCCCGGAATGATCCCCTGATCCACCGCCTGTTTCAGTCCCACGTCCGCATAAGCCGCTCCTTCCGTGCCGAGATCCCGAATCGTCGTGTAGCCGTTCATGAGCGTGCTTCGAAGATGGTTTGTCGCCCGGGCCACGCGCAAAGCGAGCGATTCGTGGGCATTCTGGTCGTTCCACGACGTTTCGTTGTAGGGGTGCAGCAGAACGTGCGAGTGCGCTTCGATAAGGCCGGGCATGAGGGTCGCGCCGGGCAGATCGATGACTTTCGCCTCGGGCGGCGCCTTGACCTCGGCCGTGGAACCCACCGAGACGATGCGATCGCCACGGACAAGCACCACCCATCCCGGGCGGAGCTGGGCCGATTCGCCATCGAAGACCTGAGACGGCTTCAGCAGATAAACCGTCGCGGGCGGCTGGGCCGGGGATGTTGTCTGGGCAAAACCCTGCGCGGCGAGAACAACAATCAAAAGGAAACGGAAACAGCGCATACAGTCACCTTCCTGTTTGCAGGCGGAAACTCAGATGAGCAGCTTGAGCGAAGTCGTCAGGAACGCCTTCAGGTCCTTTCGGTGAACGATGGCGTCGATCATTCCATGTTCGAGCAGGAATTCCGCCCGCTGAAATCCTTCGGGCAGTTTCTGGCGAATCGTCTGCTCGATCACGCGCGGTCCTGCGAAACCGATCAACGCGCCCGGTTCCGCGATGTTGAGATCTCCAAGCATCGCAAAACTGGCGGTGACGCCACCGGTCGTCGGATCGGTCAATACCGACAGGTAGGGAAGTGCCGCTTTGTCCAGCCGGGCGAGCGCGGCGGAAATCTTGGCCATCTGCATCAGACTCAGCGCGCCTTCCTGCATCCGGGCGCCGCCGCTGCAGGAGATCACGACAATGGCGCACCTGGTTTCCAGTGCGAGTTCGATGCCGCGCGTGATCTTTTCGCCCACGACCGAGCCCATGGACCCGCTGATGAAACTGCCTTCCATCGCGCAAATCACGATCGACGAACCGTCGAGCCGCCCCACGCCGCTGATGACGGCCTCTCTCACCCCGAGTTTTCCCGGGAGACTTTCGAGGCTGTCCTTATA
>JAHFTY010000070.1 GCA_023265365.1 Acidobacteriota bacterium
CATGGTTCAGTTGATTATTGGCGGCGAATCGCGCAACGCCTCGGACGGCGCGACCACCGAGATTCGGAATCCCGCAACCGGCGACGTCGTTGACCGCGTTGCCGCCGCGACCCAGCAGGATATCGACGGTGCGATCGACGCGGCGGACTCGGCGCTGAAAGGCTGGTCGAAGATTCCGCCGTCACGCCGGGGCGAGATTCTTTTCGAATCGGCGCACCGGGTCCAGGAGCGTGAAAAGGAACTGGCGAAGCTGCTCGTCCGGGAGCAGGGCAAGCCGATGCGGGAAGCCGTCCTCGAAGTGCGGCGTTTCGTCCACACGCTCGAGCACTATGCCGGGATGTCGAAAAGCATTCGCGGCGGCTACGTTCCTCAACTGGACGACCGCCGCTTCGGCGTCATTATCAGGAAGCCGATCGGCGTTTGCGGCTCGATCGTTCCATGGAATTTCCCACTCTCGCTTCTCGGCAACAAGATCGGTCCGGCGCTGCTGTGTGGAAACACGGTCGTGGTGAAGCCGGCCGGAACCACGCCGCTGACGGATGTCGCCGCGATCAGGATCATGAACGACGCCGGTCTTCCGCCGGGAGTCCTGAACATCGTTCCGGGTCCCGCGAAAATCGTGGGTGAAACGATTCTGAAGGATCCGCGGGTCCGCAAGGTCGGTTTTACAGGGGCCACATCGACCGGCAAGCACGTGATGGAAGTCGCCGCGCAGACGATCAAGCGCGTGACTCTGGAACTCGGCGGAAGCGATCCGATGATCGTGTGCGACGATGCGAACATCGACGAGGCGGCGAGCGCTGCCTCCGTCGGCCGCTTCTTCAATTGCGGTCAAGCGTGTCTGGCGATCAAGCGCCTGTACGTTTTCGACAGCATCTTCGACGAGTTCGTTTCGAAACTTCTTCCCCGCGTCCGGAAGCTGAAAGTCGGAAACGGTCTCGAGCCGGGAATCCTCGTCGGGCCGCTTCACACCGCCGCCCAGCGCGCCGAAATCGAAGACCAGGTCGGCGATGCGGTGAAGCGTGGCGCGAAGGTTCTGGCCGGGGGAAAACGACCGGAGGGCGCGGAATTCGAGAAGGGACACTTCTATCTGCCGACGCTGCTGGTCGACGTCGATGAACAATCGAAAGTGGTCACGGAAGAAGTTTTCGGTCCCGCGCTTCCGGCGATGCGCGTCAAGTCCCTGGAGGAGGCCATCGAGAAGGCCAACAGCTCGATCTACGGCCTGGGCTCTTCGATCTGGACTCGCGACATTCACCGGGCAAACGAAGCGGCGGAACGGCTCGAGGCCGGGTACACGTGGGTGAACTCGCCGCAGATCATCTTCGATGAGCTTCCGTTCGGCGGCGTGAAGCAGAGCGGCATCGGCAAGGAACACGGAATCGAAGCGTTGGATTACTACCTGGAAACGAAGTCGGTGGTCTATGCGAACGAGGGACAATAGCCGAAACATGACTGCATCTCAGGCCGCGCCGCTGAATGCCGGCGCTGCCGGCGGTCCGAACATTGGAGGCGCGAGTGGCACTTATTGAATACAGGGCAGAAAACGGAATCGGAATCATCGAGTTGAACAATCCGCCGGCGAACGCGTACACGCTGGACAGCCTGAGACTGCTGGACGAAGCGATCGTCCAGGCCAGGTTCGATACGAGCATTCACGTGATCGTGATCCGGGGCGCCGGCGAGAAGTTCTTCTGCGCCGGAGCCGACATCAACATGCTGTTCCGCGAAAGCAGCGAGTTTCGCAATCAGTTCGCGCTCTTCGGCCACGAAACGCTGCTGCGCCTGGAAAACACGCCGAAACTCGTGATCGCGGCTATCAACGGCCACTGCGCCGGCGGCGGACTGGAAATTGCGATGGCGTGCGACATGCGCATTGCGAAGAAAAATGCGGGCCGCATGGGTCTGGCGGAAGTGAACCTCGGGGTGATTCCCGGAATGGGCGGCACCCAGCGCCTGGCCCGGCTGGCAGGTAAGTCGCGGGCCATTGAGCTGGCGGCGACCGGCCGCCTCATCGCATTCGAAGAAGCGCAGGAATACGGCCTGGTTGAAGACATCTTCGAAGGCGGCGATTTCTTCGCGCAGGTTCTCGACTATTCCCGGCAGTTCGTCGCCCCGAACAAACCCAGCAAGGCGGTCGGATTGATCAAGCGCGCGATCCAGACCGGGCTGCAGGGCAGCCAGTACGAAGGCCTCGCGTTCGAGCGGGAACTGCTCGCGCAGGCTTTCGCAAGCGAGGACGCGGCCGAAGGCCTGGCGGCCTACAAAGAGAAGCGCGTCGCAAAGTTTCAGGGCAAATAAACGGAGGGCAGGACCGTGGCGAGAATCAGCACATTCGACGACTGGACGGATTATTTCAAGACGTGGCAGAAAGACATCGGCCTCGATACCTCGAAGTTCAACGATTACAACTTTGAAGTGAAGTTCGGAGCCGTCGACAAGGAGGAGATCGAGTTCGGCGATTACGCCGGCCGCCCGAAATGGGAGACCGTTCTGCAGATTCCCGATCAGCGTGTCCGCGATTCGTTGCTTCATCTGATCACGTTCCAGGGCGACACCGAATTCGCCTCCGTCGAACAGCAGCGCCATCTCCTGCATACCGCGCCGAGTGACTACGATCTGCAGTCCGCCGTGAAAGTCATGCGCGAGGAAATGCGTCACGGCACGCAGATGAGTTATCTCCTGGTGAAGTACTTCGGCCAATCGGGAAAACTCGAAGCGCAGAAGATGCTGGAGCGGCGCGCATTCGACAACAGCCGGCTGCTTGGCGCGTTCAATCAGGAGGTCAACGACTGGCTCGACTTCTACTGCTATACCGAACTCGTCGACCGCGACGGAAAATACCAGTTGACGATGTTGAGCCATTCCGGATTCAAGCCTCTCGCGGCGAGCATGAAGCCGATGCTGCAGGAGGAGTTTTTTCACCTGCTGACCGGACATACCGGGCTGAGCCGCGTGATCAAAGCCGGCAAGGTTCCGATAGACATTCTCCAGAAGCACCTCAATAAATGGTTCTCCGTCGCTCTGGACCTTTTCGGAGTGGATAACTCGTCGTCGGCATCGTGGTTTTATGTCTGGGGTCTGAAGGGCCGGTACGATGAAGGCGCATCCTCCGGGAAGTTCGACCGCGAGAAGCTCAACGAGATGGCGCGCAATCAGTATATGGGCGAGGTGGCGCAGTTGATCGAAGCGCTGAACAAACTTGTCCCCGAAGGCCAGCCGAAGATCAAGCTTCCCGATCCGCGCTTTCATCGTTCGATAGGCGAGTATGCCGGAAAGACATACAGCAACACAGGCGAACTGCTTTCGCCCGAAGCGTACGCGAAACATCTCGAACAGACGATTCCCACGGCCGCCGACAAAGCGAAGCTGTCTGAAATATTCAAACAGAACGACTGGGTTCTCGCTGTTTAGATCTCATGGCGAACACGTACGTCCTCGTCTGCCAGAATGCCGATTGCAAGGCGCGCGGCGCGGTCGAGCTGCTGGATAAGCTGGGCCAGTCGCTCCAGGGCGCCGAAGGCGTGGAGGTCAAGCCGTACATGTGTTTCGGCGCGTGCCAGGCGGGCCCGAACATTGTCGTGTATCCCACGAAGACGTGGTACTGCCAGGTAAAGGCTTCCGATGTGGAGGAGATCGCCGCTCATGCGAAAGGCGGCTCTCCGGTCGAACGTCTCACGCACGGCGTGGATCCGTCGTTAAAGGATCTGATTTTTCAACTGCTCGACGCCGGCCTGTTTTGAGCGCGCGAAACATGATTCTCTTTCCTGAAGGCAAACCGACACATCGCGAGACCTTCGAAGAGTATCGCGCCGCCGGCGGATATCAGGCCGTTGAACGAAATCCCGATCCGGAAACGATCCTGAAACAGATCGCCGGCTCCGGTTTGAGAGGCCGCGGAGGAGCGGGCTTTCCGGTCGGGCGGAAATGGGGAATCACCCGGGAGACCCCCGTACACCCGCGCTACCTCGTTTGCAATGCGGGCGAGGACGAGCCTGGCAGCTTCAAGGACCGGGCGCTGATCGAACACCGGCCGCATCTGGTCCTCGAAGGAATGGTCCTTGCCGCTCGTGCGATCGAAGCGGAACAAGCCTACCTTTACTTGAACGAAACCTATCAGGACTGCCGCGATCGATTTACTCAGGCGCTTGGCGAAGCGGAGTCTGCGGGATACATTGGTTTGCTGAAGGTGACGATTCAGCGTGCCCCGACCGTGTATGTTGCCGGTGAAGACTCGGCCACGCTCGAGGTGATCGAGGGCCGGGAGCCGAAGCCGCGGCAGAAACCGCCGTATCCGGCGACCGCGGGACTGTTCGGCAATCCAACGGTCGTCAATAACGTCGAAACGCTGGCAAACGTGGGGCCGATCGTTCGAAACGGCGCAGACTGGTTCCGGAAACTGGGAACGCCGGACAGCCCCGGCACCATGCTGTTCTGTCTTGGCGCCGAAATGAACCGTCCCGGCGCTTACGAACTTCCGATCGGCACACCTCTGCGTCATCTATTTGAGGATCTCGGCGGCGGACTGAAAGGCGGCGCGAAGCTGAAAGGCTTTCTTCCGGGCGGACCTTCCTGCGGGTTTCTTTCGCCGGCTTTTCTCGACATTCCTCTGGATCCCGATTCGTGCCGGAAGGCCGGAACCACGCTGGGCTGCGGCGTGATGCGCTTCTACGGCGAAGGCCAGTGCATGGTCGAAGAAGCGGCCGGCCTTGCGGCATTCTTTGCGCGCGAGTCGTGCGGACAATGCCCGGCATGCCGCATGGAAACGAGCATGTTGGCGATGACCCTCGATCGCGTTCAGCAGGGAAAAGGGGACGCCGGCTTGTTCGATCAATGCCGGATGGTGCTCGACTTCAATCGCGGCAAGGGCTATTGCGCGCTGATCAACATGCCCGGTCCTCCGGTGATGAGCGCCATCCAGCTGTTTCGCAGCGATTTCGATCATCATCTCCAATACGGCCGTTGCCCCGGGAGTCCAGCGTGATGTTTACCGACAAGATCGAAGCCCGAGACTTTGCAAAGATGCCGAAGGAGTACCAGGATCTTCTCGTTCGCGTCCTGCGCATTCAGGCGGATTGCGAGATCGGTGGTCCCCACCTCTACGTGAACAAATGGATGCTCGCGGCGTCGAATGCGGACGAGCAATGGAAAGTGGCGAAGACGGCGATGGAGGAAATCGATCACTTCCGGAAAATCAATCGATTGCTCCAGGAACTCGGCTACGACGCCTCGGACCGCCTGTTTGTCCCGAAGTCGGAACGCTATGTCGACGCGTTTCGCGGCGACATGCCGTCATGGGCGGATTGGGCCGTGTTCGGATTCCTGATCGATCGTGTCGGCCAGTATCAGCTCGATGAGTTCGTCAATTGCAGTTACCTTCCGCTCGCGCGGCAACTTCCACCGTATGACACGCAGATCCTCGAAGAAGAGAAGGGCCACGTCCAGTACGGCCTGTTGAAAGCCGCGGAACTATGCCGCACGGAGCAGGGAAGAGACCAGGTGCAGTCCGCCGCGAACAAGTGGTTCATCATCGGCCTGGATATGTTCGGCAAATCGGATTCGTGGCGGGATGAGAAGTACATCGAATGGGGATTGAAGCGCCGCACGAACGCCGAAACCCGCGCGCAGTACCTGGCGGAGGTTCAGCCGCTCCTGATCAAACTCGGTCTTTCATTACCCGACCCCACCGCGGGAAGGAAATTCCTGTAGCCGGGGGCCTCCTGCCGCCGCAGGCCGTCTACATCCCTTTGAAATGCGGGTCGCGTTTTTCCAGGAACGCTTTAACGGCTTCCCGGAAATCGCTCGTCTTTGCGGTCTCCGCGATCAGCGACGATTCCTGCGCGAGGTGCTGGTCGAGCTGGTTCTTGTAACCGCTGTTGATGAGGAGCTTGGTCCGGCCGAGCGCTTCGGTCGGGCCGACGGCCATTCGTTCAGCCCACGCCCGGGTTTCCGCTTCGAGTTTCTCGTCGGCGACGACCCGATTCAAGATACCTAAAGACAGGGCTTCCGCGGCCCCGATGGTTTCTCCCGTGAAAAACAGTTCCGTCGCCTTGCCGACGCCGACGAGGCGCGGCAGGAAGTATGTACCCTCGGAAGTCAGGCCGAGATTCACGAACGATTGGTTGAACGCCGCCGACTCCGACGCGATGCGCAGATCGCATGCCAGCGCGAGGTTCATACCCTGACCGCTGGCAATCCCCTGAATCGAGGCGATGACGGGTTTAGGGATCGTGCGGAGCTGCATTTCGAGAAGGTGGACGCGCTTGATCCAGTCGCGCATGAACGTGTAGGCGTCCTGATCGATGATGTTCTCCATCACCTTGATGTCGCCACCGCTGCTGAACGCACGGCCCTCGCCGCGGATAATGATGACGCGCACGTCGCGGTTGTTGGTGCAACTGAAGAGCGCTCGCAGCATCTCGTCGAGCATGTCGAGATTGATGGCGTTGAGGTACTCGGGGCGGTTCATGGCGAGCGTCGCAATTCCACGCTCGACGGAGAAGAGGATCGTCTTCGTGTCCATGACCGAAAACGGTATCAGAGAGAATGCGAAATGCGAATTGCGAATTGCGCCCTTTCAGTTGGAGGTGCCACCCCTCGTTGAGGAGGGAAAATGGTTTAGGGGACCAGGTTTCCCCTCCTCAGCGAGGAGGGGTGGCGCGAAGCGCCGGGGTGGTGCTGTTCAAGAAATCGATTTTATTGAACGAACCGCCCCGCCGCTCGGCGGCACCCCGCCTTGGCCAAGGCGGGGAAAGGTCTTCGGCGTACGATCCACGGTTTTAGGAAAAAACATTCCTTCCACACACCCCTGCCCGGCCGCGAAGGATCCTTGGCGTTCCTAGAAGAAACCCGGTTGCGTGATGTTCTTCTGATCGATTTTCGGGGCGTACTTCTGGGCGACGGGCCGGATTTCAGATGCTTTTCCCACAAGGACGAAGACCAGGTGGTCCAGAGGGAAATACTGTTTGATGATGCGTTGGGCTTCGGCGGTGTTCATGGCGTCGACTTTTGAATAGTACGAATCGACATCGTTTGGGCCCAGTCCGAAGAACTCGAGACTGGCAATGGTGGATGCGAGTTGATTGGTGGTTTCAAGGTTGGTGGCGTACTGGCCTTTCAGGTAGGCCTTGGCGGATTGGAGTTCCTTGTCAGTCAGTCCCTTTTCGTGAAGGTCTTTCAGGATCTGCAGCGCAAGATCGATCGCCTGTCCGGTGGTGGCGTTTTTCGTGAACGTGCTGATCGTGAAAGGTCCCGGCTGCCGTCGCTGCGTGAAGATGGAATTCGCGCCATAAGTCAGCCCCGTATCGATGCGCAGGGCGGTGTTGAGATGCGAGGTGAACAAACCGCCGAAGACCGCGTTCACGACGCTGACGCCGATACGGTCGGGATTGGTTCGCGCCACGCCGAGGTTGCCGATATAGATATAGGTCTGGGTCGAATCCGGTTTGTCGACCAGCAGCAGCCGCTTTCCTGACGACGGTTTCGGCGCTTCGACCGGGACCGGTGGCGCGTTCCGGGACGGCCAGGCCCCCAGACGTTCTTCGATCATCTGCCGCATTTCCGGCGGATTAAAATCGCCTGCGGCCGCGAGGATGAGATTGCCGGGGACGTAGTAGGTTTCGTAAAACTTCTCGACATCGGCTCGTGTGATCGAGGGCAGGGAGATTTCGTCGCCGCCGGTTGGCCGTCCGTAGGGATGGCTGCCGTACAGATAGGCGTAGTAGTAGCGGCCGATCACGCTGGCAGCCCGGTCCTTTGCGGACTTGAGCTGGTCGATGTTCTGATCGAGAAGTTTCTTCACTTCTTCCTGGGGAAACGCCGGATGCATCAGGATGTCCGCCATCAGGTCCAGACCCTTCCGGAGATCCTTCTTCATGAATTCCGCATTGCCGCTCGTGAAATCGATCGAACCGGTCATTTCGAAGGTGCCGCCCGTGAAGTCGAGTTCAGAGGCGATCTGATCGGATGAGCGGGACTTCGTTCCTTTCTTCAAAAGGTCGGCGGTGGCCGCCGCGAGCCCTTCCTTGCCCTGGGGATCGGCAACGGAACCGGCTTTCACGATCAGGCTCATGCTGATGAGAGGCACCTCGCGCTGCTCCATCAGCAGCAGCGTGATGCCGTTCTTCAACTGCACCCGGGTAAACGGTGGAAGTTTGACAGTGGCATCCGCGGCGCCAAGGGTGGAGGCGCAACACAGGAGCAGGCTGAGAATCCATGTCAGGCGTTTCATTGTGCGCCTCCTTTATCCGGAACCAGGGTGGCGACGGTGCGGTTGTTTTCCGTGAAGTACTTCCTGGCGACGCGCTGGATGTCGTCCCTGGAAACCTTATTGTAGTCGTCGGGCGCGGTGAACATTTTCCGGTAGTCTCCGAAGAAGTTCTCGTAAAGTCCGAGCGCGTTCGCTTTCCCGTCGATCGTCTTCAACTGGCGGTAGAACCGGGCAAGCTGAATATTCTTCGCCTTTTCGATTTCCAGATCCGGGACCGCGCCTGTTTTCAACCGGTCGAACTCTTCGTAAATGGCTTTTTCCAGCCGGTCGAGTGCGACGCCTTCGCGGGGTTGAACGTTGACCTGAAACAGCGTGGGATCGAACGCAAAATCGTACGAAGCCCGGATCGACGTCGCGATCTGCTCCTTGTCGACGAGACGCGACACCATGCGGGAGCTGTCGCCGTCGAAGAGGATGGTGCGGAGAATCTGCAGCGCATAGAAATCCGGACTCGACGACTCCGGGACGTGCCACGCCGCCATCATCAGCGGAACCTGGGCAAACTTTCTGACAGTGACGCGGCGCTCGCCCATTTGTTCGGGCTCCCTGGTCGTGACGGGCGGAGGCAGTCCCCGGGACGGAATGGGTTCGATGTACTTCTGAGCGAGCGCGAAAACGTCTTCGGCTTTGACGTCGCCGGTCACCACCATGGTCGCGTTGGCCGGCGAGTAGCCGACCGCGAAGTGGTGTTTGAGGTCTTCCATATTCCAGTTCTCGATGTCGACAGCCCATCCGACCACCGGCCACTGGTACGGATGCGAGGTGAAGGCGGCCGCGGTCAACTGTTCGTCGAGGAGGCCGGGGTTGCTTGCATCGACGGAGTTTCGCCTTTCCGAGTAGACGACGCCCCGTTCGGATTCGATGATCTTCTCGTCGAAGTTCAGGTTCTGGATGCGGTCGGCTTCCAGGTCGAAGACGGTTTCAAGCGTGGACGGGGGGAACCAATCCTGGTACACCGTCATGTCCGAGCTCGTGTACGCGTTGTTGGAGCCTCCCGCCGCTTCGAGAGTCCGATCGAAGGCTTTGGGCCCGTACTTCTTGGCGCCGTTGAACATCATGTGCTCGAAGAAATGCGACAGTCCTGTCGTTCCCGGCCGCTCGTTCCGCGATCCGATGCGATAAAAGACGTACATCGCGACGCTCGGGATCGAATGATCTTCCTGGACGAGAATCTTCATCCCATTCTTCAGCTTCGCCGTCCGGACTCCGAAGTCCGGAGGGTTCGCTTGAAGCATCAACAAACTTAGAAGCAGCGCGGGCCTGAGCATGTACGTCTCCTATAATGGCAAGATCGGTTTCACGCGTGAATTCTAGACCGAATCTGAACAGGAGGATGACGTGAAAATCAGAATCCGGCTGATCGTGGCCGTGCTGTTCGTCTTTTCGACGGGACTCCGCGCAGCGGACCTGTCGATCTTGAAACAGCAAATCGAGAAAACCATTCCCCGTGCGCGAGGGCAGGTGGGCGTGGCGATCAAACACCTGGAGTCGGGTACGGAAGTTCTCGTCAACGCCGATTCGAGGTATCCGATGGCGAGCGCTTTCAAACTCCCCGTGCTCGTCGAACTTTATTACCAAAAAGCCGCGGGAAAAATGACTCTCGATGACCGGGTCGAAGTGATGCCCCGCGATATCCACGTCGGAAGCGGGTCGATGATCGCATTGTTCGATCCACCGGGCGTGCAACTGAGCATTCGCAACATTATTAATATGATGATGCGCATTTCCGATAATTCGGCCGCCGACATCCTTCTGAACAAGGTCGGCCCGGCAAACGTCACGGCCCGGATGAAGACGCTCGGCCTGGATTCCATCCGCGTCGATCGAACGACCCTTGAACTGATCCTGGATCAGTCCGGACTCGACTACGCGCAATTCGGCGATCGGCCGGCGCGCGAGGTTCGCCAGCTTCTCGATAATGTGGACGCATCGGCAGCTGCGCGCTCAAACGATCAGTTCAACAAAACGGAAAAAGACGTCGCGAAGCCTTCGGACATGAACCGTCTACTCGAGAAACTGTTCGCCGGCGAGATCGTGGACAGAGCCGCCTCCGATGAGATTATCGACATCCTCAAGGAATGCCAGACCGGCGCGCTGCGAATTCCGGGATTGCTGCCTTCGGACACGGTGATCGCTCACAAGACGGGAACCATCGGCGGCAGCGTCAACGATACCGGCATCGTTTTTCTTCCTTACAACGCAGGGCATCTCGCCATCACCGTCCTGATGAAGGACGCGCGGGCCGCCACTGCTGAAAGAGAGCGCGTGATCGCGGACATCGCCCGCTACGCGTACGACTATTTCATCTTCAACTACGGAAAACCATGAGACAGAACATTTCGACAGGAACTCCCTGGGAACCGGTCGTCGGCTACTCTCGAGCGGTCCGCGTCGGCAACGTGATTCACGTGTCCGGAACGACCGCGACAAACGAGAAAGGCGAAGTCGTCGGACACGGCGACGTTTACGCGCAGACGGTCCAGACGATCCGGAACATCCAATCCGCCCTCGAGAAGGCGGGCGCTTCGCTCAAGGACGTGGTTCGGACTCGCACGTACGTCCTCAATATCGAACGCGATTGGGAAAAAGTCGGGCGCGCGCACGGCGAATTCTTCGGCGAGATCCGTCCCGCCACGTCGATGGTCGAGATCAGCCGCCTGATCGTGCCCGAGATGCTCGTGGAGATCGAAGCCGAAGCGATTGTGGAGTAAGAGCAAACGTTTTCCACCCCTCGACGAGGACACTGCTGTCCCAATAAGGCGAAATCAGGGAAAAGCGTTTTTCCCTCCTCGACGAGGAGGGGTGGCGCGAAGCGCCGGGGTGGTGTTGATCAAGGAATTGAACGAACCGCCCCGCCGCTCCGCGGCACCCCGCCTTGGCCAAGGCGGGGAAAATCCAGCAGCCACGGCAAATTAATCCGGGACGACGGCGACCGCTTCGATTTCGATCATCAATTCAGGAACAACGAGCGCCGAAATCTCGACCAGCGTTCCTGCCGGCGGGTTCGTCCCGAAGTAGCCGGCGCGCACCTCGCGGAGGATCGGCGCGTTCTTCATGTCCGTCATGAACGTGGTCACTTTCACGACGTGGTCGAACGTGGCGCCGGCCGCGGCAAGTGCGGCCTTGAGGTTTTCGAAGACGCGGATGGTTTGGGTGCGGAAGTCTCCCGCGCCGGCGACCTTCCCGTCCCGGTCGAACGCGATCTGTCCGGAGATATAGATCGTTCTGCCGGGGCCGGATTTCACGACGTGCGTGTAGCCGGTGGGTTTCGTCAGTTGGGGCGGATTGATGTACGAATGACTCATGATGGCTCCTTCGGCGTCCAGTATACTGACCCTCTATGTTTTTGTTGTTCGCCGGATTGTCGATGCCGGTGCTTCTCTTATTTGGCCTTTATCATCTGCTGACGTGGTTCAACGTTTTCGGCATTAACCGCAGACTCTTCTGGAAGCGGGTGGGCCTGACATCGGCGCTATCCCACATCATCCTGGCTCTGGGTTTCTTTCTGTTCTCGTATTTCGATTACAGCATGAACTCGGACAAGCTTTTTGCGGGTGTCGGATTCGATCGGTATTTGTTCGATCAGTCCGAGTTCTGGCGGCTCATGTTGATTTTCGATACGGCGCCCATGGTGGTCCTGCTTGCCGTTTTCGCGATAATGGCCCGCATGGAATGGAATCCTCCGATCCTGGTGGCGCTGGCGATGACGCTGACGCTGGTGGCAGGAACGTTGCAGTGGTATTTCGTCGGCGGTGCCATCGGGTTGCTGGTGGAACGCTTCTGGAGTGGACTCAAGTCCGGCGACGATATGGACGAGGACTGGCTGTGATCGCCGGCGGCGACCGGTGCTCCAGCCGGTCGGAACTGTCCGAATTGCGGTTTCGGTTCTGCCTGAAATGTACGATGGTCCTGGATTCCAGCGAAGTGACCTGGTGGAATGAAACCGTGGGCCGCAGGACAAAGACTTTTCCCCGCCTTGGCCGGCCTTGGCCAAGGCGGGGTGCCGCGGAGCGGCGGCGCGGTTCGACCGACAAAACCAGTTTCCTGAACAGCACCACCCCGGCGCTTCGCGCCACCCCTCCTCGTCGAGGAGGGGAAAACGCCCTTCCTCATGGTTTGTCTCCCGAATTGGTCTTCGAAGGGACTTGGCTGAAGAACCCATTCCAGGCAAATCTTGGCAAAGTCCTTCGAAGGTGTCTAGACGGCGAAAAAAAGATAAGATCCCGTTGGCGGATGGGATCGATTCCCGGCAATTCCACCGAAACGACCGATCAACCTTGACCTCTCAGGAGATAGACAATGAACGGAGAACAGGCAAAAGGGTTTCTGAATTTCTTCCTCGGTATGATGGACAACGAATACAAGACGACGCGCAAAGTGATTGCCGCCGTTCCGCAGGACAAGTGCGAATGGCGTCCCGATCCGAAAGCGAAAAACGCACTCGAACTGGCGTGGCATCTTCCGGAAGGCGACCTCTTTTTCCTCGATGCCATCATCAACGGAGGATTCAACGCCGGTGGAGAACCGAAGCCCTGTCCAAAAACAGTCGATGAAATCCTCAGTTTTTACGACGCCGCCACCAGCGATCGCGTCGGGAAACTGAAGGCGATGACGGGCGACCAGCTTGCGAAGCCGATACCCTTTTTCGGCATGATGGAGATGCCGGGAGTGCTCTACCTGAACCTCATGATGCTTCACTCCTCACATCACCGCGGCCAACTCTCGGTTTATCTGCGTCCGATGGGATCGAAGGTTCCTTCGATTTACGGCGGCAGCGCCGACGAACCGTTCCAGATGCCGGCCCAGGCATAGACCTTTTTGGGCGCGGGCTGGAAGAGGCCCGCGCCGTCTACACGCATGCGCCGCACGCCATTTCGCCGAAGGATACTCATCTATTCCAGTCTTTTGCTCATCGCACTGATCGTGGCGATGCTGCTGGCGGTGAACTACCAGGGCCAGCGCTTCGCGGGCGAGACGATCGACAAGGAAGTCGAAGGCGGGCGCCAGCGTTTGAAGGATGCGGAGCGGCAGCGGGTCGATGAATTGTGGTTGATGACCAATTCGGTAGCGTCTCTGACGATCCTGCGGCCTCTGATGGCGCAGACGGACGGCCCCACCATCAAAGACACGCTTCAGGATTTCCTGCTGCAGAACCGGAAGCCGGATCTCCTGCTTATTGCGTTCAGCTCGAAAGGGGACTTGCTCGCTCGAACCGACAAGTCCGATCCTTCCGGGATTCCCGAAATCCGCCCGCTACTCGAGTCGCCGCCGGAACGGTCGAGCCGGATCGTTCTCAGCATTGACGGCAAGGCTCACCACGTTGCCGTTGTTCCTGCGGAGGCGGGAGGGGAAGTCTTCGGCTTCATTGCCGCTGCCGCGCAACTCGACGCGGCGTTTGTCAGACAGTTGAAGGAACTGACCGGCGATGAAATTGTGATTGCGACGGACCGGTCCACCGTCTCGACGTTTTTGGATGCCACCCTGCCCTGGCACACGCGCCCCGAGTGGGAAATCGCTGTCCGGCCCGAGGCTCCGCCGGGATCGATGCGCGTGGGTCGTGAAAACTATGAAGCTGTGGCCACGGCTCTGGGTGGCAGCATCGGCATTCAGCCGCTTGCCATCGTGATGAAGTCGCATGACGAAGCGATGCAACCGTACCGCGGTATCCAACTCACGCTGTTGATTGTCGGACTGGTTGTCGCACTCACCGGAATTGCCGGGACCGCCCTGCTTGCCCGTAACGTCACGGCTCCGGTCGCGAAACTGCTCGAAGGCACGCGTCAGGTTGCCGCGGGCAACTTCGACTATCGCCTTGACGTGAAGGCCAACGACGAGATCGGCGAACTTGCGGAATCGTTCAACGTGATGATGCAGGGGCTTCGCGAGCGCGAGGACATGGAAAAATTCGTCTCGCAGTCGACGGTCGACATGATTCAGTCGAGTTCCTCGCGCAAGGTTTCCGCCGGCGAGAAGGTCGAACTGACCGTGCTCTTTTCCGACATGCGCGGGTTCACGACAATGACGGAAAGCATGACTCCGGAAGACACGGTGAAAATGCTGAATGCCTGTCTGAGCCTGCAGGCCGATCGGGTGAAGAAATTCAACGGCGACATCGACAAGTACGTTGGCGACTGCGTTGTCGCCTTGTTCAGCGGCCACGATATGGAGCTGAACGCCATCCGGTGCGCCGTGGAAATCCATCGCGCGCTGGACGCGTTGAATGACGCGAACCCGGACAAGCCCGTCCTGCGCGTCGGTATTGGGATCGTGACCGGAGAAGTCATTCTTGGAAGTATCGGCAGCGAGGACCGGCTGGACTATACGGTGATCGGTTCGAACGTGAACCTTTGCTCGCGCCTTTGCTCGATTGCCGGCCCGCGGCAAACGCTTCTGGCCGAGTCCACCTACGCCCGTGTCGAAGGCCTCGTCGCGGCGGAAAAGCTCGATCCGTTGCAGGTGAAGGGTTTTAGCGAACCCGTGCCCGTGTACCGAATGGCTCTTGCCCAACGGCCCGATTAACGGGTCGCAAGCTGACAGTTACGGTTTTTTCACACCGTATGCGGAGCGCGGGTAGTCGCGTCCGTTTTTGTCTTTGTGAGGGAGTTCTACAAACCGGGACTCATCGAGGGCGAGTTCCGTTGACGGGGAATTGCCCGGCCCCACGGTGACCTCCATCGTGGACGTCTGCTGGGCGCGTTCGGACCACGCCGTGATCCGATATCGTCCGGCCGGCAGATCCAGGCGATACGAACCGCCGGCGTCCACTTCCGTGATGTAGGACGTTGGCAGGACCAGAATCACAGCCGCCATCTGGGGATGAATGTTGCAAAACACCCGGTACGTGGCCGGCGATGCAAATGTCTGGCTCTTCGACTCTCCGTTTCGATACAGGCCGAGATCGAACTTGCCCAGCGAAAACACGTTGTGAAAAATCAGGTCCTCGTTTGGAAAACCCACCGTCGATCCAACCGGTATCGCGAGAAGGTGCGGGGAGAAGGCCTTGTTCCTCTGCGCCAGCTGAAACTTCCCAGGCTGAACCGGTGTCTTCACATCAAGGGCCTCGGCGTAAACAATTGTCGGAACATTCATCCCTCCCGGCCGCCCACTCACTTTGACGCGTCCGGATATCGGAAGGGAGAGCGCGGCGGGCGTCCACAGAAGGAAGATCAGCAGGAATCGATACTTCATGTTCCTGAAACTATACGCGAATGCCCGGCATTCCGGCGCCGATACGGTGAACGGCCGGCAGAAGAAATCTTTGAACGATTTGCCGGGCTCCGGGGTATTTACAGGTGATGAGCGAAAGTGCCGTTCAACTTCTGATGTCGGATGCGGGCCCGGAGCCGGAGAGCCGGGAATGGGTTTTGATTCTGGAGCGCGCCGCGACGGGCGATGTTTCGGCATTCGAGCAGGTGATGCTCCGAACGGAGCGATCCGTCATGTCCACCGCCCGCCGCATGCTTGGCAACGTTCCGGACGCGGAGGAGGCGACCCAGGAAGTGTTCCTCCGGGTTTACAAGTATCTGCATCGCTTCGATCGGACGAAGTCCTTCGAGCCCTGGCTCTACCGGCTCACCGTCAATGTCTGTAACGACATCGCGACGCGCCGGCCCCGAGCCGCCGGGACGGTTTCGTGCGAGACGCGTGAGCCGGTTGCCGGAACGCATGATCCGCACGTGTCGCTCGATATCCAGGAGCGCCGCCGGATGATTCAGACGGCGCTGACCGATCTTCCCGAAAGGCAGCGTGCGGTGGTGGTGCTTCGCGATCTTCAGGGCCTGAGCACCTCGGAGGTTGCCGAGACGCTGAAGGTGACCGAGGCGACGGTGCGATCGCATTTGAGCGCGGCGCGGCTTCGAATGAAACGATTCATCGAAAAGCGCCTTCGGAGGTCGTCATGAATTGCCGGGGCTGGAATCCGAACATCGCGCTTTACGTGGAAGGCGATCTCGATCGCGATGTCGCCCGGGAACTCGAGATCCATCTGTCGTCCTGTGTCGAGTGCCGGGATTTTGCCGACACGCTGCGCCTCACTCAATCGGAATTGCGGCAGCTGCGCAGTGAAACCATCGAGACGTCTTCGCTGAATCGCGTGCGAGCCGGCGTGCTCGATCAGGTGCGCGCGATGGAAATGCGCCGCACGTGGATGGATCGAACGGCCATCTGGCTGTGGGGCGGCTACCGCTGGCGCTACGCGGTCCTCGGCAGCGTGGCGGTTTTTGCAGCGGCGCTGTGGATCTGGCAGGCGTCCTCGCCGCACGTTCCCGCGCCGGAAACGGTGAAGGCGGTTTCGCCCCATGTCGGGCGGCCCGAGACCGGGCAGGTGGCTGTCGCGGGCGGCGGGCCGGGGGCGCCGGTCAAGCGGCACATCAAAGCGACAGGTCGTATGAAGCCGGCCGAGCCCGCGGCCGATGAAAAAAATCCGGACACGGTGGTGCAGATTCTCACCGATGATCCAAACGTCGTCATTTACTGGTTGATCGACCAGACAGGAGGCTTTTAATGCGCGCCTTTTTGCAGTCATTTTGCCGTTGATGGTTTGCATGTCCGGGTTCGCCCAATCCCAGGCGCCCTACGTTCGAAACGCCTTTGGAGAGATGGCGCCCCGATTGGTGCGGAACGCCAACGGTGAAATGATTCCTTACGAACTGGCGGCGGAGCAGACCCGCGGGTCGGCCGCCACTGGGTTTTCTCCTCCCCCTCAGCCGATGCCCTATGCGCCGGGAGTCAGTTCCGCGCAACCCTACGATGCCCGGATGGACCCGCGCCTGTTCGATCCGAACTACGTCCCGCGTGTGTTTCAGCTGAAGTACGTGGATGCGCGATGGCTCGAACAACTGCTGTTTCCTTACGGCGCGTTGATCCAGCGGCAGGACAATCTGAACTCGCTCGCAGTGCGAGCGCCCTCCGCAATGATCGATACGATTGCCGACCTGATCAAGCAACTGGATGTTCCGGCGAACACGGCGAAGACCGTGGAACTCACCTGCTATCTGATCATGGCAGCTCCCCAGTCCGGCGGCGGGGACTCCACCCCTCCGGTTCTGAAGCCCGTCATCGATCAGTTGCGCAATGTGTTGACGTACAAGTCCTACACCGTCGTGGACACCATCATCGGACGAACGAACGCCGGCCGGGAACTGAACCTGAGTGGCGCTGCGACAAAGATCTCGGATCTGGTTCCCTGGCCGTCCGGCTACCAACTCTCCATTCGGCCGGGGCTGATCGGCGAGGGAAAGGATCAGGTGATCCGGCTGGAGACCATCAGCTTCAACGGCGCGGTGGAATCCGTCGATCCGAATGCCACGTCGTCGAAAGATGCGCCGCCGGTCCCGAATCTTCCCGGCGGAAGGTATTTGCGGACGCAAGTCAACATCAGTACCACGCTGGACATCAAGCAGGGTCAGCAGGTGGTGGTCGGCAAATCGACAGTGCGCGATCACGCGCTGATTCTGGTGGTGTCCGCAAAAATCCAGTAGTTGCGACTGAATTCATTCACTTGCGGATCTGGGAGAGGCTTTCGAGGAGTTTCCGGGCTTCGACCGGGTCCGCAAGTTTGAGTTCGATTTCCGCGTCGTCCAGCAGACCCTCCCTTGCGTAGAGAATCCCCATCAGAAGATGCGATTCGCCCCGTAGCTGTTTCGTCCTCTCCAACTCGTCCGCTTTGGCGGAGTCGAGTACGCGAAAGACGGCTTCAGGTGCGGGAGGTTTGGGGAATCGCACGGAGTCGCCTTTGACCGTCGCGGTGACTTGCCACGTGAACGATATTCCGCGTGGCAGGGGTTGGACCACCTGCCATTCGGTTGCAGCAATCGAGGGGCTTTGAGCGACGTTGTTGAAATCGGCATCGAAAATGGAAACGAAGTACCGCGTCGCGCCCGGAACGGCCTGCCATTTGAGCCAGGGACGGTCCGTCAAAACAATGGTGCCGGCGGGCGCGACGACGGAGTAGGAGGGCTCCGCAGAGCCTCCTGCCAAAAGCGTGCCTTCTTTACGGATCAGTTCGTTTAACACGGAGGCGCGTTCCACCTTTCCTTCGCGTTTCGCAATGTCGAGCGCTTCCTGATATTCGGGAGGCAGAGGAGCCGGAATCTTTTGTGGAACCGCGGGCTGAATCTGCGCTGCAGGGGCAGGCGCCTCGGGGCTGCGAAAAAGACGAAGGCTGCCGGCCGCCGCGGACGCGATCAGCACGATTGCCGCAGCGGCGGTCCATCGAAAGGTTGGTCCCTTTCGACGGGCCGAGGGATCCGCCGCGGAGTGGAGTTGGTTGCGCAGAGACGCCACCATGCGATCGGCGTTGAGGTTGTTCCACAGGCGATCGCGGCATGCGGAACAGGACGAGAGGTGATCGTCGGCCTGGAGCAGTTCCGAAGGACTCAGCGTTCGAGCCTTAAAGGCGAGAATCTGTTCTTCGCTCAGATGACCCAGAGACATTCACTTCCCCCAACGGCATTGGCGTTGAATACGATCGGTTATTACCACTACGGATTCATTGCCATTCGCCGCGCCAACCGCTCCCGTGCGGATTTCCTCAGGTTGATGACCTGTTGCCGCGTCAGGCCCAACTGAGCGGCAATCGTCATGTCATCGATCGGGAGCCGATTCCACAGTGCGGCCAGGTCTTCGGCCGCCATTTCCAGTAACCCGGCAATCTGCCGGATCGACGCAATCCCGGCCACCGGCGCCAGGACCAGCGCCGAATCGCCTTCCTCCGCTCTAAGATTCAACAACAGCGCCTTCCGTTGCGCGAGCGGCAAATCGGAAATCTCCGACCAGAGCTTCCGAAGCCACTGTTGATTCTGCAGCCGCTCCAACACATTGGATTCCTGTTGCGTCGCCGGCAACAGTTCCATTTCCGGTGAGTCGGCGGGCCAGTCCCGCAGTCCCTTCAGTTCCACAACGGCGGTCACCACAGCGTCGAATTCCAGCGGCCCATGGGACGCGTCAAAGATTCCAGCCAGCAGTTCCGGTGGGGACGCCGTCATGAGTTTTTCGGGCAGGTCACGCGGGTTGGCAACACTCACGATCGCGGCGCCGATGCTTTCACGATATCCGCAAAGCCAGGCGCCGGCAGAATCCTCCCACAATGAAAAGCGGGCGTTCGTGCTGAGCGCGTAACGAAGCTGTGCCTTCAGCCGGTGGCGCTGAGGATACTTTCTTCGAAGGTAGTCGTTGTACGCGCGGTAGGTCGCCGATGCCGTGTAGGCGGCGAAGCTCTGGATTGTGTCCACGTCGCCCTCGGCTTTCAGTTGCCGAAGGCGTCGAAGAAGCTCGGAGAGGACCTCCGCAGCGAGATCGTCCACGTCCTGGTACTCGGCGGAACCGAGAAAACTCAGTTTCTGCCGGGCAATGCGGCGGATTTGAGGCTGGGCGTGTTCGGTGAGCAACGCTGCAAGGGAATTGTCGGACTCGGCAGGATCGCTGGAACTCAGAAAGAGACGAAGAAGCGCGTCGGCACTGCGAGTCGTCTCACCATTGGCCATGCGTTCGGCAATCCTTGCCATAGCGGCATCTTGCATCAGGTGACAAAAAACTCCGGCATCCTTAATCAGAAGCGCTATGCGAATTCTTTGGACAGCCGTTAGAAACTTACCAATCCCCGCGCTTGAAGACGAAAACTCCCGAGCCATATTACCGGCAAGAAATAATTCCGGCCGGGCTCGTCATTCTTGATCCGAATGCGCAGTACCAGTGACCATGATGAACACGGCCGACCGGTTGACGCCGTTCGGACGCGCCCGCGAGGTGCGGGTTCTCGGCACGGACCTGCTGGTTCCTCCGTACAACATTGGACCGGGCGCCACGCCGAACGACGAGAGAACCTTGCTAGAATGTGGATAGTTATAGCTATTGGAGCGTTGACAACAATGACAACAATACAGATGACTATCGAGGAAGAACTACTGAAAGAAATGGACCGGACCGTCAAGAAACTGCGGACGACTCGATCCGCTCTGATTCGAGATTCCATCCGGCAATACCTAAAGATGATTCACATACAACAACTCGAGGCCGAGCATCGTGCCGGATACTCCAAACAACGGGTGACCAAAGGAGAATTCGATATCTCGGAATCTGATCGTGGTTGGGGCGAATAATGCGCCGCGGTGAGTTTCGTTGGTACAAATTCGGTCGTCCGGATAAGCGACGTCCTGTTGTCATCCTGACGCGAGACTCAGCTCTGGAATACCTTGGCGAGGCTACGGTGGCTCCAGTTACACGAACCATACGCGACATTCCCAGCGAAGTGCTTCTAACACCGGCAGACGGATTGCCGACCGACTGTGCGATCAACCTGGATCATATCCAGACAATAACCAAGGACAAGTTGGGAGGCCTGATCGCTACCCTCGATGAGAACAAGATGAAGAGCATCCGGCGGGCATTGATGTTTGCTTTGGGATTCTATTATAGCTGGACTTTTCTGCATTCCTGCACAACCACATTTCCAGATAGCCGGCTTCTCCTTCTCGGAGGACTAGGCCGAAGGCGGGACTCGGACCTCGACTGCGTACTGATTACAAATAACTTATTGACTCCTCTCGGCCGCTGAAAA
>JAHFTY010000211.1 GCA_023265365.1 Acidobacteriota bacterium
CGGTATCTCTTCCGCGGAGTCATGGAACAATGCAAGCCGCAATGAGTCACCTGGGTACTGACTTCGAATGAGCTGTGCCAGTGCCAGCGCCACTCGCTTCGCCGGAGTGAATCGGTCCTCGCCATACAGGATCATGCTGTGACTGGTATCCAGCAGCAGGACAGTCGAGCAGGAACTTTCATATTCGGATCGATGAACCATCACATCATTTGCTTCGATGTTGATCGGGACACCCAGACCCTCCCGGCCAATCGCATTAAGCAATGTCGAACTGATGTCGATGTTCAGCGTATCGCCAAATTCATATTCTTTTGACGCCTGATACGCCTCGACTCCGGTGGCGAAGTGTGCCGTCTCGTGCCGGCCAAAGCTGCTTCGGCCGACCGAGCCCAGCAGGTGACGCAACAGGCGAAATCCCAAAAAGTCGATGGACTTTTCCGTCAACTCGAATCGCGCCTTGCCGGACGCTTCAGCTTCGCTGCCTTGTCCTGCATCAGAATCGGATGCCTCCGTCTGTTGATCGGCCTGCATCCATCCTTCTTCGATCATTCTTCGGATCAGTTGGTCGATTAATTCGTCAAGGTGTCTGGATTCATCGGCCGTTCGATCCTGAAGCCACTGCTGATAAAGTTCCTCGGGGATGCTTCCCCTCTCCACGAGTTTTTCGATAATTGCCTGTTTGAGCGCATCCAGATTGCGCGGGTCGGTGGGGCTGCGATATCCATATTCATACCCGCTCTGAAGGAAGTACTCGGATAACTCGTCCATCAGCTCATCGAGGCTGAGGCCGTCCAGAGGGGAAGGTATCCATTTCGTGTATTTCGTTACCGGCATTTCAGTTCAACGGTTTCTTGTGGCGACTCCTCTCGGCCGTGTAGTCTCTGTAGAGATCTTGCGAATTTCGTCTTTCGGCTGCCGCAAAGCCGCGTTCTTCGGACCTGCTGATCTTGTCAACCGAGTGCAATCCCTCAAGAATAAATTCGCTCGCGGAAGCTCGAAGGCCGGCAGGACTCTCGAGGTCCACACCGAGCGGGAGTGTTTTGTCGAGTAAGCCCTGTACGTGACTCATCGTTCTCAGCAGGTGGTCGGCAGAATCGGTATCGGCGAATTTCAAGTTGCCTCCCATTTCGAACCACTCGATCACCTGTTTGAAGTCCGTCGTGGGAAAGTACTGGCGAAAAACCATTTGGACCGATAGGCGTATCAGGTCGCGAGCCACATTCTCCGGGCCTTTCAACTCACCTTCGTACTCCAATTCGATTTTTCCCGTAATGGCCGGTATCGCGGAGTAGACGTCCGCGACGCGTGCGACAACCTCAGTTTCTCCATTGGCGATCGCTCTGCGTTCCGCGTTGCTGACGACGTTTTCCAAACACGATATCGGTAACCGCTGGCTAACGCCCGATCGCTTGTCGACGCGTTGGTCCGCCCGAGCTTTAAAAGCGATGCCTTCGACAATCTCCTTGATGAAAACCGGCACACGGATTCTGCTCCCGTCACGCCGAATCCAGGCCTCCTGTTCGGTAATTGCAATCCCATGGGGCAGGCTGGAGGGATAGTGCGTCTTGATTTCGGATCCAATCCGGTCCTTTAGCGGCGTCACGATTTTTCCTCGCGCCGTGTAGTCTTCCGGATTCGCCGAGAACACAAGGACCACATCAAGCGGAAGCCGCACCGGGTAACCCTTAATCTGAACATCCCCTTCCTGCATGATATTGAACAGGCCCACCTGTATCTTGCCGGCCAGATCGGGCAGCTCATTGATTGCGAAGATCCCGCGATTGGCTCGCGGAAGAAGACCGTAGTGAACACTCAGCTCACTGCCAATCGCGTGGCCGCCTTTCGCCGCTTTTATCGGATCGATATCGCCGATGATATCCGCGATGGTCACATCGGGCGTCGCCAGTTTCTCCACGTAGCGCTCTTCACGCCCGAGATAGTCAATGGGAGTGTTCTCGCCCATCTCCCGGATAAGGTCGCGACACCTGCGGCAGATTGGGGAAAAGGGATTGTCATGGATCTCACATCCCGCAACCACCGGAATGCGATCATCGAGCAGTCCGGCGAGTCCACGAAGAATCCGGCTCTTCGCCTGGCCTCGCAATCCAAGCAGAATCATGTTGTGATGCGAGAGCACGGCGTTGACGACCTGGGGCACGACGGTTTCTTCGTATCCGATAATCCCGGAAAATATCGGGACGCGACCTTCGAGCCGCCGGATAAGGTTCATCCGCATTTCATCCTTGATGGTGCGGTTCAAACGAAGCGGGTCGCCGACAGGACTCTTTCGCAACTCACCCAAAGAGCTTGGAAACATGTACGGACCTTTCACACGTCAAATGATGTATGACGCACTGAAGAAGAGAAAATTGGCGACGAAATGCGCGGCGATGGCGCCTTCGATTCCGCTTTTGAGATAGATCGCGCCCAGCAGCATTCCTCCAAAGAACGCCCCCGTAAATGCGTAAAAGCCGTGAACCATCGCAAAGAGCAAGGAGGAAAGGACGAGCGCCATGGCAATCGGCAATATCGCTACGACCGAAGGCCATACCGGCTTTAGCCGTGCATAAAGGTGGTTAAACGTAAAAACAAGGCAGGATAGGATAAACAAACGGAAAATCGTTTCTTCGGCGAAGCCGCTGTCGAGTGAAAGAATGAACGAATCGTAGAAACTCGTTATTCCCCGAATGCGGGGAGTCACAAAGGGACTGGTTCGATAACTGAAGAAGAATAGGTAATTGATCACACCCAGCACTACGCCGGGAAGAACCCCGAAATTGATGAACTCCCGGATCGTCAGGGGCCAATCTTCCGAACTGACGATCAAGGACCCCTTGAGCCGGCATGCACGCGCCACCGTAAGTCCGAAGGCGCCGTAAAAGAGCACTGCGATGAAGCGTGATATCATCGTCCACGCCGGCGAGACACCGGCGGTATTGGAATTCAGGACCGAGAGGCCAGCCGCGACCGACGTTAGCAGAGCCAGCATCACTGAAAAGCTCACTATCTTAGGTAGCCGCATCAAAAACATCATACACCATGCGCTTTTTCATCCTGAGTGACATCCATTCCAATATCGAAGCTCTCGAAGCATCGATCCAGCGTGCACAATTGGCCGGCTACGACGCGGTCTTCTGCTGTGGAGACATCGTTGGCTACGGGCCGAATCCGGTGGAAGCGATCGACGCCGTCCGCCGCCTGAACGCTGTCACCATTCGCGGCAATCATGACCGGGTGGCTGCCGGAGAAGACGATGCTTCCGAGTTCAATCCGCATGCACGGCGCGCCGTCTTTTGGACGCGCTCGGTCCTCCCCGATTCCTATCGCAATTATCTTTCCGGTCTTCCAGTTGGTCCTTTGTCCATCCACGACGATGCCCAACTCGTCCACGGCGCGATTACTCATGAAGACGACTACATTTTCACTTCATCGGATGCCACGACGAACTTGCGGATGGCGTCCAAGCGTCTCACTTTCTTCGGGCACTCCCATTTTCCCGCCGTGTTTGCGAATGATACCGAAGGAAACCCGGTGATTCCTCCCACCTATGAGTTCGACGAATTCACCGCCGTGAGGTGTGACGGAGGCCAGAGCTTTTTGGTCAATCCGGGTTCAATCGGACAACCAAGAGACGGCGATACGCGCGCGAGTTTCCTGATTTGGGATCAGGAGCGTGGGCGGTTGGAGTTCTATCGCGTTGAGTATCCATTCGAGCGAACCCAGGCAAAGATGCGGAACGTACACTTGCCGCCTTACCTGATCGATCGGCTGGCCCATGGCAGGTAGAGGATTCAGTAAGCGATCTTAACGACTTCGATATCCGGAATGTGGTAATTCCAGGTGCGCGGCAGGTTCTCGAAATTCACTTCGAATCGGTATTTTGCGGCAGGTGGGAGAGGCTTCTGCGTTGCTTCAAAAACCCTCTGCACACTTCGCTGGACGGGCTTGGCGTCATAGTCGTTGAATGTCATGTTGACATCGACCATCCGCAACGGCTTGTCTGAATTGTTTGTAATGGTTCCATGGATCACGCGGATCCGATGCCCCATGTAATTCTCGCCGGTGGCAATTCCCACCTGCGAAATCTGTGCGATCTTTTTAAGCGCCGGCTTATCCGTGATCTCGGTCAGATTCGCGGTGGACGGAGCATTGTTAAAAGCAAATGCCCAAACGAGCAGGACTCCGACAATGACTGCGATGGTCACCCCGATGATGACGGCTGTCCGGCGCTCGCCCATGTTAGTCTCCGCTGATGACCATTTTCTTTATTTTGATCGTGGGCGCTGCGACCGAACCGAGAAATGCCAGATCGTTTCCAACCATCTCGATGTTCTCGAACATCTGGCGCAAATTGCCCGCAATCGTAATTTCATGAACAGGATAAGATAACTTGCCGTTTTCGATCCAGATTCCGACGGCACCCTTCGAGTAGTCACCCGTCACTCCGTTCACGCCGAACCCGATCAACTCGACCAGATAAAGGCCGGACTTTACGGACGCGATGATCTCTTCCGGAGTATGCGCGCCGTTCTTCAAATAAAAATTGGTCGGGCCAATCGTTACCGTCCCTGTCGCCGCCCTCGTTCCGTTGCCGGTTGGACGGGTGCCGAGTTTTCGAGCGGAATAGGCTGTGTGGAGATAGTTCCGCAGAACTCCGTCTTCGATGACCGGCGTCGTTTGTGTGGGAATTCCCTCGTCGTCAAACGGGCTGGACCCCAACCCGCCCCGAAGCCGCGCATCGTCCACGATCGTTACTCCGGGAGCGGCAACGCGCTTTCCCACCTCGTCGATGAGAAACGACATCCGACGGTAAATGGATTCACCGGCGACCGCCTGAAAGATGTGGCCCACCAAGGAGCGGGCCGTCATCGGATCAAATACGACAGGCACTTCGCACGTGGAAATCTTGCGGGCATCCAGGCGCCGTAACGCTCGCTCCGCGGCTTTTCGGCCAATCTCTTCGGGGCTCTCCAGCCCGTCAACGCGCCGCGACACCGACATCCATAAGTCTCGCTGCATCCCTCCCTGCGACTGGACGACCGGCGCCGCCGCAATCCCACCACCGGTTCCTTCATATTCGCCAAAGAACCCGCTGCTGTTGCCGACCACGGTGCAGGACCGGCTGTAGTCGAATGTTGCGCCTTCGGAATTGACGATGCCGGGATGCGCCTTGAGCGCCGCTCTTTCGGCCCGGATGGCCATGTCGATCCTGTCTGGCGGCGACAGGTTTTCCCAAGTCGTGTCCAGCAGTTCAAGATCGGGGAAGTCATTACCGAACAGACTGGCATCGGGAAGTCCGCCGCTCTCGTCTTCCGAAGTAATTCTCGCCATTTCAACCGTATCGTCGACGAGACGATTGACGACACCGGGAGACAGGTCCGACGTCGTCGATGTTGCAGTCCGCTTCCCAACGAAGACGCGAAGAAGCACATTTCGGGATATCGCTTGCTTGAGAGTTTCTACTTCTCCCATCCGGACAGAAACCGAGAACGTATCGTCCTCACGGATGAGGACATCGGCCGAGGTCGCACCCATTCGAACCGCCCGCTGGACAACTTTTTCAGCGGCTTCCTTCAACTGATCCGTCATTTTTCCGTTCCACCCACGGTCATTTCCTGAATCTTGATCGTCGGCAGACCGACACCCACGGGAACGGACTGTCCTTCCTTGCCGCAAATTCCGACGCCCATGTCCAACTGTAGATCATTCCCCACCATGGTCACCTGCCGCAGAACCGTTGGACCGTCACCGACGAGAGTCGCACCTTTGACGGGCGCGGTGATATGACCGTCTTCAATGAGATACGCTTCACTCGCAGAAAAAACGAATTTGCCGCTGGTGATATCGACTTGGCCGCCGCCGAATTGAACCGCATACAAACCTCTCTTGACGGACTTGATAATGTCCTCGGGGGCAGACTCGCCGGCCTTCATAAACGTGTTGGTCATTCGTGGCATCGGAATGTGCTCATAACCCTGGCGCCGCCCATTCCCGGTGATGGGTGCCTTCATCAGGCCGGCACTCAATTTGTCCTGCAGATATCCACGGAGAATCCCGTTCTCGATCAAGACCGTTTCATGTGTCGGATTACCCTCGTCATCGACATTCAGCGAGCCCCGACGAAAGGGAATTGTTCCGTCATCCACTACGGTGCACAGTTCCGAGGCGACCTTTTGCCCGACAAGACCCGTGAATGCGGACGTCCCTTTTCGGTTGAAGTCTGCTTCCAACCCATGACCAATCGCCTCGTGCAACAGGATTCCGGGCCAGCCCGGACCGAGGACCACTTCCATCGGACCGGCAGGAGCGCCCACCGCGTTCAGTTGCAAAAGCGCTTGTCGCGCGGACTCGCGGGCCAGAGTTTTGGGATCGAGATCTCCGGTAAAAATATCGACCGACCGTCGGCCACCGCCTCCCTGATAGCCCGACTGCCGCTGACTCCCCGCTTCGGCAACACACATCACATTCAGGCGGACAAGCGGTTGAACGTCCCACACGCACCGGCCATCGGAGCTAGCGATCATCACGTGCTTCGTTTCATCAAGGTAGCTGCACTGCACTTGCTGAATGCGTGAGTCATAAGATCGGGCTGCGAAATCCGCTTCGTGCAGCAGAGCGATCTTTCCGGCGATCTCCAGATCGACAGGTTGCAGAGGAATCGAATAAAGATCGTTTTCGAGACTAATCGGCGCCGACAGGCCGGTCGTCCCTCCTTCGGATGAAGAGTGCGCGATGAACGCTGCCGTTCGAGCCGCTTTCAGGATATTCTCTCGATTCAAGTCATCCGAATAGGCATACCCGGTTTTCTCACCAGACAGAACACGCACGCCGACGCCCATGTTGACGCTCTTGGTCGCGCTCTTGATGATTTGTTCCTCAAGAATGATCGAATGACTGATCCGGTATTCGAAATAGAGGTCGGTATAGTCCCCGCCCCGGGAGAGCGCTTCGGACAGATAGGTTTCCAGGTCACGCGTCGTAACGCTGTACTTCTCAAAAAAGATCGTGTTGGTTCGTGTTGTTTCCATTCGTAGAACTCTCAGCCTTAACCGGGCCAATAACAACCAGTGTGTAATGTTCCGGATCGAGATACTGCTTTGCAACCCGCGCTACATCCTCGATCGTTATGTGCTTGATGTACTCGGGATATCTATCGATGTAATCAAATCCCAGGCCGTACACCTGCGCATGGACAAGAAACCTGGCGATCTGGCCGCTTGTTTCGAATGCAAACACGAAGCTGCCGGTGAGATAGTCCTTCGCATCCTGAAGTTCCTCGATCGTCACGGGCTCGGCTACGATGCGGCGAATTTCGTCGAGCAACCCATCAATCGCACGATCCATGTTCTCCGGCGAAGTTCCGATGAACGCGACGAACCGGCCCGGATCGGCACCGGCAGTCATCGTGATGCTGGCGAAGGTCGTGTACGCCAAACCGAGTTCGTCTCGCAATGTCCGGGGAATTCGAGCCGTGAAGCCGGCGCCACCGCCCAAAATCGTGTCCAGTACCTGTAGGGCGTAGTAGTCGGGGTTTGACCGGTCGATACCAAGATGCCCAAGGTAAATGTTCAGCTGCTGTGCCTGCATTGGGATGATCTTGGTGCGACGATCCGTTTGTCTCGCAACGGGCGCATAGTTCGGAAATTCGATTGGCTGTCCACGCCACGAGTCGAAAATCCGCTCGATCCGCGGGAGCATTTCCGGCACGCGGAAATCTCCGACGATGGAAAGAATCGTGTTGTTCGGGACGAAGTACTTCCGATGGAATGCGCGCAGATCGTCGCGATTGATATTCTCGACGGTTTCCGGATACCCGTGGGACGGCCGGTGCAGTGGATGAGCGCCGTAAATCAACTCATTGAACGCCCATCCTGCGATGACCTGGGGACGGTCCTTCGCGCTCGCGATCTCGCTCAGGGTGCGTTCCTTTTCTTTTT
>JAHFTY010000357.1 GCA_023265365.1 Acidobacteriota bacterium
AAGACGGTCATCTCGTGATCCTCTTATCAATCCAGGCTTGCAGGTCGCTGATCTTCACGAACCTCTTGCGTCCTATCTTGGCGTTCGGGATGTACTCGGGGTGTTTGGGGTTAACCATTCGGCGTTGAACGAAGTCGCTGCCTTGCTTCAACAGAGCCGCAATCTCCTGGGCCTCGATCATATGGTCAACGGGAAATGGTCTGCTCATGATGAATGGAATCTCATGAACCAAGGACGACAGAGGTCTCCCAATCGGGTTCAAGATTTAAGGAAAGAATCAAGGGACACTTCCAAAGATCGGACCTCATTTGGCTCGCGCCAAGAGCAAGCTCGAACAACCATGATCCACAATAGCAACCGAGTTGAGTCCATTCGCATGCGAGCGGCTGCCCAAATGGGACTTATTACAAACCGGCGCGTGTCAATGAGTTTGAGACACCTCGATCGGTAATTTAGGCACTTTTAATTTGGGCTGCGTTTTCAGGTCCTTCCTTCTTTCATTTGGCTCCTTTGAGAATCTGTGGGAAACAATTGTCGCCAGGATCGCGTATAAACGACGATCCGCGGCGAGGTCGACTCTCAGACCGGCCGTTTTTTGCGTCGCGCTCGATTTCAATTCAGGAACTCGATGGGTTTGTTGATCCAGACCTCCTTTGGAACAGAGAGTGGTTTTGGTGAGGAGCGGACGAATCGTTCTGGGTGCGCCAGGTAGGCGGCATCGAGTACGAATTGACGCTTCTGGAAGATGTGATCGGCTTGACCATAGTGGACCATGGCCGGGGTGAGCAGACCGATGCCGGAATGCCGATGCTCCTGGTTGTACCAAGAGAAGAAAAGCTGAGAATGGGCGCGGCTGTGCTGGATCGATCCGAAGCGGTCGGGGAAACCGGGCCGGTATTTCATCGTGCGGAACTGACTTTCTGAATACGGATTGTCATCGGACACATAGGGACGGCTGTGAGTTTTGGTGACGCCCAAATCCGCCATCAAGAAGGCGACCGGTTTGGACGTCATCGACGAGCCGCGATCGGCGTGAATGGTCAGCTGTCCGGAATGGATCTGTTGTTTGCTGCAGGTATCCTCGATCAGTTTGCGAGCCAACTCGGCGCTTTCGCGGGGAGCGACCATCCAGCCGACCACGTAGCGGCTGAAGACGTCGAGAATCACATAGAGATAGAAGTAGGTCCACTTGGCCGGGCCCATCAATTTCGTTATGTCCCAGCTCCACAGTTCATTGGGAGCCGTTGCCAGCAACTCGGGCTTCTGATAGACGGGATGAATCCGCTGATCCCGGCGTTCTCGCGTTTCGGCGTGCTGTTCCAGGATGCGGTACATGGTGCGGATCGAGCAGCGATAGACGCCTTCATCCAGTAAAGTGGCCTGCACGGCAGCCGGCGAGCAATCCTGGAATCGTTCTTCATGGAGATGCGCCAGCACGGTCTGGCGTTCGGATGGACTCAAGGATCGAGGCGGAGCGGACCGCGGTTGAGCCACAACATCCGGGCGCAGCCGACGATAGAAGGACGATCGAACCACGCCCAGCGCCACGCACGCCGCCAGGATCCCGACGTCCGGAGCGAGCTGTTGAACGGCGGCCATCAACGTTCCGGATCCGGGTCCGGAATCGGCCATCCCAACAGCGCACCCACTTTTTTTTGAACATCGATCACAATCTCGGCCTTACGCAGTTGCTCGGTCAGGCGCTCGTTCGTGCGCTGCAGCTTCTGGTTCTCTTCGGCGAGGGGATTGCGTTTGGATTTCGGTCCGCGCTTCCGCGGCTCGAGTCCCTGCCGAATGCTGGCCGCTCGTTCACGCCGCCACTTCGTCAAGTGCGACGAGTACAGGCCTTCGCGGCGCAGTAATGCACCGATGCCGCCGTGCTCCGCAGCCACATCCGCCTTCGTCAGGATCTGTTGCTTGTAGTCGGCCGTGAACCTCCGGCGCTTTGCCTTCGCCACGACTTCCGGGTCGGGCCGGACGGCGGCGCCTACCTCGGCGCCGGCTTTGCCATCCGCTGGACTTCGTTCGGCCTCGCTTCGCTCGTCCTCACTACGTCCAGCGGACGGCAAAGCCGAAGAAGACTGCGATGGAACTGGATTCTGCATTTTGATTTTCCTTCCGCCCTGAACACTAATTATGAAGGGGAAGGTGTCTCATTCACATTGGCACGGAGGGCGGCGCCCAGTGCTGGACATTCGTATTCGACAACGAGTTGTTTCGAATCTGCAACGTAGGCCGTCCTAGCAGTATTAGGAAATCCCTCAGGATAATCACTTGTGTCGAGCACGAGCTGACAGTAGTCGGTGATCGCGGCTGCCTTCCCTTCGGTGTAGTCCCGAGCGAACTGATCGACCCGTTCATTCCAATCAGCCGCTTCGTGGTTGAGCTGTTCCAGCCGCCTTTGATGGGCGATTCGTGCGTCAGCTAGAGCCTTTTCGCGTGAGGCCTCGCGTCCAGCGTATTTCTCTAGGTCCTCTTCATAGCGGCGCTGCGCCAATTCGGTCGCTTCTGCGTGGGCGCGCTTCGCGTTCGGTAAGAATCGATGCAGTCCCGTCAGTGGTGGTGGTGTGTATCGATGAAGCAATGGTGCCGACTCGCGATCGGCAAGCTTT
>JAHFTY010000358.1 GCA_023265365.1 Acidobacteriota bacterium
GGAATCCAGGTTCGTTGCGCCGAATTAACCTGGATACCCGCTTTCGCGGGTATGACGGAACCCAGGCGGGCCTCCTCGTTCTCGTCCCCAAACAGGTATTTTCAAAGGAGATCACGAAGGGCACGAAGGGTTCGGATATTTTTATTCTTAAACTTCGTGATCTTCGTGTCCTTCGTGGTGGAAACTATCTTCCAGGTTTCATCTACAAGATACGCAGAAACCCTCTGACCAAAAACACCCATGGAACCGAGCAAAACTGAAATCGTCGTTCTCGGCGCGGGCCCCGGCGGTTACACCGCCGCCTTCTATGCCGCCGACAGAGGCATGAAGGTAACCCTCGTCGAACAACATCCGCGCCTGGGCGGCGTCTGCCTGAACGCGGGCTGCATCCCTTCCAAAGCCTTGCTCCACGCCACTGAGATCCTGCGCGAAGCGAAGGACTCGGCGGCCCGCGGCATCGCGCTGGGCGCGCCCAAAGTCGATCTCGACAAACTGCGCGCCTGGAAGGATTCGATTCTCGATAAGTTGGGCCAGGGCATCAAAGGGCTGGCGCAAAAGCGCGGCGTGCAACTCGTCCATGGCCGGGGCCATTTCGAAGGCTCGCAAACGCTGCGCGTGGAAACCGTCGACGGGCAAAAGTTCATCGCCTACGATACCGCGATCATCGCCGTGGGCTCCAAAGCAGCGCTGCCATCGGCCTTCGACCTCGGCAACCCGCGCGTCATGACCTCTGTAGAAGCGTTGGAGATTCAGGAGGTGCCGCGCGACCTCCTGGTCGTGGGCGGAGGTTATATCGGCATGGAACTCGGGACCGTGTATGCCGCCCTGGGCAGCAAGGTCGTTGTGTTGGAAGTCTTGCCTTCGATACTCACGGGCATCGATCCCGATCTCGTCCGCCCGGTCAGCCGCTTCGCGCAAAAAGCCTTCAAGGAAATCCGCGTCAACACCAAGGTGCTCAAGATGGCCACCGCTGGCAAACGGATCAAAGTCACGATCCAATTAGCCGGCGAGCAGCGCGAAGAGCTCTACGACCGCGTGCTGGTCAGCGTCGGGCGCGTCGCCAACATCGGCGACATGGGACTGGAAAATACCAAGGTCGCCAAAGACGACAAAGGCTTCGTCAAGTGCGACGCCCACCAGCAAACCGACGACCCGCATATCTACGCCATCGGCGACGCCTGCGGCGGCGTGCTGTTGGCCCACCGCGCCAGCAAACAAGCGCGCATCGCCGTGGAGGCGATCCTGGGCGAGCCCAGTGTGTTTGAGAACATCGTGATTCCTGCGGTGGTCTTTACTCAACCCGAGGTCGCCTGGTGCGGCCTGACGGAAACCGAAGCCAAGCAAAAAGGGACCGAAGTCAAAGTCGCGAAGTATTTGTGGGGCGCGTCCGGTCGGGCCCTCACCCTGGATCGCCCGGAAGGTCTGACCAAACTCATTATCGAACCCGAAACCGAACGCATCCTCGGTGTCGGTATCGTCGGTTCCGGCGCCGGTGAGCTGATCAGCGAAGGGGTATTGGCCGTCGAGATGGGCGCCACCGCCCGCGACATCGCCGATTCGGTTCATCCCCATCCGACGCTTTCGGAAACGCTGATGGAAGCGGCAGAAGTCTTCTACGGCACGGCGACGCATACGCTGGCGCGGAAGGAATCCTAGGGCAAATCGTGATCGTGATCGTTTCTCGTGCTCGTCCCCTCCCCCACGAACACGAGCCACGAGCACGAACACGAGCCACAAGCACGAGTCACGAGCCCCCATGTCATCTAATACTTTGCCGCGAATATTTCTGATCGACGGCAGCTCCTATATCTTCCGCGCTTTCTTCGCGATTCCTCCGCTTTCGAACGCCGCCGGATTGCCGACCAATGCGATCTTCGGCTTTACCAATATCCTGCTCAAGCTCTTGAAGCAGCACCGGCCGGAGTACGTGGCCGTGGCCCTGGACGCCGGCCGAGAAACTTTTCGCAATGAAATGTACGCCGATTACAAAGCCAACCGTCCCGAAGCGCCGGCCGAGTTGATTCCCCAGTTCCCTTATTTCCGCAAAGTCCTCGACGTGCTCAATCTGCCGCTCCTGGAGCTGCCGGGATATGAAGCCGATGACATCATCGCGACCCTTTGCGGCACGATGTCCGGCCAAGGATGCGAGGTCGTCGTCGTTTCCAGCGACAAGGATCTGATGCAGCTCGTCACCGACGGCATCCGCTTGCTCGACAGCGCCAAAGATCGCTGGATCGGCGCGGATCAAGTGAAGGAGAAATTCGGCGTCGCGCCGGAGCAGGTCATCGAAGTCATGGGGCTGATGGGCGATCCGGTGGACAACATTCCCGGGGTCAAGGGCATCGGCGAGAAAACCGCGATCGCATTGATCCAGCAATTCCAGACTCTGGAAAATCTATACGACCATCTCGACGCGGTCGAGCAAATGAACCTGCGCGGCGCGGCCCGGGTGCGGAACATTCTTGCGGAAGGAAAACAGGCCGCCTTTCTCAGCCGCGATCTCGCTACGGTCAAACGCGACGTGCCGCTTGAGACCTCGCTCGAAGCGCTGCGCGGCCGCGCGCCGGATATCGAAAAGGTCCGACTGCTTTTCAGCGAACTGGGATT
>JAHFTY010000071.1 GCA_023265365.1 Acidobacteriota bacterium
GCGTCCGGCGTCGGCGCATTTTCGTCGAAGTCGTAGAACCGCACTCGATGCCGTTCCTCAATGTCAGCACTGACGGACAAGATGGCTAGGTCTTCAGTATCACAGAGCGTCCTTCCCAATATTGGAATGCGTTCGATCAGGTACATGTCCTCGACACGAATTCCTTCTGACTGCCGCAACTGTGCGCGGTGGCGGGGCTGCACGGAACACTGGCGACTGCAACCCGCGGATTAGGCAGAAGGTTCTTAGATTCGCAGGAATCCATGGAGGCGGCGGGAATCGAATCTTAAAGACTTGTTGATTATAAATAGCTTATTGAATCCAATCAGCCGCACGAAACGCGGAACCCTCGGATTGCCGCAAATCCACACACACAATCCACACATAGCCCGGTGAGGTTCTACCAAGCAGTACAGCGCACACATGGATCGTTGAAACAGGCCGCCCGGGGGCCTGGGTCCAGTCGGCTTTGTAGCAGTAAGTTCCTATGCGCGTGACTCTACCGAAGCGAACTTCCAGATCCATTGGTATGTTCGAAATCAAGGCCTTTTCCTTTGATCCAGGAGAACGGGCATGCATGATCGCCGCTCTTGATGAAGCTTTCACAAGCCAAAACCGATTCGAAATATTTTGAATCATCGCACGCCGTTGCCTGCAATTTCACTTGAGACAGCAGGCGCTCAAGCAGTTCGCACGGACCCGCGCTGTCATTACTCTCCAGTCCTTCCGGTCGAAGAAAAGCAAAGCCAGGAGGCAGTTCAGTGTTGACGTAGTCTTCGAGGAAGATCCGTCTGAGCGGACAGCTTTCATGCCCTTCGGTTGATCTGCGTAGACACTCATTCGCAGAGTTCGCCAATCTTGTGTCGTTCCGCGTCAAGGCGAGATCTTTGACACTTTTCATCAGGCGCAGAAACTGAAATCGATCTGATGAAGGAAACGAATGGATTCTTTTCGATTTGAACATGAACTCCGTCCTTAGTCCCCTAAGCAATCCGACGTCGCCGTGGCTGATCAAGTATCTCGCGCACTTTCTCAGCGAGCCTGACAGGTTCGAACGGCTTTTGAAGGAACGTCCCGTGCTCAAAAATTTCCTCCTGCAGTAATGGACTGTCGGTGTAACCCGACATGTATAGAATTCTCAACTCAGGCTGTGACCGCTCCAACTCATGTGCCAGTTCGAGTCCGCTCCTGCCTGGCATGACAATGTCGGTGATGAGGAGATCAACGCGATCCGAGAGACTCTCACAAACGGAGAAGGCAGCTTTGGCATCAGCGGCCTCCAGCACGTGATAGCCATATGTCTCAAGGACGGAGCGCGTGAGCGTGCGTACCGCATCGTCATCTTCAGTCAAGAGGATCGTCTCCCGTCCCTGGAGCGAGTTGCCTGCCTGTAATAAGGTCTCCTTGGCGCTACCGGAACTCTGAACGACACGTGGGAAGTAGATCTTGAAAGTCGTCCCGCGTCCGAGGTGGCTGTCGAAGCGGATGCCGCCTCCGGACTGGCAAACGATTCCATAAACGGTCGGCAGTCCGAGGCCGGTTCCCTTACCCAATTCTTTCGTGGTGAAAAAAGGCTCAAAAATGTGCTCTTGAGTTGTTGAGTCCATACCAATTCCGTCGTCACTCACAGCCAGCATTACATACGGTCCTGGTTTGCCGTTGATGTAGGTATTTTCGAATTCGGCGCCGGCTTCAACATTGCTTGTTGTGATGACCAGTGTGCCGCCACGCGGCATCGCGTCGCGAGCATTGACGACAAGGTTCATGATGACCTGTTCGATCTGTCCAGGATCGACTTTGACGTTTCCAAGTGCGGGATCAAGCACGGTCCGAAGTTCTATATTCTCTCCGATGAGTCTGCAGAGCATCTTCTCCGTGTCGAGCACTATCTCGTTCAGGTCAACAACTCTCGGTTGCAGCACTTGCTTACGGCTGAATGCGAGAAGTTGGCGGGTCAGGCCGGCGGCGCGTATACCAGCCTTCTTTATTTCTTTCATATGGTGCCGGACCGGATCGTCCGGTTTTAACTGACTCAAAGCGAGATCGCTGTATCCGTTGATGATTGTGAGTAAATTGTTAAAGTCGTGGGCAACGCCGCCTGCAAGCTGCCCGATCGCCTCGATCTTCTTGGCTTGCCGGAGTTGCTGCTCTAATTCCTTTCGCTCGCTAACATCGATGTTCACGCCGCGCATACCCACAGGCTGACCATTTTGGTCTGTAACAACCATCATCTGCGATTCAGTCCACACCGAGTGACCGTCCTTCGCAATCCAGCGAAATTCGAGTTTGCCGGCTTGGCAACGGTTAAATAGAGCAGCCGCTTCGCGTGCGACTCGTGTCTTGTCCTCGGGATGGACGATGGATAGCCAGAAATTCGGCGTGGAAACCCACTCCTCCACACGGTAGCCGAGCATGATCTCAACGTAATCGCTGACGAACTCGATGCGCTGCGAGTTCGCATCTGGGCTGCCCCATGCTTCCCAAACGATACCCGGCACGCTCGCCACAATATTCTGTAGAGCTCGGCGCTCGTCTTCAATCTGTGCGTGGAGTTTCGCTTTCTCCGCCTCCGCATGATTCTGTTGCGTGATGTCTCGCACGACGCTCGACACACCAATGATTGCGCCAGCCGAATCCTTTATGGGGGATACGTCCGCGGCGAGATCAATGAGTGTTCCATCCTTTCGCTTGCCGATCGTTTCGTAATGTGCGATGTATTCACCTTCCTGTATCCGTTGGAGCACTTCCTGCTCCTCGCCTGCGCGCTCCGGCTGGAGCAGCAAGGACACGGGCTGTCCAAGAACCTCTCCCTGGGTCCACCCGAAGGTCCTCTCTGCGCCGGCATTCCAACTCGTGATGGTTTTATCCAGGCTCATGGCGATGATGGCATCGGTCGAGGATTCGATGATGGCTTTGTAGTAGCGGAGAGAGTCTTCCGCCTGCCGCTCTTTCGTCACGTCCCGCTTCACTGCGATGTAATGAATCAGGTTGCCGTTCTTGTCGCGGACTGGCGATATGACAGTTTCTTCTTCCCACGGCGAACCATCTTTTGCCTTATTGATAAAACGTCCGGACCATGGCCTTCCGGAGGTCAACGTATCCCAAAGGGTTCTGTAAAACTCTGGGCTGTGTTTCCCGCTCTGCAGGATTCGCGGGTTTTTCCCGATGACTTCATCGGACGTGTAGCCCGTGACCCTTTCGAACGCAGGATTGACGTAGTTGATTGTTCCATCTGGATCAGTGATAACGATCGATTCGGAGACCTGTTCAACCGCCATGCTTAAGAGACGGGATCGGCCCTCACTTTCTGCAAGTTGCCTTTCGACTTGTTCTATGCGCGTGATCTCTACGCCCGTAACCGGCGCGTTATCAAGAAACCCCTTCGTTATAGCTTCGAGTCGGTGAATCATACTTCCCTCCGTGGCTCAGATGGACCGGTTCAACCGGTTTTTGAGTTTGTTGGCAGCGCTCACACCTGCGTCTCAACGGAAGCCGCCAATATCTTTGCAATTGCCAATCCACAGCGGCCGCATGAAATGTAACTGAAACAGCTATTACAGCTTACGCGGGAACGCGTGCGCGGACATTTTAGCCCCGGCGAGACGATGATTCGGACAAAATGACAAATATCAGAATCCATCCGTGATCTGCTTTGCCAAGCCGACACGTGACGTTCTTTCCAGACGATCAGGTATTACGGAATCGGCTTTGCTGGGCGTTCCGAGATCGGGGTTGCGAAAGCCTATGAAGCCGGCACAGCCGAGGAGACTTTGCGTATCTCCAGCGGCGCGAGTCCGGATCTGGTCCTGCTCGACCTGAGAATGCCGGGTCTTAGCGGATTGGATCTTGTCCAGGAATTTGCGTGTTTACTTTGCCTGGATTTCACCCGGTCTGACGAAATGCGGCGTCTTGAATGGTGATAATTGAGGCATCGACGCCTTCGGCTTCAACCTCTGGCAGAATGCGCGAGAGCAGCACGGCGACGTATTCGAGCATGCACAAAATCCGTGCGGTTGCAAATCGCGCCTTAAGCGGAAGGTTCTTAGACTCGCGGAAATGAATGGAGGCGGCGGGAATCGAACCCGCGTCCGAAAACGTTCCACTGAAGAGTCTACATGCGTGTCAGGTTCTGATTTTTGTCGTGCCGCGGACTCAAGAGCCTGCAAGACATGTCCGCGACATCAGCCCGTTGAGTTTCGCCTCGCGCCGCCGGGCCAGCCGTTTGAGGCTATCCTGCATGAAGTGGCGCCCCTTGGCCAGCCTACAGGCGAATTGACCAGGGACGTGGCTAGCGGTTAAGCAGCCAGTGCTAACTGAGTGTCAGCAGTTATTGAATTTCCAAGTTTTAACGAGGTCCTGGGCCTCGGCATGCGTCTCCAACTTCTTCATTTCCGTCGAAACCGGTGCGCCCCCTTGAGGTTACGTTGAAGGAACGGACATCCTTAGTATATAGGCATCTCGGTGACGCTTGTCCATGGGTCCTTGACTTGTCCCTCGTAACTCGTTAAATAGCAACCGGACAGCACAACGAATGTGCGTCTGATGTTTAGGATCCCTGGCTCTGATTGCCCGCTCAACGACGTGCCGGCCATCGGTCACACGAACCCTTTATTCATCCCGCACCGCGGAGGTACTCGAATGACACGGTTTCGGTTTGCGTTTCTTACTTTGTTTCTGATTCTGGTGGGATTCCAGTCCGCTCAAGCCCAGTCGACCGCAGGTTCGATCCTCGGCGACGTCACGGACGCCAGCGGCGCGCGGCTGCCGGGCGTCAGCGTCAAGCTGCTGAATCAGGCCACGGGCGCTGCGCGTGAAACGATTACGAGCGAAGTCGGCTCATACCGATTCGACGCTCTGCCGCCCGTGGAATACACATTAACCGTCGAACTCACCGGCTTTTCGATAATCACGCGGCAGAACATCAAGGTTCCGGTTTCGACGTCGGTCAAGATCGACTTCAGCCTGCAGGTGGCCAGCACGGCCGAAACGATCACCGTCACCGAAGAGGCGCCTCTGGTCGAAACGACGGAAAACGCCGTCAAGACTCTGATCGACAATGCGAAGATTCAGGCGCTTCCTCTCAAGACCCGCGATTTCATGAATCTGGCGCTGCTCGCCCCGGGCGTTGTCAGCGACCAGTCGTCCGATGCCGGCGGCGGCGAAACCGATTCTGTTTCATTCGGGGGCATGTCCGAGCGCTTCAAATCGATGTGGCTCGAAGGCGTCGACTTCAACGACGAAGTGACCGGCGGCGGCTCTTCGCTGTCGTCCGCGACTCGAACGCAGCTTGCGGAGGAGGCCATCCAGGAATTCCAGGTGATGGCGAACTCCTACTCCGCCGAATACGGACGAACGGCGACCGGAGTCATCAACATCGTCACCAAGTCCGGCACGAACGAATTCCACGGCGGCGGTTTCATTTTTCGACGGGATGAACGGTTCGCCAAGCCGAACTTCTTTGCCAGGGACAAAGCGGTTCCTCCCTTTGACGCTGAACAGTACGGCGCCACCCTGGGCGGACCGATCGTCAAGAACAAGACCCATTTCTTCGGATCCTATGAGCGGCGGACTTCCAACCGCACGTCGTCGATCGTGATTCCGGCCACGATCGCCGCCTACGTCAAATCGCTCGGTTATGACACCCGCACGGAAGTCTCGGTGCCGTCGAGGTTCAACAACTACTTCGGGAAGGTGACGCACGCGGTCAATGCCGCCAATTCGCTGTCGCTGACCTACCTCTACGACAATCGCAACGTACAGAACACGCAGGCCGGCGGCACGCTCGCGGCGGACAGCGGATACGGAGACGTCCGCCATTCGTACTTCCTGACGGTCAATCTGACATCGCTGCTGGGATCGAAAATGGTGAACGAGTTCAGGTTCAATGACTCGTATCAGCAACTGTTCCGCACCGGGACCAAGACCCGTCCGACGCTGAGTTTCCCGAGCATCACGTTTGGCAGAGACCAGACGCAGGGCCGGTCGCAGGGCAACTGGATTCTTTCGGACACCATGTCGTACAACACGGCGAGCCACTCGATCCGCTTTGGGTTCGAAGGGAACGTCGTTCACGGTCACAGCGTGCTGAACCAGAATTACCAGGGCACGTTCGACTTCCTCCAGGACCAGCCCGTGAATCCGGCCAACCCGGCGACGCTGCCGTATCGCTTCACGCAGGGTGTGGAGCTGCGCAAGCTGCATGACTGGACGGTCTCAGGCTACAGCGGAACCGGCATGACGCGCGACGTCACCATGTATGCCGCTTTCGTGAACGACTCGTGGCGCGTGCGGCGCAACCTGACGCTGACGATCGGCCTGCGGTATGACTTGCGCCAGTTCAAAGGCGACATCGGAAACGGTCTGCCGTTCCCGACCGACATGACCGAACAGCAGTTCTGGGTGCGTTTGATCGAAGGCGATCTTCGCGGCAAGAACTACCGGCCCGTTCCGGACGACAAGAAGCAGTGGTCTCCGCGTCTTGGCCTGTCGTGGGATCCGCGCAATGACGGCAAGACCGTGATCCGCGCCGGAGCCGGTCTGTTCCACGACAAGCTTGTGACCGAAACGCTGCGGACAATCGTCGGCGGATATCCCGGTTTCATTGCGACCAACGTGGCAAACGACAGCCGCGTGACCGGCAGAGCGAACACCTTCTTCCCGAACTATCCGACGGATCGTTCGATCCTTTCCGAGCAGGGAGGCAGCTCGTTCCGCATTCCGAGCCGGACGGCGGAGACTCCCTATATGGAGCAGTATTCTGCAGGCGTCAGCCGGCAGGTGGCGAAGGGGCTGGCCATCGCCGCGGATTACGTTTACATGTACGGGCTCCATTTCCAGATCACGGGTCACAACATGAACGCGCGGATGCCGAACGGAACCTATCCCTTGAGCGCGTCGGCGGCGCAATACCTGCTGCTCGACACCAGCAACATTTCGAAGGTGAAGTCGCTGCAGTTCCGACTGGACAAGCGGTTCTCGAAGAAGTTCTCGTTCTCGAGCGGCTACACCTACGGTCACATCAAGGATATTTCCGGCGGCGCATTCGGCGGAAGCCAGTTGAGCAATGCGTACGACCTGAAGGCGGACTTCGGCCCGTCAGGCAACGACATTCGCCATCGACTTACGGCAAACACACAGTACGAGATGCCATTCGGCATTCAACTCGGCGGCGTCTGGCAATACTCGTCTGCCGCGCCGTACAACATGATTACGGGGAATGACGACAATCGCGATCTCGCGATTACCGATCGTCCGGCCGGCGTGGGCTACAACGCCGCTCGAGGCGACACCAATACTCAGCTGGATCTCCGGACGTCCAAAAAGTTCAGGATTCGCGAGAAAACGCAGGTCGAAGTGTTGTGGGAAATGTACAACGTGTTCAACACGGTCAACTTCCTGCAGTACACCGGGAACATGAGATCGTCCCTCTTCGGGAAACCGTCGGCGGCGCGCGATCCGTTCCAGGCGCAGATCGGCGCAAAGCTGACTTTCTGAAAGATCCAGGCCGGACGGGTCAGACTCGTCTGGCCTCGTCCGACCTCGACTTTTGTTGGTTGTCGAAGTCCGTCGCTCGGGTACTCGGTTCCTGAGACCCGCATTTACGGTATAATTCCCGTTTCCTGCGGAGGTGGCGGAAGTTCAATGGAGTTGAAAACGCAAGCGGTGGACCGTCTGCTCGATGCCTTGTCTCCTGCGCTTGCAGCCGAACTCGATCACATCCTCAACGAAGCGCGCCAGGCTCTCGAGACCGATTTTCAGGCGCGGCTCCAGTCTGCCGTTCGGGAAGCCGAGGCCTCCACGCGCGCGACCGCCGAGGCGCAACATCAGGACGAACTCCGGCACGCTGTGGACGAGGCCCGGGAATCGGTTCGCCGGCAGGTGACGGATGAGCTGCAGACGCAGTTCGCGAAGACCCTCGAGGAAAACACGAAGAAGCTGCAGTCGGCGCACGACGGGTCTTTCCAGAAGGCTCAGGCGGAATGGAGCGCCGGGCGGGAGCGGCTTCAGCAGCAGCTGGAAGAGTGGCGTGTTTTTGCGGAAGCGCAACGCCAGTTGATGGACGCCTCCTCCCAGCCTGAGATCCTGATGCGATGGCTCAAACTTGCAGAATCGTTCGCATCGTCCGTGGCCGTTTACACGGTGAAGGCTGACGGGCTGGCGTTGTGGAAAAGCCGCGGGAAAGCGGTGTTCCCGGAAATCATTTCGCAGCAGTCCGCCGATCCGGAATCTTTTTTCAAGCCCGTTACTGTCCGGGGAAAGACGGTGGCGGCTGTCTGCGCTCTGCAGCCATTCCGGCCGGAGGCTCTCGAATTCCTGGTCGCGAGCATGGAACGCGCGATCGAGTTATTCGGATTGAAGCTTCGAACGCCCGCATATCGTGAATGAATTGCGGGACGCCTCTCGCCGCGATTCACGAAGCAATTCATCATGAGGAGTATTCATGTTCAATAAACCAATTTCGCAGAAGGCCTCGCAATTCACCGAGTCGGTCATTCGGGAAATGACGCGCCTGGCGATGGAACACAACGCGGTCAACCTTTCGCAGGGTTTTCCGGACTTTCCGGCACCGGAAGTGTTGAAGGAAGCGGCAATCGATGCTATCCGGAACGACATCAATCAGTACGCCATCACCTGGGGAGCGAAAAATTTCCGGGAGGCCCTGGTTGACAAGACCAGGAGATTTCTCGGCATCGATATTGATTCCGAGCGCGAAATCACGGTGACCTGTGGATCCACCGAAGCGATGATCGACGTCCTGCTGGCCGTCATCAATCCCGGCGACGAGGTGATCGTGTTCGAGCCTTTCTACGAAAACTACGGTCCGGACGCCATCATCTCCGGAGCGACTCCGCGTTTCGTGAGCCTTCGCCGGCCGGACTGGTCCTTCGATGAGAAAGAACTTGCGGCGGCGTTCAACAACAAGACGAAAGCGATCATCCTGAACACGCCGAACAATCCGACCGGCAAAGTGTTTTCACGCGAGGAGCTGCAGTACATTGCCGGCCTCTGCCAGAAGTGGGATGTCCTGTGCATCACCGACGAAATCTATGAGCACATCATTTACGACGGAGTGAAACACGTCTCGATGATCACGCTCGACGGCATGCGCGATCGGACGATCGTGGTGAACGGCATGTCGAAGACCTACAGCGTGACGGGCTGGCGCGTCGGCTACATTCTCTCTCCGCCAAACATTACCGGCGCGATCCGCAAGATGCATGATTTCATGACGGTCGGCGCCCCGGCTCCTCTGATGGATGCGGGAGCGACGGCGCTGCGTCTGCCGGACGAGTACTATGCGGGAATGGCGGCGCACTACCAGGAGCGCCGGGACCGGACCATGAAGATGCTGACGGACGCCGGGTTGAATCCCATTCTTCCGAAGGGCGCGTACTACATCATGTGCGATATCGGCGACTGGGGTTATGCCAACGACGTGGAGTTCTCCCGGTTCCTGGTGAAGGATATCGGCGTGGCAACGGTGCCGGGCAGCAGCTTTTTCCGGGATCCGGCGTCCGGCAAGGACATCATCCGGTTCACGTTCTGCAAGAAGGTCGAGACGCTGTCGGCCGCTGAAGAACGGCTGAAGAAACTGCGCAAGGGCGTGTCGGTCGGCGGTTAAGAATTTAACAAAACGAATTCGGCGTTGTCCGCGTCCAAGAGTGGTCGAATGCGCATCTGCTATATACTTCAGGTGAATTCGGCGTCACCCCGGCGTTCCTCGTTGAGAGGGGGAGATAATCGGTTTCCCCGCCTCATCTGAAGAAGACTGAGGAGGGGTGGCGGCGAAGCGCCGGGGTGGCACCGTCGTCTTCCGCCACGGGCTGCCAGGAGCGCACACGGCACATATACGAAAGGTAGAGCCAAATGAATAACAGACGATTGCTTTATCTCACCCTGATTGTGGCAACGTTGAGCATCGGGGTGATGATTGGAACGATCGTATCGGGTGGGGCGAAAGCCGGCGAACAGAAGCCTGCTCCGCTCATCATTCCGGACCCGGTCTCCCTATCCAACGCGTTTTCCCAAATCGCCGCGCAACTGGATCCCGCGGTCGTGAACATCAACACCGAAGCCGCCGTCGAGCAGCCGGCCAACCGGCGGGGCGGGCGTGGAGGAGGGAGAGGGCAGGCGCCGAGCGATCCTTTCGGTCTGTTTGATTTCTTTGGCGGCAATGGCGGGGACGTTCCGGAAAAGACGAGCAGCGTGGGAACGGGATTCATCGTCGACAAGGGAGGGTATATCCTGACGAATCACCACGTCATCGACAAGGCGACCAAGATCAAGGTCCGGCTCGACGATAAATCCGAATACATTGCCAAGGTGATCGGCAGCGACGACGCCACGGATCTGGCCGTCATCAAAATTGAAGTCGGGCGCGATCTCCCGGTTGCCAAGCTGGGCAACTCGGATCCGGTGAAAGTCGGCGACTGGGTTCTGGCCATTGGCAGTCCGTTCAACTTCGATCATACGGTGACGGCCGGCATCATCAGCGCCAAGGGCCGTGAGAACATTGGCGGTTCCGGTCCGAACGGAGGCTTCCAGAGCTTTATTCAAACGGATGCTGCCATCAATCCCGGGAACAGCGGCGGTCCTCTGGTGAACATGGCAGGCGAGGTGATCGGAATCAACACCGCGATCATCTCCGAGACGCGCAGTTTTGCGGGACTTGGCTTCGCGCTACCTTCGAACACGGCGATCAAGATCTACAACCAGCTGGTGCAGAACGGCAAAGTCACGCGAGGCGGCATCGGCATCACGTACGTGGCCGAAACCGACCAGACCCTCATGCGGGCGTTTGGCGTGAAGGAAGGCGTGGTGATCCAGGATGTGAGCCCCGGTAAACCGGCGGCGAAAGCGGGTTTGCGGCCCGGCGACATCATCCTGGAGATCGACGGCAGGAAGACCGCGACCGGTTCGGCGCTCCTGGACGTGGTGGCGAATCAGCCGATCGGAAAGACCGTCCAGATCCGGATCAATCGCGATGGGCGCGAGATGACGATTCCCGTCGTGATTGAGGATCGCAACAACATCCTCGGCGAGGAAACCGGCAACCGCGACCTCAACCGCAACGATCCCGCGCAGGGCGCCGAAGCCAGTCTCGGACTGAGGGTTGCGCCGGTCACCTCCGATATGGCGCGCCGGTTCGGACTCGACAATTCGGACGGCGTTTACATCACTTCGGTCGAACGCGGAAGCACCGCCGCCGACGCCGGCCTCGCCGAAGGCGTGATCATTCTCCGGTTGACCAGCGGCGGCAAGAGCGCCGATATCCGGAACATGGAAGACTTCCGGCGCGCCGAAAAGATGATCAAGCCCGGCATGGATATCGCGCTGACCGTGCTTTATCCGGATCCACGCACGAACCAGTACAAGACGAGGATCGTTCCTATTCAGGTTCCCTGATGTTGTGGGATCTCATCCTGGACGGCGCCCTCGATGGTCTCCGGAACATGGCCATCGACGGCGCGCTGCTCGATGAGGTTGAGGCGTCCCCGGAGCCCAAGACGATTGTCCGTTTCTACACGTGGAATCAACCGACGGTCTCTCTCGGGAGAAATCAAAAGGTCGAGAAGGCCGTCGATTCGGATTACTGCCGCGACAACGGAATCGCCGTCGTTCATCGTCCGACCGGCGGCCGCGCGGTCCTTCACGATGACGAACTCACCTACGCCGTGATCTCGAACGACACCTCCTTTTTCGGCGACACCATCTACGGAAACTACAAAAGAGTCTCTGAGGCGCTCCGCATCGGATTCACCCACCTCGGCGTACCGGCGGTCCTGGCGCCGGACACGCGCAAACCGAATACGCCGGAAAACGGGGCGGACCCTCCCTGTTTCGTGTCGACGTCGCGGTATGAACTGATGGTGGCGGGAAGGAAGATCGCGGGGAGCGCCCAACGCCGTATCCGCCGGAGTTTTCTCCAGCACGGCTCGATGCCGGTCACCGTCAACCGCGTCGCCCTCGCCCATGCGACGCGGTTGGCCGACACGCATCTGCTCGACATGGAAATGGCGGGTTGCGCGGAATTCCTGCCCGGCCGGCCCTCGCTGGAGGCCATGACCGGAGCGTTCATCGGGGCATTCCAGGAGTATTTCTCGATCGAATTTCGTTTGCGGGTAAAGCAAGCGGCTGCGCGGGGCTACATGGTTGACACTCGCGACGCCGGATTGCTATAACCGAACTGTTTATGACTCCGAAAGAAGATGTTCGACAACTCGATGAAAGACCACAGGAGATTCTCCGTCTGATCATCCGATCCTACATTCAGACCGGGGAGCCGGTGGGGTCGCGAACACTTTCAAAAACAATGGATTGGCGTCTGAGCCCCGCCACGATCCGCAACATCATGGCGGATCTGGAAGATTCAGGCTTCCTGGTTCAGCCCCACACGTCGGCCGGCCGCGTTCCTTCCGAAAAGGGGTACCGGTTCTTCGTCGATACGATCGGGGATACGCGGGTCAGCAAGCAGGACGAACGGTACATCAACCGTATGCTTTCCGAGGGCGACACACCCGAGGAAATCATGTCGTGCGCGTCGTACCTCTTGTCGATGATTTCCAACAACGTCGGAATCGTGATCGCCCCCCCGATGGCGCAAACGCTGCTGAAACATATCGAGTTCGTCGCGCTGGGCGAAGGCAGGATCATCGTGATCTTCGTTTCGAACTCGGGTTTGATTCAACGCAAGCTGATTCGGGTCTCGGATCACTATGCCCAGGACGAACTGGATCGCGCCGGGAAGTACCTCGTCGAAAAATTTGCAGGCAGGAGTCTGATGCAGATTCGCAACGATCTTCTTCAGATGATGCAGGAAGAGCGCACCATTTACGACGGGATGTTGTCCCTGTTGCAGGCGTGGCGCGACAGTTTGAATGGCGAGTCTGAACCGGAAGCCATTTACGTCCAGGGCGCGGTGAACATTCTGAACAAGCCGGAATTCGCGGACGTCGAACGGATGAGAAACCTCTTCACGATGTTCGAGGAGAAGAGCCGCCTGGTGAAAATCCTGAATGAGTGCATCGCGTCGCAGAGCAACGAGGGCGTGAACATCTCGATCGGCTCCGAGCTCGGCGTTCCAGGCATGCGCGATTTCACGTTCATCACGTCATCGTATACATCCAACGACAACAACAGCGGATTCCTCGGCATCATCGGCCCCACCCGCATGGAGTACGAGCGCGGCATTTCGATAGTCGCGCACCTCAGCCGCGTGGTCGGCGAGATGTTCAACGCGTAAGGACCGGCGCGTGAGCACGTGGGCGGACTCCACCCCGCCGCTTCGCGCCACCCCTCCTCGCCGCGGCACATCTTTCCCAATAAGGCGAAATCGAGGAAAAGCGGTTTCCCCTCCTCGACGAGGAGGGGTGGCGCGAAGCACCGGGGTGGTGTTTTCACGAAATTGATTTTGTTGAACGAACCGCCCCGCCGCTTCGCGGCACCCCGCCTTGGCCAAGGCGGGGAAAAGTCCTCGCCCTGCGACTCCAACCACATCCCCCGAATATCCCCTCGCCTCCCGGTGTCTACACGTTCTTAATCAGGCCCTGACGAAGGGCAAACCGGATCAATTCGGTCGTGGTGCCCAGCCCCAATTTCTCCATGATGTGCTGACGATGTGTGTGGATGGTCTTGGGACTCACGAAGAGCGCATTGGCAACTTCCGTCGGCGACTTGCCTTCGGCAAGCAGAAAGAACACCTCGCGTTCGCGCGCGGTGAGCGACTCGATCGCCCTTGAGGGGCCGGCGCCTCCGCCCTTGGCGTAGTCGGCAAGCAGTTTGGAAACCTGCGACGAGAAGACCGTTCCGCCGTGGACGATGGTGCGGAGCGCGGATACCAGTTCGTGATCGAGCGAGTCTTTGGCCAGGTATCCGGCGGCGCCTGCGGAAACGGCTTCCGAAATGACGTGTTGTTCCAGATGAACCGACAAGATGACGACGCGGGAGCTGATGGATTTAACGATCTGACGCATGCTCTCAATGCCGTCCTGTTCGGGCATCGAGATATCCATGATCACGACGTCGGGCTTCAACTGGCGGGCCTTCCGAACCGCGTCGGTACCCGTCGCCGCTTCCCCGACCACGGACATGTCCGATTCCGCTTCGAGAATTCTCCGCAAGCCCTGGCGGAGAATCGCGTGGTCATCGGCGATGAGCAGTTTTATTTTTTCGTTTGTTGGCATTTTTATGATTTGACGAATAAGGAACCGTCATTTCGACAACGGTTCCCATCCCCTCCGCAGTGCTCAGGCGGAAGGATCCGCCCAAGTCTGCCATTCGTTGACGTATCGTCCAGAACCCCGAACTCATCCTCTTCCCACCCGAGTCGTAGAGAGGCCGGGGATCGAAGCCGCGGCCGTCGTCTTCCACCGCCAGACTGACGTCCTTCCCGGAGTACCGTACCTGAATCGCAAGACGGGACGCGCCGGAGTGACGCAAAACGTTGCTGATGGATTCCTGGCAGCAGCGATAAAGCGCCACCCCGATTTCCATATCCAGAGCCCTTGGCTTTCCTTTGCACGTGCACGTCACCTGGATACTGGAGTGACGTGAAACCTGCAGCGTCATTTCCTTCACGGCCGCAAACAGGCCCAGTGTGTCCAGAATCTTCGGATAGAGCGTGTGCGACAGATCGCGAATCTTGCCGAGCATGACGCCGACCGCATCCCGCGACTCCGAAAGCTCATCGACGACCGGTTCCATGCCTTTCTGTTTCCGGGCGATGTCTTCGGCCCATTTCAGGCTCAGCTTCAGCGACGCCATCGACTGGCCGAGGTCGTCGTGGAGTTCCCGCGCGATTCTCTGGCGCTCTTCGTCTCGCGCTCTCAATGTGGTGCGGACCATTTCCGTTTCGGACCTCGATGCTTTTTGCACTCGCGCGAGCGCGGTCTGAAGCGACATCGCGGTCCAGACGATGGGAGCCAGGGTTTCCAGGGCGTATCCGGTTTTGGATGCGTTGCCGGGCAGGCTCACGTAACCGGCCTGGCGATTGTCCGGATCGAAGAAAGTCGTCATCGCGTTCTTCGGTGGAGTGGGCCATTCGTCGGTGCGAGTCATCGAAGGCGATTCACCCGACATCCGCCAGGTATCCCATCTCGCGTAGTCGAACGGATAGACGAGCTCGATCGACTCAACCGTCCCCATCATCCGTAGCGTGCGAAACAGTTCCGACACAACCGATTCCATCGAAGATGCCGTTGCGGCCGACCGCGCGAATGCGGCGATCAGACGGGCTTCGGCTTCCGAAAGCCCCATTTACCGGTTCACCTTGAATGCGCGCTGGAGGTTGATGCGGCCCTTGCCGAGCTTCTTCTCGAAGCCGGGATTCTTCGCGTCGACGGAGTCGGCGTTGTTAATGACCAGCGTTCCATCCGATTGTCCGCGGGCGCGCGTCGAAGCCAGCAGCGCCATGGAGCCGGCGACGAGCGGAGCGCTGAATGACGTTCCCCAGCCGATGGCGTAGTGTCCGCCGGGCGCCGTCGAAACGACGAAGGCGCCGGGCGCCGTCACCGAGACGTCCTTCCCGTAGTTCGAGAAGCTGGCGACCTTGTCGTCGAGGTCCGTCGCAGCCACGCCATACACGCCCGTATAGCCGGCAGGATAACGGCCTTGTGCGTCTCTTCCTTCGTTGCCGACGGCCGCGACCAGTTGAATGGCGGCAGCCCGTGCCACATCGACCGCCTTGTGGAACGCTTCCGAGTCCTCTTGAGTCGAGAAACTCATGTTCAAGACATCGGCATCCGCGTCGATCGCGGCATAAACACCCCGAACAAGCAGGAACATCGAGGTGGTCCCGGCAGCGTCGAACGCCTTGATCGGGTAAATCCTGGCCTGTGGGGCAGCGATGTGGATGAGGCCGGCCACCATGGTTCCGTGGCCGAATGCGCCGGGGAACGAAGAAGCGCCTGCAAGGCGATTGAGGATGAAATCGAACCGGCCATCCAGAACGTCCATGCACGACTGTTCAAGCAGATCCATCATCGATTGGCCGAGCCCGTCCATTTCGGAGGCGCTGCGGCCGCGAACCAGATCGACGCCGGCTTCAACCCACGGCTTCAACGCAGGATGATCGGGATCCACTCCCGTATCGATGTACGCGACGCGAGTTGCCGCGCCGGCGCTGAGCGTCCGGACCTGGTTGATGCGAGTCAAATCCAGCGCCGGTTGGTCGGCGTACGCGCGGAGCACATTGGTTCCATAGAACGTGGTTCGCGCATTTCCGTCCAGAAGATCCATCGCGGACTGCACGAGGCTGGCGGAGAGATTTGAAGGAACGGCGCCGGCGCTCAGTCTGATTCTTGTGTTGAATTCGGCCGATTCGACCCTCTTGTCGCGCTTGATTTTCTTGAGGACCTTTTCGGCGTCGTCGTCATCCTCGTCGATGCGCAGGAGATAGATCGAGGTGTTTTCAATTCGTCCGATGGTCTGCGTACCGTTCTCTCGATTGAGGTTTCCGATGCCCTGGCCGGCTTTGAGTGTCACGATCAGGTCCGCCGGATGGGAACCGGCTCTGGAAACCGTCAGAAGCAGCAGTATTCCGCAGAAACAGTAAAGCAGGCGGCGCATTTCAATCGCCTCCGGCGGAGAGGGAGGGTACAACCTTCCACATGCGCGGTTCGTGGTTTCCCAGACCGCGCACGCGGAATTTCCGGTTTCTCAGACGGATGGAAATATCGGCGCTCTTGCCGGGAACCGCGTGAAATGTGAATTCGCCCAGCGCGTTCGTATGTGTACGCGACCGGAGTTCGCCGTGCTCCATTGAAACCTCGAGATCGGAGACGCTGTCATGAGACTGATCGCCCGGCAGAACCTGGCCGCCGATGTGGAGACAGGCGCCGTTCCGGGCTTGCCTGAGCAGGAGATCGAGAATGATTCCCCCGCCTTCGTAGATAAGGTGCCGGTTTCCCCCGTTGCCGGATCGCAATTCCGGTCCGTTCTCCAGCCACGAATCGAAGATCAGAATCCCTTCGATCTCCAACATTGCCTCGATCATGTCGTCCTCCTTACAAATGCTCCAAACCCGGCCCAGAAATAGGGGTGTGGCTCCCACTCTCTCAGTGCGGCACAGGCGGCCTGGACCGCCGATGGGGCATTGCCGCCATCGAATCTCTGGTAAAACTCCGAGGCGAAGCGGCGGGCCGCTTCGTCCCGAATATCCCAGAATGCCGAGACAATCGTACTGGCGCCCGACGCGTAGAAAGCGCGCATCAGCCCGAGCCACTCGTCTCCGGGACGAATGGTCCGTCGCGCGGTCTGGCAGCCGGTGATCACGATGGTTCTGGCTCGAATCCGCATATCGGTCAGGTCCCGGCCGGTCAGTCGTCCTTCCGGAGTGTCGATCCAGGAGAGCCTGCCCCCGACGGCGTCGATCCCGGCGTGACCCGCGATGTGCACGAGACTCCTCACCCTGGAAAACCCTTCGCGTAATGCCGCAACGGAAGGATTGATCAGTATCTCGGCTTCCGGGAAACGATCTGCGGCCTGCTGAACTTCCTCCACGGTTGACGACGAGTTTCGCGAGAACGCGACGAACAGCGGAGCCGCACACTCCATTGCCGGCGGTGGTGTGCCGTAAAGCAAGCCGCTGGGACTATAGATCAACTGCCCGCGCTCGACGAAGGCGTGAAACGGAACGCCATGCAGGAAGCCATGCGGCACCACGATCACCCGGGACCGCAGTTCGTCCAGGACCGGACCGATCAAACCCTCCCGCAGCTCCTGAAGGTGCGCATTCGCGGTCGCATTCAAATGACGATGCGCCGGCCGGAGCTTTTCCCACGTGACGCTGCAACTGGCCATGTGACGGTCCAGGTTTTCGGTCGTTGTCCTGAGCCGTTCGACGACGTTCCGGTTGACCGCAAGTTTTACGGCGCTATCGGTCACGGTGAAGATATACAGGTCTTCTCCTGCAATGAAGTATTCGAGAATGCACTCGTCACTTTGAAGGTGGGACTGAATGCCGGCACATGTTTTCTCCGATTCCGGACCGGTGAGCTGCTCACGCAGTATTCTCGACCGCGATTTTTCGGAGAGTTCGAACGCTTCGAAAGCGTCTGCAGATGCGCGGACTAGGTGCGTGTAGACGCTTTCGCGATCCGAGAGGAAAGCCATCTTGAGATCGTCGGAGCCCAGGCGATTCCACAGGCGATCGAGCATTTGTTCGGCATTCCGGAAGAGTTCAACGCTTTCCTCCCGATTCGTTCGATGCAGGGACACGCCGAGTTCATACGCCGCGTGAAACTGCATCCATTCCGAACGGCTCTGCTGCGCCGCTCGAAGGGCCGAACGGAAAGAGTGGTTGGCGCACGCGGTGTCGCCTGCCGCCCGCTGGATCCTGCCGATGACGACATCCGCCATGGCGAGGCGGTGCGGCAGGCCCGCGCCGCGAAGCCTGGAGCGGGCGGCCACCGCGGCGGGCAAACCGGTGACAAGATCTTCCTGGGCCAGCACGACCGCTTGCAGCCTGGCGACCGCCGTCCACACGCTGTTGCCTTCGCGCTCGAACCGGCGCGTGGCTTCCCGAAGCAGCGGCGCGGCCGCGCCGGAGTTCTCGAGCCGGACCTGCGCCGCTGCTTCCAGGAGCAGAGACCTTCCGATTTCCAGGTTCAGGTCGAGTTTGCGGGCCAGCCGTCCCGATTCCCGCGAAGCCCGGAGCGATTCTTCCAGGTCGCCGATTTCGAGAAAGATTTCCGCTTCATCCAGCAGACAGCGGCAGAGCTGCCAATCGTCGTCGAGTTTTCGATACTCGACGTGGAGATCGGCATATTCCCGAAGCGCGGCATCGGTCTCGCCGGCGAAGTATTGGAGGTAGGCCATGTTGTGCCGGCAGTGAAGCACGGCCGACCACAGGTTGTTCGCTTCGGCGGTTTCCCGGGCTTTCCGGTAACGTTCCCCGGCACGTTCGAATTCGTGCATGTTGGTGAGGGTCGTCGCGGAATTCACGGACGCGGCCACGAAGCCTTCGGCGTCGCCGATTTCGTCGAGGATGCTCACGGCCGTTTCGGAACACTCGAGAGCCTCGTGGTGGCGATCGAGCCGGTGATAGACGTGCGCAAGGTTCACCTTCAGCCGAGCCATCCCCCGGCGATCGCCGATGCGCTCGAAGATGACGTGCGCGCGCGATGCGCAAACGAACAAGTCGTCGAATTGTCCGGTGAACAGAAGCGGTATGAGTTCAGCCAGCAGGGTGCGGGCCAGTTCGCGCTCGTCACCGGCCATTTCGAGGCAGGATACGGCCTGCCGGTAGTGTTCGAGGGAAGGCTCGAATTTGTTCAGGAGCCGGAGCGCGTTTCCGGCCGCGCGGTGAGCGAGTCCACGGGTCAGCAGGTCCTGCGAGGTGTCCGCCGCGAGTTGTTCCGCCTGCTCGAGCAGGGGCGGGAGTTCGGAAGTGGAATGACGGCCTTTGTCTTTGATCTTCTCGGCCAGTTGAGCAACTGCTGTAGACACGGCGCCTCCATGGTCCGTGCGAAACTGGAGACCGCAGGATAAGAAGAGAGCGCGGCAGCGGCAATGCAAAAGGCCCGCCACCGCCAAATTCCGCGGTACACCTAGGAAAAACGCTTAGGGCAGTTGCCGCATGCTCAGCACTTTGAGAGGTTTTGTGCTTGGCGGAGGATTGAACGGAAAGTCGTCCATCAGGTTGTCCGCCCAGCAGTGATCGTACTGGATTCCGTTGCCGCCGCCGCCGCCCCAGTTGAAGTAGGGGGAACCGAGCGAACTCAGCATGTTTTTCGTCGTGTGATCGTCCCAGATTTTCGAGACGATGACTGTTCCCGTCACGACGGCTCCGGCGCCGTTGCCGCCGCCGGCGAAGTCGATTTCGCCGTCGCCGATGACGAGTATGGGGCCGTGCCAGACGAAGTTTCCGCCCATGGTGAGCCGGCCTGTGACGACAAGAATTCCGTAACCATTCAGGTTGTTCTTGTTGAGGTCGCCGTCCACGTAATTGACCACCGGATGCGTGGCATCGCCTTCAAGCACGCCGGCGGGATCGTTTCCGTAGACGGCGGCGTGCGTGGGGTCGGTTGTGGCGCGAGAGACGGCGTAAGCGTTGACGGCGTCGAGCAACGCTTTCAGACCGCCGGGAGTACCCATCGTTTCTCCAAGCGATTCGAATCCGTTCTGCACGGATGGAACCGGGGGAGTGCAGGTGGGACAACCGCCGTCGCCGACGTAGTGATCGGGACGGGGGAGTTCATCCACGATGGTCTGGACGGAGTGTGTTGCCGGAACGGCATTGGGATCGTCGAACCCGTCAATCGCGGGATGGTCCGGTTGAGCCGTTTCGGAGCAACTGTTGCCGTCGTCGCCGCGCACAAAAAAATTGTCCGAATTCGGGAAGTTTCCTATCGACGGGTTCGGACCGTCGAGTGTCAGCGCGCCCGTCGAGACGTAACCGAGCACGGGGGTTGTCGCTTCCATCTGCATCATCGAGCGTGCGCCCGACGCGGTTTGGGCGAAGGATGTGATTTGGAAGACGCGACCGTAGTTGGTCCCGCGTCCGATCCTTGCCGTCGCGGTCGCCAGTGTGCCGGCAGGAGGAGCGCTGAACGTGACGGCGGGATCGGAGGTGTATCCCAACCCGGGATTGGTGATCGTGAGGCCGGTAATGACTGTCGTCACTCCGGTGCTGGCGGTCGCCGTGCCGTTGCCCGTAATCGTGACGGACAGCGGTTCGTTGTAACCC
>JAHFTY010000212.1 GCA_023265365.1 Acidobacteriota bacterium
AACAGCGCCGGCGCGTGGCTCGTGCGGAAATCGAGCGGTTCGATCAGGAACGGCAGTCGGTGGAAGCGGCGCTGGTTCAGGCGGAAATCGAACTGACGGCGATCGCGACCCGGAAGGAAGAAATCGAACAGGAGATCCGGACGCACTCCGGGCAGAGCGAACAATTGAGGCTCGATGCGGAAAACGTCCGGCGGGAACTGTCCGAGCTGCAGTCGAAACTGGCGGTGCTTGAAGAACGCCGGTCCACGGCGATCCGGGAATTGAATGTTCTCAAACAACATGCCGCTGAACTGGACGAGCGGGCGAAACGCGCCGAACGCCAGATCCAGCAGGCGGACGAACAGGTGGACCAGACGCGGGCCATGGTCCGCAACCTCGAGGAATCGAAGTTCGAGTTCGAACGCGAACGCGAGACGCTGGCGGTTTCCATTACCGAATCGGCGGCGCGCCTTGAGGATCTGCGCCGGGAACTGCACGAGACCGAAACGAAATGGGACGAAACCCGCGCGCAGCTCGATTCGTGGAAGGATCGCCACAATGCGCTCGAGATCGAGAAGACGCAGGTGGAATCCGACCTGAAGCATTTGTCCGGTCACTGCGTCAGCGAGTTGAACGAAACGATCGAGTCGATCTGCCTGACGTACTTCCAGGCGCTTCCGCAGGAGGAACTCGACCTTCGCGAACAGGAATACCGCGAGCTTCGCGAGAAGGTCGAATCGATGGGCGCGGTGAACATGATGGCGGTCGAGGAGCACGAGGAGGCGGAGACGCGATTCCAGTTCCTGACCACGCAGCGCCAGGATCTGCTGGACTCCATCCGCGACACGATGCAGGCCATCGAGGAAATCGATGTCGTCTGCCGCAGACAGTTCAAGGAGGCGTTCGAAGCCATCAATGCGGGATTCCGCGAGGCCTTCACTTCACTGTTCGGCGGCGGCCAGGCGGAACTCCGGCTCCTGGAAGAGGCGGCGGAGTCCGACGCCGGCGTCGAGATCGTGGCGAGTCCTCCGGGAAAGAAACTCCAGAACGTGCTGCTGCTGTCGGGCGGCGAGAAGGCGTTGACGGCTCTGGCGGTGCTGATCGCGCTGTTCCGGTACAAGCCCAGCCCGTTCTGCGTTCTGGACGAAGTCGACGCGCCGCTCGACGATGCGAACGTCGACCGCTTTGCGCAGATGGTGCGGGACATGAGCTCGACCACACAGTTCATCGTGATCACGCACAGCAAGCGCACGATGGAAACGGCGTCGACGTTGTATGGGGTCACCATGGAGGAACCGGGGATCTCCAAGATTGTTTCGGTCCGTCTGAACTGACTGCGAATAAGGAAATCTGAAAATGGCCATCATGCAAACCGACATGCCAGGCGTGAAACTTCACGGCCGCGGCAAGGTTCGCGATATTTATGATCTGGGCGAGCACTTTCTCATTGTCGCCACGGACCGGTTGTCCGCGTTTGATGTGGTGCTTCCCACGCCCATTCCGGACAAGGGGAAAGTTCTGACCCAGATGTCGGCATTCTGGTTCGACTTCTTCAAAGACGTTGTGCCGAACCACGTCGTTTCATCCAGCGTCGAGGACTATCCGGCGGCGCTGCGGCCGTACCGCGACCAGATCGAAGGACGGTCGATGCTGGTCCGGAAGGCGAAGGTCTTTCCGGTCGAGTGCGTCGCGCGCGGTTTCCTGACGGGTTCCGGACTGAAGGACTACAACAAGACCGGGAAGGTCTGCGGGATCGATCTTCCGGCCGGCCTGAGGGACTCCGATCGTCTGCCGGCGCCGATCTTCACGCCCGCCACGAAAGCGGAATCCGGGCATGACGAAAACATTTCCGAGGAAGAGGCCGGCAGGGCGATCGGCATGGAGGCCATCCGCAGGCTGAAAGAACTCACGCTCGATCTCTACAGCCGCGGCGTCGAGTATGCGTTGAAGCGCGGGATCATCATCTGCGACACAAAGTTCGAGTTCGGCGTGATCGACGGCCGGATTTCGATCGTCGACGAGATGCTCACGCCGGATTCGTCGCGCTTCTGGCCGGCGGACCGGTACTCTCCGGGTCAATCACAGCCATCCTTCGACAAACAGTTTGTTCGTGACTATCTCGAACGCATCGGTTGGAATAAGCAGCCGCCGGCTCCGGAGCTTCCGCCGGACGTCGTTGAAGCCACAAGCGCCAAGTATCGCGAGGCGCTTCGGATCCTGACCGGACGAGATTTGCAGTAACAAACCCGAAGTGAGCAGATGAACCAATTTACGATTCTGGATCTTCTGGTCCTGATCCTCATGACGTGGTGTATCGTCGGCAGCGCGATGCGCGGATTCGTCCGCGAAGTCCTCGGGCTGGCGACGGTACTCGTGGCGATCCTCCTCTCCGCGTGGCTTTACCATCGAGCCGGCCCCTTGTTTAAAGATGTTGTAAAGACCGAAAACCTTGCTCTATTCTTGGCGTTCTCCGCGATCTTCCTCGGGACGCTTCTTGCGGGCGCTCTCGCGATCTGGCTCATCACCAGGTTCATGAAGTTCGCCAAACTTCAAATGATCGATCGGCTTCTCGGAGCCGCCTTCGGATTCATTCGAGGTTGGGTCTTCGGCGCAGTCCTTCTGCTTGGGCTGACTGCGTTCGACATTCAGACGGAGAGAATCAGGAATTCGGTACTGGCGCCTTATCTATTGCCCGGGGCGAGGGTGATTGCCATAGTGACTCCCTACGACCTCAAGGCCAGATTCCTGGTAGGGTATCGCGCCGTCGAAAAATGGTGGCGCGATCAAGGCTGACCTTGAGGGGATGTTCGTGAAAGAGAAGTTGGAATCGCTGGTCGCGGAAATGTTCGAGAAGCGCATCTATCTGGATGAAGCCGTCCGTGAATTCGAAAAAAAGTTCATCCTGAATGCACTTGCGCAGACCGGGGGAAATCAGACGAAAGCCGCTGAAGTTCTCGGCCTTCACCGAAACACTCTCAACCGCAAAATCGGCCAGTACAAACTCAATGGCCGGGCCAAGTAGTTCCTCCGCAATACAACCAGAGTCTCATTGTCCGTAATTTTTCCAGGAGAAGTGACGTCATGAAGAAAACTGTGTTCCTCGCCCTTATTTTGTCCATTTGCCTTCCTCTTGCCTTTGCCGCTCAGAATCCTCCCGCCCCCCAGGCGCCGGCTCCCGCACCCGCCTCCGGCACAAATGCGCTGGCCGATTACACGCGTCAGATCAAGTACGACGGCCTGGTCCTGAGCGTTCTGCTTGTGAACAACCGGACCGCCGAAGTCCTGTTTCAGCCGCCGATGCGCTACTCGATGCGTGCGCGCGCGAATCAGCAGACGGTCTTATATGTTCAGGGAACTCCGGCGAAGGATTTCGACCTGACGAATGTGTTCACGATTGAGCAGGAAGGCCAGACGCTCGCCGGAACGTCGACCAGCGTCAAGAATTTCACAACGGGAAAGGTGCCCGCAGGCCAGCGCATCGATGGGATCGTGGAGTTTTCCAGGAAAGTCGATCTCACCAAGGCGTTCACGGTGCATAACGGAACCGCAGGTTCCGTGCAGTTTATTCTGACGCCGGAAGCCATCAAGGCCCTCACTCCGCCGCCCCCGCCGGGAATCCGGTAGCCGGAAGAAGGTAACCCCGTTGGCGGGAGGCGGTTTTCCCCGCCTTGGCCAAGGCGGGGTGCCGCGAAGCGGCGGGGCGGTTCGTTCAACAAAAGCCATTTCTTGAACGGCACCACCCGGCGCTGCGCGCCACCCCTCCTCGTCGAGGAGGGGAAACCAACCTGCCCACGAGGAGAGGCGGATTCCAGCGATGGGTGGAGCAGGAAAGGGTTTTTCCCCTCCTTGGCCAGGGAAGGCCAAGGGGTGGCGCGAAGCGCCGGGGTGGTGTCCGCCCAACGGCATTCTTCGCTACAGTTGAACCTCTCTGCCGATACCTTTCTCGACCGCTCTCCGATATGCCAGGTCCGCCGCGACGAGGTCCTCGAGCGCCATCCCCAGGGATTTGAACAACGTTGTCCGGTGGTCGTCGTCCGGCGCGGGCCTGGCGCCCGAGACGATCTCGGAAATGTCCGCATAGATGTGGTCTTTCGTGATGATCCCTTCCCGGATCGGTATGACGAATTCCCCGGCCTCGTTCAGGGCTCCTTCATACGTGTCCACGATCACCGTCGCCGCCTTGACCACGTCTGCGCCGATCTCGCGGGTGGCCGGGCGGTACGCTCCCATTGCGGTGATGTGGACGCCGGGCCGGATATCCTTCAGCTCGAAGACCGGTTCGTTATTCGTGGTGCAGGTGCAGATCATGTCCGCCCGTTTCAGTTCCGTCATCACGGCACGGCGGGCCGGTGTGCGCAGTTGCCGTTCGATGCGATTGGCGAAGTCTTCGGAGAGTTCCGGGGTCAGGCCGTAGACGAGAACTTCTCCGATGGAAAACAGTTTTGTGAAGACTTCGACGTGCGCCAGAGCCTGGACGCCGGTGCCAAAGATCGCCATCACGCGGCCGCCGGACTTTCCGATCAGGTCGGCGACCATCGCGGACGTCGTTGCGGTGCGCAGGGCCGTGAGGACTTCGGCGTCCATGAGCGCCTTGATTTCGCCGGTTTCGGCGCTGACGTGAAGGTAATTCGAATGGATGAGCGGCAGCTTCTTTTCGGGGTTGCGGCTCATGATGGTGACGAGTTTCATGCCGGTCGCGCCGAGGCCTTCGCAGTACGCCGGCATGAACAGCGCAATCCCTTCGTGCCGTTTCATGTCGATCGCCGTGCGCAACGGCGCCTGCCATTTGCCGGCCGCCAGCATTTGGAAACCTTCTTTCAAGGCTTCGAAGAGTTCGGTCACATCGAGCACTTGCTTCACGTCTTCACGCGACAGTATCAACATGGCTTTGCTTCCGCTTTCGTTTGCGTTGTTGGAGGCGTTCGATCACGCGCGCCGGCACGTCGTCCGCCGGCCAGCCGGGGAGGACGTCGACGCTCTGCAGCGGATCGACAATGAAATTCGACACGAGGCAGAATTCGTCATACTGCCACTCTCTCGAAACAAATTCGACAGGCTTGTTCAGAAACCGGTCGGCATCCGGAGCCATCGCGCCGGCCAGCGTTTCGACGGCGTACTCCTCGAATCCCACGATTCCGCCTTCGCGAACGAACGCGATCTTGCAGCGTGTCACCGAGTCCGTGGGAAGGACCACGACGGCGTTCAACGACCAGAGGGAATAAAAAGTGTCCTTCACTTCCAGCCGCGCCTTTTTTATTTTTTCCAGGCGCCGGCGGGTAAACTCGGCTGCTTCGAAATTCATCCCTGAGGAAAGCGACGTCATTTCGGCCACCAGTTGGTCTTCGATCTTCCGGTCGTGTCCTTGAATAAAAGCGATGGCCTCGTCGATATCGCGAAGATAGCCTTGTCGATCGATGTCGTTGTTGCAGGGCCGCGAGCAGGTGTGCATCTGGAAGTACAGGCAGTCCGGATGCGGATCGTTGCCTCGAATGTTGTACAGGCACGGACGAAGCTTGAACGTCCGTTCCAGCGCGGTCTTGAGCCGATTGAACTGTCCACGGCCGGTGAAGGGTCCGAAGTAATCGACGCCGGATTTGACCTGGCGTGTGGCGTAGATCCGGGGAAATCGCTGTTTGCGGTTGATCTTCATCAGCGTGAAAAAGCGGAACGTTCGCATTTTGCGATAGGTTTTCGGGAAAAGGACCCGCCTTTCCCGGTACAGCACGTACAGCGTTTCGAAAGGCGAATCGGTGGAACGGAATTCGATGCGGCTGGAAATTTCTCGAAGGTCGAGGTCTCGAAGCATCTCCGAGCGTTCGCCGAAGAATCGTTCCATCCGCCGATGCAGGTTGCTGGTCTTATCGAGAACGATCAGTTTGCCGCGGGTGTCAAAAATCCTGTAGATGCCGGAGCGCTTCGGGAATGCAGGAAGCGACTGCTCGATGAAGCGCCCGCGATCGTATTCGACCGGCTGGAATACAAACTCCATGCCGACATTATAGGAGAATCCCGTCTCCCTGCCGGCGACGCGCGTCGCACGGCAGCCGGCCGATGGCTTGAGCCGAACGGGTTTGAAGATTCATTTCCCCGAGAACGCTTTCCAGTGGAACAGCAGCGAAGCGTCGGTGTGTTGAAGCGCGTAATCCCAGCCGTGATTGCCCGGATAAAGATGTCCTTCGTGGGGGTACCCCGCCTTGGTCAACATTTCGTCCAGGAGTTTGGTTCCGGTCTGAAAACCGTACTCGTCTTCGGTTCCGCAGTCGAAGTAGATCTTCAGTCCGTTGAATTTCTTCGTGTCGGCTGCGAGGCTGAGGGGATTGTTGGCATCCCAGTAAACCATGTCCTGATTGATGCCGAAAATCTGATCGAAGAGTCCCTGAAACATCTGAAGCCGGCGGTCGGATACCCGTGCGTCGGCCAGGTTCGCCAGAAGAACGGCGCTGTGGGCGCTGGCGGACCCGAAAAGATCCGGGTGTTTCATGGCGATTTTCAGCGAACCGTATCCGCCCATCGAGATTCCGCCGATGCCGCGGGTGGCGCGGGACGCGTTCACGCGGTAGCTGGATTCGATCATGGGCAGGAATTCCGAAACGATCATGTCTTCCCAGGGTTCGCTGCCGTTTCGTTTGTTCGTGTAGAAGCCGACGGCGCCGAAGGGGACGGCGACGATGAATTCTCCGATCCTGCCGCCGGCGATCATCTTATCGAGCTTGATGTCGGTCAGGCCGCGGGAACTCCAGCGCATTTCGTTTTCGTTCAGGCCGTGAAGGAAATAAAGCACGGGGTACTTCTTTGACGCCGAACCGGCATAAGACGGCGGCAGATAAATGCCGTAACGCAGGTCGCGGCCCAGAAGCTTGCTCGTGAAGGTCTTGTATTCGACGCGGGATCCTTCGGGCGCGACGTCGCGAAATCCTCCGCGCTGCGCGAGAAGCTGAAGCGTGAACACCAGGACGATGCCGAGAGCAAAGACATGCCGGCGTCTCATCGCATTATTCCTCAGGGGTGACTTCACGGGGTTCTTCCGGTGGACGGTGTCCGTCGAAGTGCCGAATTCGAAGTTCCTCGGCGGCGATATCGGTCAGGTCGACCATCGATGCGGCGGCCACACCCATGGTGATGGCGATCGTTTCGCTCAACTCTTCACGGGTGGCGCCGAACTTCAGCGCTTTCTTGATGTGACCTTCCAGGCAGCCTTTGCAGTGATGGGCCATCGACGCGGCAATCGCGACGAGTTCCTTGGTTTTTCGATCCAGATGAGAGGACTTATAAGTCTCCTGATAGAACTTGAAATAGATGGCCCGCATCCGCGGATCCACCATCGTGTATGAAGGCCATTTCGATTTGTCTTCGGGACCGTCGGCCATTACTGCTACCTCGCTCTCCTGAACTTGGGACATCGCGCGAAATGGTACGTTTTCGGGTATCGTTCCGTCAATGCAGGGCTTTGGAATGGTGTTGCCACGCCACCTCGGCGGACCTAAAGAAGAGGTTGCAGTGCATGTCCGACATCATTATATTGTTGGCGCTCACGCGGATACCTACAGTGTGAACGGGTTTTCACCCCATCATCATCTGAATTTGGAGAACTGGATGCGTACTCTTTCAATTGGTAAGACCGGCGGCATTGCTCTGGGATGCATGTTCCTGATTAACGCTGCAACCGGACTGACTCAGTCCATTGACGGCAAGACTTTGAAGAACCCCGCCAAATCGACTCCTCAATCCATCGAAGCTGGACAGAAAATCTATCAAACCAGTTGCGTTCCCTGTCATGGAGCAAGCGGCAAGGGCGACGGCCCGGTGGTCGCCAGCATGAAAGGGGCAAAACCGTCCGACCTGACGGACGACAAGTGGGAGCACGGCTCAACGGACGGCGAAATCTTCGCGGCCGTCCGGAACG
>JAHFTY010000072.1 GCA_023265365.1 Acidobacteriota bacterium
GGTGAATATCGAATCCCGCTTCCGACGTACGCCGCTTGTCCTTTTCATCTCCCCAACCGGTCACGGCGATGAGAATGACGTCACGCCCCCAGGGCTTCTGCCGGATCATCCGGGCGGCCTCGTAACCGTCCAGTCTCGGCATGCCGATATCGAGCACGATCGCCTCGGGACCGAATTGCTCGGCCTTTTCCACGGCCTCCAGACCATCATGGGCGACACACACCTCGTGTCCCAGAGTCTGAAGCATCACTTCGAAGCTCTCCGCCACATCCACATTGTCATCGGCGATCAGGATGCGCCGGACGTGCGAAGCTGGGGTCGCGCCGGAAGCCGGTTCCTGCGCTGTCTGGTCGATCGAGCCGGCAAGAGGGAGCGTCACGATGAATTCGCTGCCTTTGCCGACGCCTTCGCTGCGCGCTTCGATGGCGCCGCCATGCATTTCCACCAGCCGTTTGGTCAGCGACAGGCCGATGCCCAGCCCTCCCTCCGACTGTCCGATCGAGCGGCCGACCTGCGTAAACATTTCGAAGATGCGCGGCAGCATCGGCGCGGCAATGCCGATCCCGTCGTCGCGCAACGAAACCACAACCGACGACTCCCGGGCCGTCGCCTTGACGGCGATGGCGCCTCCTCCTCTTTCAGTCTTGCCGTACTTCACGGCGTTGTTGAGAAGGTTGGAGAACACCTGCGCGAGACGGACCGGATCGGCGTCGAGGTAAATCGATTCGGGAGGCGCGTCGACGGTAACGTTAAATCCGCCGCGTTCGATGATGGGCCGATTCGCCTCCATGGCCGTCGCCAGGACCTGGTTCAGGTCGACGCGCTCCTTGCGGAGTTGAAGCGAGTTTCGGGTGATCCGGTTGACATCGAGCAGATCGTCGATCAGCCGGGACATATGGTGGGTCTGGCGCTCGATGAGATCGATCGCCCAGCGCAGCTCCGTGGACGGCGGCGCTTTCAGGTCGAGCACTTTGACGGCATAGCGAATCGGAGCCAGCGGATTTCGAAGCTCGTGGGCCAGCGTGGCGAGGAACTCGTCCTTGCGCCGGTCCGACTCCCTCAATTGGTTTTCGAGGCCCTTACGTCTCGTCAAGTCGACGCTGACGCCGACGATCCGCGCCGGCTGTTTCGCATCTTCATGGATGACCCGGCCGCGTTCCGCAATCCACACCACGCTGCCGTCAGGCCGGACCGCCCGGTACTCGGCTTCAAAATCGCCGCTTTCCAGCGCTCTCGACAGAGCGTCTTCCAACACGGCGCGGTCATCGGGATGAACCGCATGAGAGATCCGTAAGTTCGGGCCAAAGGATCCCGCGGGAAAACCGAAAACGAGTTCGGGGTCGGCCGACCAGACCATTTTCCCGTCCTTCAGATCCCAGTCCCAGGTCGCCACCTGCGCCACCGCCAGCGCCAGTCGAAGACGCTCCTCGTTGTCGCGCACTTCGCGGTTGGCGCGGCCGAGTTCGGCCGTACGTTCCAGGACGCGGCTCTCCAGTTGGTCCTTGGCTTGCCGCAATTGGTCCTGCGCCTTCTCCCGTGCGGCGATCTCCGCGTGCAACGCCTCGACCGCATTCGCCAGAGCGCGCGTCGTCCGGAAGAGGTTGGCGAATACGGCAATCTTCGATTTCAGGATTTCCGGGTTGATCGGCTTGCTCAGATAGTCCACGCCACCGACCCCGTACGCCTGCAGGACTTCCTTTTCGTCGAGGGAGTGCGCCGTCAGAAAAAGAATCGGCACATGCTTGCTGCGTTTCCTCTGCTTGATCATCTGCGCCAGCTCGAGTCCGTCGGTGCCGGGCATCTTGATATCGAGGACGCTCGCCGCGAATTCGTTTTGGAGAAGTGCCAGAAGCGCCTGGTCGGCCGTCTGCGCCCGAACGAAGGTGCATCCGCTGTTTTCCAGGATGCTTTCGAGCGCATCGAGATTTCGGGTCTCATCATCAACCAGAAGGATTTTGACGTCCTCGACCATAAACCAGGCCCTGTGAGCAGTTTTCGAACCGTTCAGCTAAACCACCGCGGGCAAGGCGTCCCCGAAGTGGTGCCGCAAGGGCAACGGGAAAAAAGGGACGGGATGTACCACCGTGCACGGGAAATTTTGGCCAATTCGGTGTCAGTGGTGCCTGACACCGAATTTACGTACTATAGGCCGCGATGAAACGTTGCTTAACGATCCTTCTCCTTTTGTCATATCCCGTGATTGCACAGGACGCAACCCGGCCCCGCGCCAGAGAAGCGGGCGTGGTCGTCGGCATTCTTCCCACTGGCGTCCAGAACGCGATCACCGATGTTCCCGGCGTCCTGGTCGGTCACAAGACCATCATCCGGGGAGACGACATCCGGACCGGCGTCACCGCCATCCTTCCGCACTCCGGCAACCTCTTTCGCGACAAAGTTCCGGGAGCCGTTTTCATCGGGAATGCGTTCGGCAAGCTGGCGGGCTCAACGCAGGTGAACGAACTGGGAGAGATCGAAACGCCGATCCTGCTCACGTCCACGCTTGCGGTTCCGCGCGTGGTGGACGGCGTCATGGACTACATGCTCGCATTGCCCGGCAACGAGAACGTCCAATCCATCAACCCGCTCGTAGGCGAAACGAACGACGGTGGACTGAACGACATTCGCGGGCGCCACATCACCTCCGCCGACGTGGCTGAAGCGATTCGCGGCGCGAAGTCCGGCGCGGTTGAGGAAGGCGTGACCGGGGCCGGCACCGGCACGGTGGCGTTCGGATTCAAGGGCGGTATCGGAACGTCGTCGCGGAAACTGCCCGCCAACCTTGGCGGATACACGGTTGGCGTTCTCGTGCAGACGAACTTCGGAGGCGTGCTGACCGTCAACGGCGCGCCGGTCGGCCGGGAACTGGGGATCTATTATTTGAAGCAGCAGCTTGAACGTTCCGGCGGCAACGAAGATCGTGCGGATGGATCGTGCATGATCGTCGTGGCGACCGATGCGCCGGTCGACAGCCGGAATCTCAGCCGCCTCGCCGCGCGCACCATGATGGGACTGGGAAGGACCGGATCCGCGGCGTCGAATGGAAGCGGGGACTACGCCATCGCTTTCTCCACGAACCGGCAGCCGGCAGCGCCGGTCTCGAATGATGGGATGTCGCCGTTGTTCCTGGCTGCGATTGAAGCAACCGAAGAGGCCGTCTACAACTCGCTGTTCAAAGCCCGAACCGTCACCGGTCGCGGCCGCACCGTCGATGCCCTGCCGATTGAGAGAACACTTGAAATCCTGAAGAAGTACAGGGCGATCCCGTGAATCGACGGATCACTGCGGCAGCGTCACATCGGTGGACGTGAACTTCGTTCCATCATAGCGGATCAATCTCGCAACCCGTGGACGCACCGCGATGGACGCCGGAACCATGATCAGCGGGTTCGACGCATACTCAATCGACGTGATGAGATCGAGTTGAGCACCGGTTCCCGCGTGCAACCGCACGTCCCCACTCGACTGCAGCGCCGCATTGACGAAGCCGGTCAGCGCCGTGGGCAACGACGTTCCGGAAGCGCCCGCGTCGATCGCGATCAGCTTTCGCGGACCCTGAAGGTACCCCATGTAGTTTTCCTGGGACACGGGCAGATACTCGTTCATCACCGCATACAACGACGACTTCCCGAGCCCCAGAACCTGAAACGATGCCGCGTATTCTCTGATCGCGGGCTGACCGCCGCCCGCCGGGATGACGGTCACGCGCGTCTTCGCGGACAAAACGTAGCGCATGACGACCATCGTCGTAACGACGGACGTGCCGGTGGAGCGGGTACCGCCCACGGCAGGAGTGGGAACGCCCGGGCTGATGCCCCAGCTGTAGATCGGATCGAAGATGAGAACGTTGCCGTATTGATCGGCGGCCGAAGTCGAAGTGCCGTAGTTCATCCCTCCGATCGGCATCGCCGTGGCGCCAGTGTCCTGACCGAAGGCAGCCGCTGTGAGTATCACGCCCAGAATTAGCAATAACGCAAGGTGTCGCATAAAAACCTCCGCAACGATTTCATCCTACGCCCGCGGCCTTCTTGCGGGAAATGGTTTGAATGGTCCGCACGTTCACAGCGTGCGCCCTTCCGGTGATACCATCGCGCGCAAAGGAGCGGCCATGGTTATGAGAACAACACGATGGTGGTCCAACCCATCATGGATCGGCAGAGGCCTGTTATTGATGCTGGCCGGGATCGCGATCGCGCAACAGCCGGCTGAACTGATCATCCGCAACGGCCTGATCGTCACCTCGGCCGGACGCACAACCGGGGATCTGCGCATCCGTAACGGCACGATCGCGGAAATCGGACCGAATCTGACACCCGCGGCAGGTGCGCAGGTGATCGACGCCACGGGGAAACTGGTCCTGCCCGGAGGTATCGATCCGCACGTCCACCTGACGCCGGTCCGGACGCCGGCCACCGGTCCCGGCGCCGACGATTTCAGTTCGGCGTCGCGCGCGGCCTTCGCCGGCGGTGTCACCACAATCGGAACTTTCATCGATCAGATTCCGAATGAGAGCGCGTCGGTCACGCTGACGCGGGCCGTCGAGATCGCTCAAAAGCAGGCGATCGCGGACGTCATCCTCCACTATACGGTGAGCGATCCCACCACGATCACGCCCAGCGACGTCGCAATGATGGTCGACCGCCAGTTCACGCTGAAAATCTTCATGATGCGGCCCGGCTTCGACCAGAACGCCGCGACCTTCGTGAACCTGATCCGCTCGGCAGGCAGCGCGGGTCTGCTGACCATGTTGCATTGCGAAGACGCGGCCATCCTGACGACAACGCGGCAGCGCATGATGGACGAAGGCCGCGGCGCGCTTCAGGGCCAGAACTTCGCCGACGCCGGCCCCGTTGTTGCCGAGGAGGTGGCCACCGGGCGGGCCATCGGGATCAGCGAAGTGACCGGCGCTCCCATCTTTATCGTCCACATGTCGTCCGAGCGGTCGATGCGGCTGGCCGAGTCGGCCCGGTCGCGCGGATTGCCGGTGTTCACGGAAGTGCGTTTCATCTACCTCCATCTCACCAGGGATCGTTTCAATCAACCCGACGGGCAGATCTACACGGGCGCTCCACCGCTGCGAACGCAAGGCGACCAGGATTACCTGTGGGGCGCTCTCGCCAGAGGAAGCGCCGACGTCGTCGATACGGACCATGTCGGATACACGCGGGCGGAAAAAATGGACCCGCAGAACACGATCGTTCGATCTCGAAACGGCGCCAACTATCTTCAGGACCAGATACCGCTTCTCTATTCCGAGGGTGTGCGCAAGGGACGCATTACGCTGGAGCGGATGGTGGCGATGACGTCGACGAATCCCGCCAAACTGTTCGGCCTCTATCCTCGCAAAGGCACGATCGCGACCGGTTCCGATGCGGACGTCGTCATCTGGGATCCCAATCTCTCGAAAAAAATCCGGGACGAGGACATCCTGTCGAATGGCAGGTTTTCGATCTTCAACGGATGGGAAGTGACCGGCTGGCCGGTCGTCACCATCCGCCGCGGAGACGTCGTCTACCAGAACGGCAAGATCGCCGCCATGCCCGGCACGGGCCGGATCGCGCCGCGAACGCGCTGGCAGAAACCCTGATGGACTGCGCGACGGCGGCCCCGGCATCAGGGGCCGCCGCCGCGCATTTTGCCCCCGCATCCCACACGTCAAGATGGTAAAGTGTCCGCTCGCTGATGCGTCCCACTTCCTATCGGTATGACTTCCTCCTGATCAGTGTCGTCTGTATCTGGGGTTTCAACTTCGCGATCGTCAAAATCGTCTACGCGGACTTTCACCCGCTCGCGTTCAATGCATTGCGATTTGGCACCGCTTCTCTTCTGATGGCGCTGATCCTGAGGCTGCGCGGGGAATCTTTCCGCGTGGACCCTGAAGATCGGATGGCGGTCCTGGGCCTGGCGCTCCTGTCCAACGGCATCTATCAGTTTCTCTTTGCGCTGGGACTGGCGCGTACGACTGCGGGAAATGCCGGGTTGCTGATGGCGTTGACGCCGGTATTTGCCTATCTGGTGGGGGTCTTCGGCCGGCGGGAGCGATTCAGCCGCAATGTTCTGGGCGGAATCGTCCTCTCGCTGGCAGGCGTCGGCGCGATCGTTTTTTTCGGCCCGGCCCAGGTCGCCTTCGGGAGGACATGGCATGGCGATCTGATGCTGATCGGCTCGGCATTCTGCTGGGGCGCCTACACGGCGCTGTCCACGCGCCTGCTCCGAAAATATGGCGCGCTCCGTCTGACGGTTTTGACTATGATGGCGGGCACGGCGATCATGATTCCACTCTCGATTCCCTGGATTCTGAGGCAGAACTGGTCCGGAATTTCCCAGACCGCGTGGGCCGGGTTTGTCTACTCGGCGGTGCTCACAATCGTCTATTCGTACTTTGTCTGGGCACACGCCTTGAACCGGATCGGCGTCGCCAGAACGGCGGTGTTTTCAAACGTCACTCCGATCGTTGCGCTGTTCGGGGGGTGGTTGCTGCTGCGGGAAGTTCCGACGGGCGGGCAGATCGTCGGAGTGCTTTGCGTCCTGACGGGAGTTTTTATCGTCCGGTCGAACAAACATGAACTGGAATGACATTCGAGTCCTTTATTTCCGGGAACTGAAGTCCGCGCTGCGCGAGCGCAGCATCGTGATCAACAGCATCCTGATTCCCATCATCCTGTACCCTCTGCTGTTCTGGCTGATGTACACGGGCTTCACGTTCGTGTCCGGACAGACTTCGGAACTCGACTCCCGAATCGTGCTGGTGAACTTTCCCGCGCAACACGAAGAGTTGCGCCGCGATCTGGCGAACGACAGGCGCATCAAGATCGTCGCCTCGCCGGATCCCCTCCCGGATCTGCACAGGGCGCGCATCGACGCGATTGTCGAGTTCGCGCCCGAAGGCCAGGGCAACTTCCGCACGAAGATCGCCTACGACGAGTCGCGCGACCAGAGCGCGCAGGCCAGAACCAGCGTGGAGCAGAAGATCGCGGCGTATCGCCAGCGCTTCTTGCAGTTGACGGCGTCGCGGCTGGGCGTGAGCCGGGAGGAGTTCCAGAGTTTCTGGGTCGAATCGCAGAACGTGTCCACGGAGCGGCAAATGGGCCAGTTCGTTCTCGGCCTGCTTCTGCCGATCATGCTGATGGTGATGCTGGCCCTCGGCGGCTTCTATCCCGCGGTGGACGCCACGGCCGGTGAGCGCGAGAACTCGACGTGGGAAACGATGATGACCGTGGGAACCTCGCGTACGAACATCGTGATGGCCAAGTATCTCTACGTCGCGACGATGTCCGCGATGGCTGCGCTCCTGAACGTCACGGCGATGACCTTCTCGATGCGGACGGTTCTTGCTCCGCTCGGCGGTCAAATCGGGAACATGTCGTTTCAGATTCCGCTGCGATCGCTTCCCGTGATTGCGCTCGGCGTCGTGTTGATGGCGTTGTTCATCGCCGCCGGGATGATGACGCTGGCGTCGTTTGCGCGGAACTTCAAGGAAGGCCAGTCGATGGTCAGCCCGTTCTACCTGATCATCATCCTGCCCGTTTCCTTTCTGCAGACTCCCGGCCTCGAATTCTCGACCCGCATGGCGCTCATCCCGGTGGTGAACGTCACGATGATGTTCCGCGAGGCGATCACCGGGGTTTTCCATTGGCCGCTGATCGCCTTGACGGTCGCCGTGGAGATCGTGTGTGTGGGTATCGCCCTGAAGCTGGCCACCACGATTCTCGGCAATGAGGACGTCGTCACCGGTTCCTACCAGGGATCGTTTGGAAAGTTTTTCAAAGAGAGATTGATGAAGAGGAACGCATGAACGCACCTGTCGTTGTCGAAGGACTCACCAAAACCTATTACGACGAATCCCGAGGCGAAATCCGCGCCGTCGATGGCATCCATTTCACGTGCAATGAAGGCGAAGTCTTCGGACTGCTCGGCGCCAACGGGGCCGGCAAGACGACCACGCTCCGCATGCTGTCGACCATTCTTACGCCGACGTCGGGATTTGCGTCGTTACTTGGACACGACGTGGTGAAGGACCCCCAGGGCGTTCGCAAGAATCTTGGATTCTTCTCGGCGAGCACGGCCCTCTATCCGCGGCTGACGGCTCGAGAGACCATCGAGTTCTTCACGCGCATCAATCAATATCCGGCCGACCTGGTCAAAGAACGCGTCGACACTCTGGTGGAGCGTTTCGGCATCTCGAAATACGCGGACGTGCGTGTCGAAAAACTCTCGACCGGCATGAAGCAGAAGGTCTCGATCGCACGAACCGTCGCGCACAACCCACAGATCCTCATTTTCGACGAACCGACCGTCGGACTGGACGTCCTCAATGCTCTCGAGGTTCAGGAAACAATCAAGGAACTGCGCAACGAGGGCAAGACCATCATCTTCGCCACCCACATCATGAGCGAAGCGGAGCGTCTGTGTAACCGCATTGCGATCATCCACGGCGGCCGCATTCTGACCTGCGACACGCTCGACGGTCTTCGCGCCGCGACCGGGCAGCGTTACCTCGAAGACATCTTTGTGCACTTCGTGAAGGGGCAGGGATGAACGGAGATATTCTCAAGCTGCTCTACGTCCACGAACTGAAAATGCTCGTGCGCGCCCGCCGCACCGTGGTGATGGCGGTCGTCATTCCCGCGGTCATCATGCCGATCATGCTGTTTTCCGCCAAGTACGTCCACGACCAGCGTGAACGCTCCATCTCTCAGACGACATATAAGTATGCCGTCACCGGCAGCATGGCGGACCGCATTCGAAGTTTGATTGCGAAGGCGAAGACTCGGGTCGACGCCGAAAGAGACGACAGCACGGAACCCCTTCGCACCTTCAAGTTCAGCGAGTCCGTCGTCTCCGATCCGGCCGCCGGCCTGGAAGCGCGCGAGATTCAGTTCTATGTGCAGACCTATACCGGCGCCGAAGCCGATGCGCTTCCGAATCCGCACGCGGATGACGACAAGGATGCCCGGCAACCGAAGCGGTTGGCGGGCGTACCGCTGGTTCGCGTGGTTTTCCGGGGAAACAACGATTCTTCGAACACTTCGAGCCGCAGGATGCAAAACCTGTTGAAAACGGCTCAGCGGCTCGACTCTCAGCAGATCCTTGTCGAGCGTGGGTTTCAGGGCGATCCGCAAAACCTTTTCGCGGTCGATGCGGAGAGCGTCGCCACCCCCGCTCAGGTGACCGGATCGAATGTCGGACGGTTTCTGACCCTGTTCCTGGTCATGCTGATGCTCACCGGAGGCTCAATCGCCGCAATCGACATCATTGCGGGCGAGAAGGAACGCGGCACCATCGAAACGCTTTTGACGACGGCGGCCGGCCGGACCGAGATTGTCACGGCCAAGCAGATGGCCATCTGTTCGGTGGCCCTGATCATCACGCTGATTCAGGCGGCGAACTTCTTCGTCTACGTCAGGCTCAAGCTCGTGGAACTTCCGGCCAACTTCGCGCTGGACGTGCCGACCGGCACGGTGATCACGCTGCTCCTGCTGTTCATTCCGCTCGCCGCCACGATCGGCGCGGTCTTGTTGATGATCTCGGCATACGCGAAGTCGTACAAGGAAGCGCAGATGTATTTCTTTCCGGTCTACCTGACCAGCCTGGTTCCCGCTCTGGCCGCGGTGCTGCCGGGACTCTCGCTTCGTTCCGCGATTGTCGTGGTCCCGCTTGCCAACGTCAGCGTGGCCGTGCGCGAAATCATGATGAATCGCCCCGACCCTCCAATGATCGTCGTCACCTTTATCGTCATGACCTTCACGGCGACGATGCTCATGCGCGCCTCGGCGCGCATGCTGTCTCGCGAAGACATCATCGTTCCCGCGCAGGGCGAGCCGGAATTGTTCCTCGGCGGGCCGGTCCTGTTCCAGAAACGCGTCATGCGTTGGTTTGCCGTGATGTGGGCCCTGATTTTCGCGGTCGCCGTGAACGTGCCGCAGCTTTCGACGTTCCGGCGCCAGCTGATGTTCAACGAGTTCGTCGTTTTCGCGGGCGCCTCGGTCCTGATGCTTTTCGTCTATCGACTGAATCTTCGCGAGACGCTTGCGCTCCGCCCGGTCAAATGGCCCGTCTGGATTGCGGTTGCGATCGCCGCGCCGTTCGGGAACCTGATGGGAATCGCGATCTTCAAGCTGTTGAACTTTGTGATTCCGGTTCCACAGGAAGCGATCCAGCAGATGGCCGCCATCATGCCGAAGGACGTGCCGCTGTGGCAGCTCTACATCTATCTCGGCCTGATTCCGGGCGTCATCGAAGAACTGGCATTCCGCGGGATGCTCCTCCACGGACTCCGTCGAAGGATCCGGCCGGTCCTGCTCCCGCTGGTGGTGGGAGTCGTTTTTGGATTGTTCCACTTCTCGCTGTTCCGGATCGGCCCCACCGGTTTTCTCGGCATTCTCCTCACCGTCATTGCGCTTCTGACGGGATCCGTCTTTCCGGGAATCGTTCTGCACATCCTCAACAACTCCTTCGCCGTTTTCGCCAGTTCCCGGGATTGGCCAATCGCGTCGTTGGAACCGTGGCACTACGCCGCCGCAACACTGATCTTCGCGATGGCGATGTGGATCATCTACCGCAACCGGACGCCGTACCCGCTGAAATAACGCTTCTCCTCGATCGCGCCTTATTGGGACAGCAGTGCTTCAGCCTCCGATTAAGTCCGAATCAGGCACGAGCCATCTTCCGTAACGAACCAGGTGTACACGATTTGTCGGCTGACGTCCCCAAATCGAGATTCCTGAAAAGAAGAAACCAACTTCGGATTCCGCATGCCGTCTTGGTGCGGTTTTGGAAACGCACTGAAAACCGATGACGGGTCAGATTATTTTCGACGGCCTGCGAGTTGTGATTCCACGGAAGCGAGGCCGGAGAGCATGACTGGCGGTCGGTTGGGGAATTCCGCTACCAAGTCAAGATGACCGCCCATCGCTTCGATATAGCTGCGTAATGTTGAAATGAGGAGATCACTACGCTGTTCAAGCCTCGAAACGCCATCTTGACCGATTTCCAGAGTTTCCGCGATTCGTTCCTGCGTTAGCTTCAATGCCTGCCGCAGATCACGTAGGGACATTTCCTCGGCGATCAGCGCAGCCGCACGAGTTTCGACCTTCTTGCGCCTTGCCGGCTTAAGCTCCTTCATTCTTTCCTTCAGGGTGCTCATGACTTCTTCCCTTTCTTCTCTTCTTCCTTTAACCATTTGACGTGCGCATTGAAGCGGCTATCAGCTTTGCTTATCAAATCTCGATAGAATTTCCTCTCACTGCCTCCCGACTTGTCCCCTCCGCAAAGAACAATCGCCTTCCGTTTGGGATCGAAGGCGAAGGCAAAACGCCATACTCCCCCGGCCGCATCCAATCTCAACTCTTTCATATTCGCGTGTTCCGATCCGTTAAGGGTATCGACGCGCGGCCGACCAAGCTGCGGACCGAACGTCTCAAGTAATTTAAGATGGGCAAGCAATTCCTCCTGGACTTCCTCATCCAACCCTTCATATTCGGGATCAAAGTCGCTATGGAAGTAAACGGCCCACGGCATGCCTGCTCCTGGACTAATATGCCTTAAAAGACATATGTCGTCACGTACATAATCAAGTGAGGTCCAATTGCTGGCCTTCTATTCCTTCGGCAAAACAGATGATGTGTCACTTGAGATGAAGGAACGAATCAGGAATCGCAGAAATCCCGGGCGAGATCGATGATCGCGTCGCGGCAGGCGATCACGTCGTCGGCGACGACGTATTCGCTGATGCTGTGGAGTCCTGCCCCGCTCGGGCCGAACACCACGGAGGGAATTCCTGCATGACCGAGTATCGCGGCGTCGGTCCAGAAGCTCATTCCGCAGCGTTCCGGGGTGCGGCCCAGCCGGGCGACGGCGTTGGCGATGAGCTTGGGCAGCGGATGATCCGCCGGCGTTTCGTAGGGCGGCCGGCTGAACATGAATCTTGCGGAAGCTTTGAATTCGGCGTCTTCGCGGCGGAGATCGTCCAGGATCTGAGAAACCTCCGTGAGCGAGCACTTTTCCGGTTCACCGGTAATCGTGCGGCGCTCCATCTGCATGGTGCAGACATCGGGATAGGTACTCAGTTCGCGGCCTCCACGGACAAAGGACGCGTGGAGCGATGCGGTTCCGAGAATCGGATGAGGATGGCGGCACTGCAATTCCCTGTCGAGTTTCTCGAGGCGCGAAAGCACGCGGCCCATGCGCATGATGGCGTCGCGGCCGTCGGAAGGGCGGCTGCCGTGAGCGGCGACGCCTTCGGTCGTGACTTCCACCCATTCGAACCCCTTGTGACCGACGGCGATCTTCATGTCGGTCGGCTCTCCGACGACGGCCGCATCGGCTTTCCACTTCGTGACCAGGGCCTCGGCTCCGATGCTGCCGAACTCTTCATCGGCGACCCCGGCAAAAACGACTCGTCCCGCCTTCAATCCGTCCTGCGATAATTTCAGGGCCGCGGCAATCATGGACGCCAGGCCGCCTTTCATGTCCTGCGATCCGCGCCCATAAATGCGGCCGTCCTTCACGACGGGATCGAAAGGCGCATCCATTCCGATCACACCGACCGTGTCCAGATGTCCGCAGAGCATCAGCGTCCGGCCCTTCTTCCTGCCTTCGAGCACGCCGACCACGTTCATGCGGCCGGGCGTGACTTCCTGAATCTCGACGTCCAGGCCGCCCGCCTGCAACGTTTGCCCGACCGCCCGGGCGATGCCGGCCTCGCCGGCCGCACCGGGGACAAGCGATGGATTGACGGAGTCGATGGCGATCAGGTCGCGCAACAATTGGATGGTGGTATCCGGCATGATTAATCCCTCACAAACTTCTGGAGACGCGGTAGCCCGCCCAGATGCCGGCCAAACCGCCCACGGCCGACAAAAGAACGCCCGTCACCGAAAGCATGTCGTCGCCCCACATCGACGGAAGCATGCCGCCGATCGTGGATCCGATGAACATGCCAAGCCAGATCAGTTTCTTTCCGCTCATTTCGTATACGTGATTCGATAAATGACGCCGGCCTGATCGTCCGACACCAGCAACGAGCCATCCGGCATCGTCAGAACATCCGCAGGCCGGCCCCAGGCCCGGCCGTTTTGCAGCCAGCCCTCGGCAAAAGGCTCGTACTTCACCACCTTGCTTCCCTCGAGCCGCGCGAGCATGACACGGTATCCCAGCGGCACGGAACGATTCCACGAGCCGTGCTCGGCGATGAAGATCTGGTTCCGGTACTCCGGCGGAAACATGGAACCCGTATAGAACCGCATCCCGATCGCCGCGACGTGCGGCCCCAGATCCTGCGCCGGCGCCGTGATGCCGCTGCAGTCCGCATCCCTGCCGAACTCCGGATCCTTGATACCGTGCGCATGACACTTCGGGAAACCGAAATTCATGCCGGCCCGCGGCGCGTGGTTCAACTCGTCGGGCGGGATGTTGTCTCCGAGGTTGTCGCGGCCGTTATCCGTGAACCACAACTCCTTCGTCACGGGGTTCCAGTCAAAGCCGACGGAGTTGCGAATCCCCCGGGCAAATATTTCAAAACCGCTGCCGTCGGACTTCATTCGCGTGATTGTCCCGTAAGGATCATTCACCTGACACACGTTGCAGGGTGCGCCGACCGGAACGTAGAGCAGACCGTCCGGACCGAATGCGATGAACTTCCAGCCGTGGTGCCTGTCGCTGGGCAGCCTGTCATAAACCGTCACCGGTGAAGACGGCGACGCGAGGCGGGATTCAATATTCTCCAGCTTCGAGACGCGATTCACTTCCGCAATGTACAAGGCGCGGTCGCGGAAGGCCACTCCGGTGGGCATTCGCAGACCACTTGCGATGCGCGTGGTCTTACCGCCCGAAACGGCATAGACATTCCCCGCGTCCATGCTTCCCACAAAGAGGGTCCCATTCGGACTGAGAGCCATTTCCCGCGCATTGTCCACCCCGGTGGCAAAGACCGACATCCTGAATCCGGGCGGGAGCTTGATTTTGTCGAGGGACAGGCCGGCCCCGGACTGGGCAAAACCGAACGAAACCACACCCAGAATCGACAGGGCAAATCGTTGGAGGTTCATTTGGTCGTCCTCTTGCTAGGTGTTCTGTTTCAACGTTATCGTATTCATCGGGAGATGACGCATGGCAGCAGAAGGCTATCACGAACCTTACGAACGACTCGCTCCGACAACCACCGATCTTCACCGCGCGATTCGAAGCCTCATGGAGGAGTTCGAAGCCGTTGACTGGTACCAGCAGCGAGTCGACGCCTGCCAGGACGACGACCTGCGCGCGATTCTCGCCCACAACAGGGATGAGGAGAAGGAACACGCCGCCATGGTCCTGGAATGGATCCGGCGGCGAGACCCGGTCATGGACGAGCAATTGAAGAAATACCTGTTCACGAATACGTCCATCGCCGGCCGGGAGGAGGACGCGAGTTGCGGTTAGTTCCAGTCGTCGGATGAAGCCTTTTTCTTTCGCCGGAGAATGATGACGACGACGCATACCAGCGCCAGCACTCCGGCCACGATGCGGATCGTGTTCGTGTTGTCCGGCGCAGCTTCGGGCGCTGCCTGAAGAAGCCAGAGAGCGAGATTCATAAGGACCTCCTATTGTCCTAACAGAGACAGGTCGCGAAGGATCGAGATTATACCCGGCGCCAGGATCACCACAAACAATGCGGGCAGAACGAACAGCACGATCGGAAAGACCATTTTCACGGCAGCCTTGTTGATCGTCGCTTCGATTTCCAGACGGCGTTTCATTCGAACCGAATCGGCATAGATGCGGAGCGCCTGCGACAGGCTCGTACCGAAACGCTCCGCCTGCACGATCATGCTGGCGAGCGACCGGATATCCAGCAGACCGGTTCGCTGCGCCATGTGCTGGAAAGCGATCGCGCGCTGCTGCCCGGCCTGAACCTCCAGCGTCATCCAGTAAAACTCGTCGGCGAGTTCCGGATACACGAACCGTATCTCTTCGCCGACGCGCGCAATCGCCTGGTCCAGCGAGAGGCCGGCGCCCAGCACGATGCTCAGCATGTCCGTGGTATCCGGCAGAGCGGCCATCAGGCTGAGCCGGTGCCGATTCCGCAACGACGTCAAGACCTGCTCCGGAACGAAGTAACCCAGCACCAGCGCCGCGGCGGCGCCGAAGATCCGTGTGCCGGCATCCTGCGTCTGAAGCGTGACGATGGCGACGAGGACCAGAACCAAGGTGAAGCCGAGTGAAAGAACGCCATACGTCTTCACCACGCCGGGGCCACGGAGTCCGGCACGCATCAACTCCATTTCCTTTTGACGGAACCAACCCTTGCCGAAAATCGCGCCGTAGGTCGACCGCAGAAGGCCGTCCCAGATGTCGCCGCCCACGGCGGGAAGCGGGCCGGACATCGATTGCTCCTGGAGTTGCTGAAGACGCCGGCTCAGGTCATCCGATCGTGAGCGAAGGTAGTAGTGGATTCCCGCCACAAAAAACGTGACGGACGCCAGCGTGCTGATCGCGAACAGAATTCTATGGTCAGCCGATGTCATAAGCCTCGCACCGCTGCGGCGTCATAGTTTCACCGACCCGATTTTCCGGATCACCAGGATCCCGACAATCTCCGAAATGACGCCGTAAATCAGCAACTGAGAACCGAGCGGCGTTGTCCAGAGGACGGAAATGTAGTCGTACCTCATGAAGTAAAAGAACACTCCGGTCACCACCGGAAGTCCGCACAGAAGCGCCGCGGAAAGCCGCTGCTGAGCCGTGTGCGACCGCAGTTTCGCCCGCAGTTGCAGACGTTCCCGAATGACGCCGGAAAGGTTTTCCATCACCATCACGATGTTCGCGCCGGTCTCGCGCTGGAGGATCACGCCGGTTGAGAAGAATCTCAGGTCAAGGATCGGGACCCGGTCGCCGAGGCTGTGAAGCGCTTCGGCCACCGTGGAGCCGAGCGTGAGATCTTCCACCAGCTTTTTGAACTCGCCTCCCAGCGGTTCGGGCGTTTCATCGGCGAGCACCTGGACGCCGCTGTGAATGTTGTGGCCCGCCCGCATCGCGCGGGTAAACAAGTCGATGGCGTCGGGCAGCATCTCCTCGATCTGGTGCATGCGCTTGTTCCGGCGGGTCCGGATGTAAACCGCCGGCGCCAGCGAACAGCCGGTCGCGAACATGACTTTGAGAATGATGAACGGAAACAATTGAAAAAGGTCCGCGGCGAGGTAACCGGCCCCCAGCAGGAGCACACTGGCCGTCACGACATTGCCGGCGCGATAAGGCAGTTTCGCCTGATCGATGACGTCCTGCAGCCTCTTCAGCACCTCGAATCGCGCAAGCAGGCCGTTGCCCGTCAACTGCTGCTGCCGAAGGAGCGATCCCGGCCGGCGGCCGTGTTCAATGCGCAGGCCGCGCAATCGTTGGCCGATCTCCGCGCGGATGCGGCGCTGCGGGCCCCACCACGCGAACTCGGCGGCGATGCCGAAGGCGGCGGTGAAAATGAGGACGGTGACGAAGGTGATCATGACAGATCGACCTCCACGCCCCGCGACTTCAAACGGCTCAGGAACTGCGGGCGGTATCCGGTCGCCTCGAATCGCCCGGTGACGTGGCCCGTGGGATCCACGCCGGTACGTTCGAACCGGAAGATCTCTTCGAGAGCGACGTCTTCTCCGCTCAGCCCGACGACTTCCGCGATGCTCGACACTTTCCGCGAGCCGTCGCGCAGGCGCGCCATCTGCACCACGACCTGAATGGCGGAGGCCGCCTGCTGTCGAATCACGGGCTCGGTCAGACCGACGTTGGCCATCAAGACCATTGTCTGGATCCGGTGGAAGCAATCCTTCGGCGAATTGGCGTGCATGGTCGTCATCGAGCCGTCGTGACCCGTATTCATCGCCTGCAGCATGTCAAGCGCTTCGGGACCGCGCGACTCTCCGACGATGATGCGGTCGGGCCGCATGCGCAACGCGTTGATCATGAGGTCGCGGGGCGACACCGCGCCGAGTCCTTCGATGTTGGCTTCGCGGGTCTCCAGCCTCACGAGGTGCCGCTGCTGAAGCATCAGTTCGGCGATGTCCTCGATCGTCACGATGCGCTCGGTCTCCGGAATGAACCGCGACATCGCGTTCAGGAGCGTCGTCTTGCCGCTGCCGCTTCCGCCGGAGATGACGATGTTCAGCCGGGCGCGCACCGAGCCTTCGAGCAGGTGGAGCATGGCCGGAGTCAGCGTCTCATTCGCCAGCAGTTCGTCGTTGTTCAACACCCGTCCGCCAAAGCGCCGGATCGACAGCGCGGGGCCGTCGAGGGTGACCGGCGGAATCGCGGCCGTCACGCGCGAACCGTCGGCAAGGCGCGCCGCAACGATCGGATTCGCCTCGTCGATGCGCCGGCCGACCGCCGTCACCATTTTCTCGATGATGTGCAGCAGGTGTTTGTCGTCCTTGAACTGGATATGCGCCCGCTGGAGCACGCCGCGCCGCTCGATGTAGACCTTGTGATAGTTGTTCACCAGGATGTCGGTGATCGATGGATCCTTCAGCAACGGTTCGAGCGGCCCGAGACCGAACACCTCATCGAGGATTTCCTCGATGATGCGGTCGCGCTCCGGAAGCGTCATCGGTATGTTTTCCTGAAGCAGAAGTTTTTCGACCGCCTGTCCGATCTCTCCGCGCAGACGCTCTTTGCTGATCATGCGCAGCGTCTCGCTGTTGACCGACTGGAGCAGCTTGCGATGCACCTTCGACTTCAGTTCGGAGTGGCGCTCCGTCGAGACTGCATGTGCACGGCCTGTGTGTAATTGCATAATGCGTTCCTTCCCAGCCACAGGGCACCACCCCGGCGCTTCGCGCCACCCCTCCTCGTTGAGGAGGGGAAAACTCCAGACCGACTCCTCAGACGAGGAGGAAAACTCTCAGTCGTCCCAACACCTTTTCCCCTCCTCGTTGAGTCTCGTTGAGGAGGGGAAACTCTCAGTCGTCCCAAACCGGCGTTACTTTGCGGAAGCCGCGCCGTTGAATCCGAGCTTCTTTCCAAAGTTGCGATAGGACTTGCCCAACTCCGCGTTGCCTTTGAGGACAACCGGGCGCGCCTCGTGCACGGCCTGCATCGCCTCGTGATACTGATTCGGGAAAACCCAGAACGGCGGCGCCCCCAGGGTCTGCTGCAACTGTTCGAGGCTGACGTGGATAACCGATCCTTTTTTCTCGTGGCGGTTCACGATCAGCTTCACGGCTTCCTGGCTGTAGCCGGCTCTCGCCAGTGCGGTCAGGTAGTGCTGAGCGTTTCGAACGGCCGGAAACTCCTCGGTGAGAACCACGAAGATGGAGTCCGACAGCTCAAGGCAGCTCATCAGCAGACCGTCAAGGGGCCGCGAGCCGTCCACCACGACGGTGTCGCTGTTTTCGATCAGGAAGCTGCCGATCTCGCGCAGATTCGTTTCACCGATCATCCGCGACCGCTCGAATTCGTCCGGCGCGCACAGCACGGAAAAGCCAAGCGGGTCGCGGACCATGATGCCTTCGAGCATGGCCTGGTCGAGCGTTTCCAGATTCTCCACAACGTCGGCGAGGGAGTACTGATGGCGGATTCCCAGATGAACGGCGGCATCTCCCGAATCCATATCGAGATCGACCAGCACGGTCGATTTGTTCTGCCGCGCGCTAAGCGCCGCAAAATTAATGGCGGCGGTGGTGGTGCCGACGCCGCCCTTCACGCCGACGAACGTGTACATACGGCCGAGCTGGCGGCCCTTCCGCTGAACGCGCTGGATCTGCTGTTCCAGCCGGATCAGCGCGTCGCTGAACTCGGCGCGTTTCAAAGGCTGCAACAGGAAATCGGCGCTTCCCATCCGCATCGATCGGAGCAGGAACTCTTCGCTGCTGCGCAAATCGGAAAGAATGACGTAGAGATCCGGCGCGGCCTGCCTCAGTTGCTCCAGCGTCCGGAGTCCCTGCTCGGGATCACTCGACACATCGAGCAGAACGGCCGACTGCGGATTCAGTTCCTGGAGGATTCGCACCGACAGGTTGGGTCCCATGTCCTGCAGCTCCGCCGCAAGCTCCGCGTTGGTTTGACGCGCAAGCTGCTCGCGGACGAAGTCATGAAAGCGGGGTTCCCTGCTGGCTACGATTAATTGAATCGCCATAGTTTTTACGGTGTCGAGACCGCGGTTTCCGGGTTGGCTCCTGCGCCTTCGATTTCCACCGTCGTCGCGAACGGCGGGACCTGAAGCGGCTGTAGTCCAAGCCCCGACAGGAAGTGCGAGAACTGGTATCCCACAATGCCGACCGTCACCGAATCCGGCACACAGTCCGGACTGCATCCGCCCGCGCACGTGAACGGCACGCTCGTTCGCGTGAGCGGATCGTGGGTCCAGTAGCTCACCTGAATTTCGATTCCACCCGATGCCAGCTGCGCCCGATCCGGAAACGGCGGAGCGTTCGCCTGCATCCACGTCACCACGTTCGATCCGGTGCTGTCCGTCCAGCAGTGGGTCGCCGCATAATGCGCGCCCTGCCGCGTCAGCGTGGTCAGCGCGTGGTAGGTCCAGGTGACTTCCGCAAATGCCGTAAGGGCCAGCGTGAGCGGAAGCAGGCCGGCCACCAGCACCATCGCCATCTCGATTGTTGCCTGTCCCCGATGACGCACGATCAGCCTCCCGTCACGGGCATCCGCACGGACACGTGCAGATTGATCGTGCCCAGGTTCATGTACGGAAACGGCACGGTCATGGGGAAACCCGACCCGAGGTTCACCACCACGAAGTCGGGGACATGACCGCCGGCCGCGGTATTGCAGCTTTCCACATCCTCGGTGCACAGGCATTCCGCCACGCCGGTACTGCCGCTGATTCCACGTTCGGGAAGAATCTGAATCATGCCGGGAGTCAAACCGGCGACAACGGGAGTTCCTTCGCCCTGCAGGTTTCCAAACACCATGAAATTGCGGGCATCGGCGATTGCCGCGTCGTCGATGTTGCAGTAGTCGACGTTCGCCGATCGCGCCAGCAGGCCGGCTCCGCCGCGCAAAGCTTTCTGCAGGGCGTGGTAGGTGTAAAAGACGCGCCCGATCTGGACCGATCCGAACATCAGCATCATGACCAGAGGGATCTGTAACGCCAATTCGACCACGGCCTGACCGCGTTGGGACCGGTAATTAATGCAGCACCACCCTTCCGACGCCGAGCGTCACTCTGCACGTGCCGCCCACGGACCCCGATCGCAGGGGAACCGGAGCGCCAATGTACTGCGCTCGAAACGCGCCGGTGTTCAGGGCAGGGTTTACTCCCTGTACGATCGTCGGGGAAACGGGTGACATTTCCAGCAGAAACTGGCGAAAGTTCAGTACGGTGAGCGCCGAATCGATGACCGGCACCGTGAGCACCCGGCGCATGTTGCCGTCGTACTCGGCCGCGAAATCCTGCAGACCGTCGCCGGCGGCATAGGTGTCCGCGCCCAGATCCGCGTCGGCTCGAAACAGCGGAGCGAGCGTCAGGAATTCGCCGTTCACCACCGTTCCGCAGACGTTGATCGCCGGGTCGACGCCGAAACGGGTGTTGAGTCCGCAAAGAAGGTTGCGTCCAACGGACGTTCCCGCGCTGATGTTGCCCACAAGA